>NZ_CP061316.1:0-333027 GCF_018688335.1 Polynucleobacter sp. AP-Jannik-300A-C4 | reverse complement strand
GATTTCTTATGCGCAACCAAAGGGGCGCCTTGAAACGCACAATACTCCAGTAAATCCAGACATATACAACAGCAAATACCCCTGAAAAAGCTTTTAATACTATGTGGTAACGCCAAAATAAAATTGCGGGGATAACTGAAAGGGCGGCCAAAACCCACAGATAAGGTGAAGTCATGGAGTTCCGTTCCGTTACTAAAACTCCATCGTCACTGCCAGTAGACCAACGGATAATCCGCATGTAGATAAGTTGGTGCAAATGTGAGGCATCCGGCATGCCAGGATGAGTACGCCTTAGAATTGCGCGACGATAGATCGTAAAAAGCGTCTCAAAGATCGGGTAAAAACATAGCAGTAATGGAAACCACTTTGAAACTTCTGGGTGGCGTGAGGTCAATAAGACAGAGAGTTCAGCAATCCAAAACCCAATGAAGTAAGCCCCACCGTCGCCCAGAAAAATCAGCCCACGAGGATAGTTCCAAACCAGGAAGCCAAATAATGCCCCAATCATGGCTAGCGCACTAATCATGATGGGGAAATCACTTACCTGAAAAGCAACATACGCAAGGCCAGATAAAATGATTACCGCAACCATAGAAGATAAGCCGTTATAGCCATCAATAATATTAAATGCATTGGCAACGCCAGACACAGCAAAACAAGTAATCAAAATTGAGAAGGCTGGATATGCAAGCATCAAGCTATCAAAACCAAAAATCTGCAGACCGCCTAACCAAGCATTAAAAAGATAACCAGCCAAACCTGCTGATGCCATACAAGCCAAAAGCCGGACCTTCACCTCAACTCTTTTGGTGACATCTTCGAGCAAGCCAATTAAAAAAGCAGGTAAAGCAGAAAAAATTAATAGGAGGCCAAAATGGTCAACACTTGAGTTCTGAAAATAGCGCACGCACAAAGCAAGCAATACACCCACAAAAATACCAACTCCACCAATACGAGGTACGGCTATAGCATGGAACTTTTGCACCCCCGAGAGATCGGAGTCAGCAGTAAAGCGGGAATGTATGTGACTAAAGCGCAGCACCCAGAGGGAGATGAGTAACGAGCACAAGAAAGAAACTGCTAGGACATTCATTTGACTATTCTAGATCCAGACAACATGTACAAAATATAGCATCAAAAACCTAAATAATTTCGCTCGACTCCCAATTAAAACCAGGAAATACCTCCTATGGAGCGATCTACTCAATTCTGATTAACCAGAAATAAGGACGTCCTCAAATAATCCGCTTGTAAAGATCATGATAACTCCGACACATCTTATCGGCAGTAAATAATTGAAAATAACGCTTGGCTGCATTAATCCCCATTTTTTTTGCTATCTGCGGATTTCTCCATAGGTAAATCATCGCAAGGTGCAAATCCCTTGGGGACGAGGGAGGAACCACAATACCCGTATCCGCATCAATATTAATAAATGAGGTTCCAGTTCCAATTTCACTTGAGATCATTGGCTTACCGAACATCGCACCTTCTAAGAGCGAAATCCCAAAAGCTTCAGATCGTAGGTGAGATGGAAATACTATCGCAAAAGATAAATCAATGATCGCTACTTTGTCTTGATCTGACAAGAACCCCAAAAATTTTACATTTTTCAAGCCCAATGAGGCAGCTTGCTTCTTTAACTCGCCCTCAATTGCTCCCGCTCCAACGATAACTGTAGGCAGATCACCAAGGGCCAAGGCGTCAAGAAGTATGCTGATACCTTTGTAATACCTAAGGACGCCAATAAATAGAAAAAACTTTTCGCCAATTATTGATCGCCATTTTTCAGACCGGCCCAACTCTATAGGCGGATATAAAGCTCTATCTATTCCAATTGGAATGACCTCTACTTTATCTCTATGCTGCTGCAAAAGATTGCTGGTCACAAAATAATTTGGTGAAGTCGAAACAATAGCATCAACATCAGTTAAAAATTTATTTTTCAATGGGCGATATAAATTCAAAAGAAATTTTTGCTTGATTATGTCGGAATGGTATGTAACAACAGATGGTTTACCGTGATTAATTGAAAAATGGACCATATCCATAAATGGCCATGGAAAATGATAGTGAATAATATCTGCCGTCTTTGAAAGCTCTGCAAATTTTTGGAATGCACTTAAAGAGAAGTTTGTAGATGCAATCTTGAAATTGCTCTTGCACGTCACAATTCGCTGTCCGCCAAACCCAATAGCGTCATTACTCTTCTTTGAAGAGAGTGATAGCACGGTTGATTTCACTCCGAGATGAGTGGATCCAGCCACTAATTGAAAAATGGTTTGCTCAACTCCACCGAATGAATCAGGGAAATAGGTCTTATAAAAATGAAGGACTCTCATACAACGATAAGGAAAATTATTTGAACATCGGCCAAAAATGGGAAAAAGTTATTGGGCTAATCAATAGCCAATTTCATTAAAGTACCTTAATAATCTATTTCTTATGGTTTTGTAACAAACGGAATAAGGTATATAAAGCCACCATTTCAAAGGAATTGAGCCATAGTACTTATATACAATGCCCATAGCCTCCCGATAATGCAATCGCCTCCTAGTTGTGGTTTTAGTATTCTGATGTATGGTGTTGATGGCTACAAACTGATCCAGAAAGCAAGGATTGCCAACTTGTCTATAAAGACGCCACCATAAATCGTAGTCCATAGCCATCTGAAGATGTTTATTTAAACCGCACACGCTTTCCCACGCAGAACGCCTAATTAAAGTTGCGGGCTGGGCAATAATGCATCTTCTTGATAGCCTTAAAACGCTAAAAGGCTCCACCCAAATTGGGGTCAATTTTCCGGATGGGTAGATATGGTTCCAAGCTTGTCCGTAAACCATGGGCGCATCTGGTAAATCCATAAGCCTGAAAAGCAGTTTTTTTAATCCATCGGGTAAAAAAAGATCATCGCTGTTTAGCCAGCAAACAAAGGGGGCTTTACCAAGCGCAATACCCTCATTAATGGCAGACGCCTGACCATCATCCCTATGACTCCTCCAGCCGCTAAGCAAATGCTCCCACTTTTTAATTATATCGATAGTGCCATCAGTGGATCCGCCATCCATTACGAATACCTCTAAAGGTATATCTTGCTGAAAAATGGAAGCTAAAGCAGCATCAAGAAATGCCCCCTGATTAAAAGATGGGACGGCAACAGTCACCAATGGTGTATTCATACGCGAGCTTTTAAACCGCCAATATTAATCACAATGCCTTTATATCGAAAAACTAGACACAGCATCAATCACATTTCCCTGGTCATGGGCACTCAAACCAAACCACAATGGAAGTCTAACCAGTGTATTACTTAGCAACTCAGCTTTAGCGAGCCTCCGAGAATCAGACGAAAAAAAGTTTAGACCCATTGGAGAGTTATCTAAGGACTGATAGTGAAAAGGGCAATCGATTTTCCTATCCCTCATAAATGCTATAAATCGAGTCCGGTCTCGCAGAGATGGGAGGCGAAGATAGAAAACATGGGCAGAATGTGAACACTTCATCGGCACCGATGGAAGTGCCACTCCATTATCGATTGCCCAGGAATTAAGGCAATTGAAATAGCGGTCCCATATAGCCATCCTTTCAGACTGAACCTCAAACCTATCATCAAGCGCCCCAGCAAGAATTGCCATTTGAAATTCAGATGGCAAGTAACTTGAACCGACGTCGACCCAAGTATATTTGTCAACTTGACCCCTCATAAACTTTGAGCGATTCGTGCCTTTTTCACGCATAATCTCTGCGCGCTCTAGATATTTCTTATTGTTAATAATTAGCGCTCCGCCTTCGCCTGAGCTAAAGTTTTTTGTATGATGGAAGCTAAGCGTCGCCAAATCACCAAAAGTCCCTAATTTTTTTCCGCCATATGAGGCAAATGGACCATGTGCTAAATCCTCAATCAAAGTCAGGTTGTTTTTCCTAGCAACCCCCACCACTTTATCCATATCACAGGCAACACCCCCATAATGAATCAACAGAATTGCTCTAGTCCGTTCAGTTATTAATGACTCTAATTTATCGACATCAATATTCCCCGTTTCTAAATTAGAGTCACAAAATATGGGGTTTGCACCCCTCAAAACAAATGCATTTGCACATGATGGGAATGCAAATGAAGGGATAAGCACCTCATCACCAGGACTAAGCTCTAAAAGTAAAGCGGCCAACTCTATAGCATGGGTGCAAGAAGATGTCATTAAAACTTTTCCGCAACCTAACGCCTTCTCCAATAATTGCGAGCAATACTCCGTATAAAATCCGTCACCACAATGATGAGAAGAGTTAACCACTTTCTGCAAATTCACAAGCCCTGCCTTTGAAACATATGGCCTTGTAAACGGGATCAAAATATTTTTACTCACGACTTGACACTTCTTCTGGAAACATTGGATTAATTATACTTTTCATAGTAAATATCATGAATTTTCTTGGCCATTTTTTTTGCACCAAACTTACTCCAATGAACCATATCTGAATAATCTATGTTGTCCTGAAGCACAATTCCACCATTTATAAGATTCGCGCCCTTGGATATGTAATATCCTTCAAATAAATCTTGTGCCGATTTATAACTTTTTCCGTTGAGAGAAGCCCTCTTGCGCATGTATGGAACAGGCATTTCAGTCATTAAAATGACCTTTTTCCATTGCGCTGTAGGCACTTTTGAAAATACTTCATCTAAATATATACGGTCAAGAGCTCTTGAAGAAAAGCTCTGCCAATACTCCACCTCGGCAATAATATTTACCTCCGTGTAGTTTGGGTTATCTAAGTGCCAATAATAATCTGCATCAAAATCTTTTGAAGTTTTAATTGGCTGAAATATTGAGATTTGTTTATATCTTACAGCATCAGTGTAAAGAAGTTGTGCTACAGCGTATCTAAAGCTCTGCCCAAAATCAATTACTCCGAAATAGCGATTAGCCAAGGCAATGAGTTTAAATTCTTTGCCCCGCTTTAAATCAGTTTGATCTATTAAATCAATATTTGCAGATGTCTTACCTGTGGCCCAAATATCATATATTGTAAAAAGCCCTTCCATTGAAGGCTTAATTCTAGGATAGTTATCTAGCTTTGTAATTAAATATGTATCAGGATAAAACCTTAAAATATATTCATGGATTACGTAAGGGGTTATCCCATTCAAGCCATCACGAGATAAATTGAGGACGGCGACCGAAGGATCATTTGAAAAATACCCTTCAAGTTGGGCAGACACCGAATGATATGCCGTTGTGCCATGACCTCTTAATTTGGAATCCCCCACAAGCAAAATCAATTTAGACTTACCAACCATAGCTTGATCAGCTAAAGAACGGACCATTCTTGCCGTCTGGTACATATAATTAGATGCAGAATACTGCGAATTAAAGCGGAAGAATTTATGCTCTTGAGGATAACCATATAAATTAAAGTAGTTAACATAGACAACCGATACAAGCAGCCCCAGTAAATAAGAGCACCAAAAAATCCTAGCTATTTTTTTGGTAACTTTAAAATGCCACATATATAAATGCCTCCGATGGAAGGCTTATCCTATAAATCAAAATAATTGACAAAATTGCCGCTATAAACCCTGAAAAAATTGCAACAAATATTTTCATAAATCTAAGATCAATTGGTGAGCGTTGAGATAATCTTAAGTGCATTAAGCGGTGGGTAAAAGAATAAAACCCACCCTATGCTAACAAAGCAGAAAGTTAGCACAAAGCCAACTAGGGGGGAATGAGTAATCGAAAAAATAGATTTAGTGGGCACTAATTTGGCGTAAGTATTTTGTATTGCCAAACCAATACCATGATAAATGCCCCATAAAGCAAAATTCCATGCCGCCCCATGCCAGAGACCGGCAACAAACATTACGACACAGACGTTAATAATTCCCCTTATTATGGTTTTCCTATTACCACCAAGCGGAATATATAGATAATCCCGAATCCAGGAACTTAAAGAAATATGCCAACGCCTCCAAAAATCTGAAATGCTGGTGGCAATAAAAGGAAAATTAAAATTTTCAGGGATCCTAATGCCAAAAAGTCTTGCACAACCAATAGCAATATCACTATAAGCACTAAAGTCTATGTATATTCGTACGTAGAGCAATAGTATGAAACCAACAGTAGTCAAACCATGGAGACTTGGCATTGCTCCATCTGCATACATATCATTAATTAATTTAGTTATGGGATCTGCAATAAACAACTTCTTTGACAAGCCTATAATGATTCTAAGGAATGAAGATACAGTGTGTTCGAGCTCCAATTTCAAAGAAGATCGTCTTAATTCATCAAGAAAATCGTTATATCTCTTAATCGGCCCAGCAACTAATGTAGGGAAAAATAGAGCGAAGGCAAGAAACTCATCGACCTTTTGAATCCTTGGTTTTCCACGGTACACATCAATCAAGTAGTGACAAAACTCAAAAGTGAAAAAAGAAATTGCTAGTGGCGCAATGCCAATTTCGATTTTTGTACTAGCAATAATTTCACCTAAATTTCCATGCGTTATTTTCGACAGCATCTCAATTATTAACGTCGTATATTTGTAGTACACCAAGGTCAAAATACAAGCAAATATGGGCACTAATATAAATGCCCTGCACTTAAATCGCTCTGCAATAAATGGTGCAATATAAGTCAATCCACCAAGAGCAAATATAGGGTAGACGCTGGAGTTATTTGAGTAAATAAAAAGAAATGAAATGCACGACGTAATCATAAATACCCTAGACAACGTACACTTCTCGTCAAAAATTTTGCATAAAATCCTCGTATTTTTTGACTGATCAATGCTTATCAAGGGCATGCAATTGACCAAGAAAAGGGTTGCTACCAAAAAAAACCAAAAAGAATAATCAGCAAATAACATATAAATTAATTAGAGTGGTATTGATCGAATAATTTAAATCAAAACGTCTAAGTATGATTATTTTTTTGGAATATTATGAGTCTATAAAAGCCATCCAAAACAACCTTATCCAATAATACCGTTACGCCAGCCCTCATAAGAATCACATCCAGCATCTCAGAATTTATTCTCTCAGACGAGCTAGTGCCTTTTATATAGCTCAATATACGGGAAATATATGCAATGAGAAAATTACTGCTATGTGTATAATTTATTATTGGCTCAAGTAGTATTGCCTTTTGACCTAAACGAGTCATGCGCTGAAGCAGCAAATCCTCTTTGGGGAAAAAATGATAGAGTGAGCCCAACATAATGCAGTAATCTGCTTTTTCAATTTCCACAAACAACGCATCTCCTGCTACGGTTTTAACACCCATACTTTTCAATTTTTTGAGCATTCTTTCCAGCATGTCTACGCCAACATAGCGAATGCCTCTTGTTGCCAAAAATTTTTCATATAAATAGCCACAACCGCAACAGAGCTCAACTACACTACACTTATCGGGGAGCAGTCTACTAACTAAGCGATATCGTTTAACGTAATTTCGGCCGTAAAGCAATCTCATTGTTATACGATATGGGAGCGGGCCCAAATAAATAGGTGATGCAAGCACAGTCATTTGGTTATCGCAATTTTTGATATAAAAGCAGATACATTTCTTACGTCGGGAAGCGGTAGTCTGATTGCGCCACCAAATTCTATCGTCAACAATTCGTCTGCATTTAAAGCTGGTACGGGAATATCTATAGAAAAATCACCTGAATTTACAGAGTGAACAGTCAAATTAGCACCCCCAACCCTCACCTTAACTAAATCTCCACCAGAAAATAGCCCTGGAGAGCGACTACCACTTATAGTCACATGCCGAAGATCACTAGATTTCGGCATTAAAAAACTAACACCTTTCTCAGCCCAACCATCACCATATAAGCCCAATATATCAGATCTAACTAAATCAATAGCACCGCCAGAAGTAATAACTGGACGTCTACTCGGATCTGTAAACAAACTACTATTTCCAATTTGGACCGAGAAGCAGCGAAATGTCACCGGCCTCTCATCACGTGGAAATACAATTGGCCTAGGATTCTCGTTAACTATCTCAATAGTCCCACTCTTTTCAAGAGTTGCAGGAATCTCTAACTGAAACTTTTGACGACCTTGAAGGATCCAACCTTCAACCTTCTTATTATCAACTATAACTGCGAGGTTTACTTTATCTGCATTAACAGACTCGCAATCAGCCCTTAAGCCAATAGCGCCAGCACCAATAAGATCCCTATTGAAGTACTTATATTTCAGCCCAGTATTAACCCAGCGATATGGGCGACCAGCTCCATCCCGCTCCAGTCTGAAGAATGCCCGGTCTTTAACGGGCCCATAACTAATTGGATCAGCCGCAACAAAAAAGAAACCTCTTGGGACAATAGCAAACAAACCATTACCCCACAAAGAAGATTTTTGAATATACCGATAATCCTCAATTGTTGGGTAATTAGTTCCTGGAATAATCATGTATTCATATTCCCCAGGATAGTCGGTCTTACGCTTGACTTTCGCTGTTTCAACAAAATTGCTAAGATAATTTAAACCGTGTGGGAGCACCATAGACTGAAATCCCATGTAGTGAGTCACCCAAAGTTGCGGCATTTCATCTGGAATTGCCACCATAAGCCTGTCTATTTTTTTGGGAAATAAAGCTAAAGTAGAGCGTAAATCTGTATATTTTTCCAAAAGAAAATTTTTGTCTGGAATAAAATATTCCCCATTTTCAAGCTCTGCGTATGCCAATCCACCAATGCTAAATGATGCTAAACATATCCATGAAAATAAAATAATTCTCCTCACATCTAGTGGTCCCGTAGATTTAGAATCTGAATCTCTATCAATTACTAGGGCTACGACTACAGCAAAGAAAATTGGGTAGTAGTAAATTAACTTATCTATTGAATAGGCGCTTCCCACTAAAAACAGAGTAATGGCTAGAGCAATAAAAGCAGCGCTAAATATACGAGTAACCTGTTGATGCTTATGACTCAGAACCCATGGAGCAAACACAACTGCGAAGGTGCATAGCGTACCAAGAATGATGGCGACTAGGTGCAGCACAGAATATGCATCAAACCTAAATAACCCCGAAATCCAATCAGGATTATCTATCCAAATTAATTTCTTATGCAAAAAACTTGGTTGAATCCACATTGAATAGAAAATTGTGCCATTGCTCACATAATCAGGGCCTGGCATTACGGCAAATTTACCTGTAATTTTTAATATCCGATAGAGACTCAAAACAACAGACGGTATACCCCCCACAAGAATAATAAATATCAGCGGCCCCCATATAATCCTGAAAATTTGGATAATAAGCTTCTTATTCGAATTAAAGGCTCGAATAGACAAGTACAGTGTAGGTAAAAATAAAATACTTAAACCTTCAGGGTAGACTGAAACCGATCCAACAATAACCAGCGAGAATATGATGCCCATTGCATTAGTAGGAGTAAAAAAAATCCTAAAAATAACACCCATAGTAAATGCAATTAATGGTATTCCCAATGTCATCGCTGGCCACTGTGTAAATGCCCCGCCATATATCAGCGGGCTAAAAGAAGATAGTATCGCAACACGCTGAATAGTTTTGGGGCTTAAATTAAGAAAGCTAACAAGCCACAATGCTGCCAAGCCAGATAGTATCGGATAAATCCCAAAGATTAAGTTGTAGGCAACCTTAACCTCTAAATTAAAAATATTTTTTAAATAGGCAACGATAAATTCCGCACCATTTCTTGTTGTAACCCCCATTATTAGCGGAGTTTTTCCTGGAAAGTAAAAGTAATCATCTCTTACAAAGGAATCAACCAGAATGTCATGAATACTGTTTTGGTGTTCCCCTTTTTCCATAGAAAACAATGTAAACGCACCCCCAATATTCGCAGCAATTTGCTTGGAGACCTTTTTTAACGCAACTGGATAGCTAATGTAATTATTATCATCGTTTGAAATTGCCTCCACCACAGCAGCGTAGTACCACATGTCCGGATTATTTGATCCGGGATAATCCCGAGGGCCTTTTGTTAGGATTGCTAAATCCAAAATTAAAGCACTACATAACACAATTATTAATGGGCTTAATTGTCTTAAATTAATGCCAGGTGCTATTAAAGATCTTTTTAGATAAACTCCTATAACCCCTAAAATTGAGATGCCTACGATAATAATTACGCCCGTAGAAAATGATCCAAGAAAATAAAATGTTACCTGACCAATTAAAGCAATTGTCGAAATTCCAGCGAATACTGCGATTGAAATAATTTCTAAAGATTGTAGGTTGCGAAAAAAAAATGTCGACCAAAGACCGGCCGCTGTTAATACAGCTATCGAACCAAATATAAGGGATAAGAATTCAATACTATTCATATAAATACATAAATTTACATTTCATACTAATTAATTTTTAGTTAATTTTTAATATCCAACCTTATAATTATTTATTAACCTTTTTAA
This sequence comes from Polynucleobacter sp. AP-Jannik-300A-C4, assembly GCF_018688335.1. Taxonomy (NCBI): domain Bacteria; kingdom Pseudomonadati; phylum Pseudomonadota; class Betaproteobacteria; order Burkholderiales; family Burkholderiaceae; genus Polynucleobacter; species Polynucleobacter sp. AP-Jannik-300A-C4. The sequence goes on along the minus strand of NZ_CP061316.1, from coordinate 322,610 downwards.
GCAAATAATATGTCTTAGTTTTCAATCCAGATAGGAAAAAATTAGATAATGACTCGATGGCAATCGGCACAATGCTTGGTGTGAAGCCATATAAATAAGGTGCAACAGCAAATACTGGAATAGCTTCAACTATTGAAAATCCATTTTCAGCTGCCATCTCACTTACTGCTGACTTGGAATGTAAGTAAGTTCGGCCACCTAGCCATGATTGTTTTCCAGGAATCCATGAACGAGGAGTCCAATTATAAAAATCAGCAATTAAAAAACCATTTTCTTTCAAAACCCTAGAAGCCTCCTTGAGAAAGGGGGAGGGATCATCAAAGTGGAAACAAAAACGGCTCATCAACCAAACATCAACTGAGCCATCCTTAAGTCCAAGATTTTCGGCGCTTTTTCTCAGGTATTTGTCAGCTTTAAATCGAGCAGCATGCGCTAACATGGCCTCTGAAATATCAGAAGCCAAAACAGTTACACCATATTTTTTCAGAATCGGAATAAAACGTCCGGTTCCAGTTGGGCAATCCAATGCCACCCCCCCAGACTGTATGCCGGCATAAGTTAGTAATGTTGATATTATTTCTACCTCTTTATCGGCTACATACCTTCCACCCCCTCTCATAAACCTTCGAGAATCATAGTTCTCAACAATATCGGCATTGGAGTAGTATTCAGCCTTTTTTAGATCAATTTGACTCATAAAGTTCCTTTTTCTTATATATGGTAAAACTTGCAACGTAATATTAAATAGTCGGCAACCTTTTAAAGGTTGAACAAAATACATCCGAATTGCTTTGAAATAAATTCAAAGTTGCATAGATTAACTTGCCCTATTCAATATGAACTGTTATTTTTTTATAACTAAATTCATAATAATGGAACACTTTGTTTTGATCGCCATTAACGGCTGCTCATCCCCCACTCAAAATTGAAAGCCATATATTTTTTGACAGATCTTGTGAGTACCTACTCTTAAAATACTCTTTAAGATCATTTGATTCGGGTAGCTTTATTTCACCATACATAATCTGCAACAATGTCTCGGCCAACACATTTGAATTTCTGGGTGGCACGAATATCGCCATACCATTACAGCCAAATAACTCCCTCATGATTGGTAAATCGGTTGTTATTACCGGAACTCCAAACTCCAAGCTCTCCAATAAAACGTTTGGGTATACGTTTGTACCCCAGTCCGTCCAATAAGGAAATACTAGCAAATCAATATTTCTGTAAAAATGCTCCTTATTGACCTTCCCGCTAATAAAGTATCCATCGTTTTTGGCTCTATTTTGAATATTTTTATGACCTAATGTGCTAAATGCAAAATGCGCACTAAATAATAGCCGCTCTTTTTTTACTTTATATAAAGCACTCAGCAGATCTTCAACACCCTTGGTTTTATAAGAGTGTCCTATATAGCCAATTCTCAACCCCTTATTGGCTTCTTTTTTCTCCGCCAAATTTTCTACATTAAATTTACAGTCGTAGAGCATAGATGTTCCATTTGGGACAATATGTATGCGGCTCAACGGTAAATCTAATTGGTTAAGCTTGTCTTTTTGAACTTTAGAAGAAACAATCAGCTCAAGATGCTTTTTTCTTACCAGCCTTACCCAAATAGAATTATTGAAGATCATTCTAAAAAATATTAATGCAGGTTCAGAGATTAAAAGTGAGAAAGTCATGCACCAGGAATTTAACTCCCAATTAAGACCATCAATCCAAAAAATTACTCGCCCCCTAGCTTTTCGGGTTAAATAATAAGCTAATGGCAACTGACTGGGTGTTGGTATTTTTACAATCAATACGCCACCATCTTTTGGTACCGGGCAATGATACAAATCAAGGAGTCTTCGAATATTTTCCAGCCAAGTCCATTGAAAGGAAGCCCGATTATTACCGTTACTCATCTTAAATTCAGAGCCACTAAGCAATTTTTTAAAAAATTCAACCGAAGACTTTTCTCCACTAATTTCCGCCTCTGAACGCAAGGGGAAAACTATGACCGTTTTTAAATTTGATTTAATGCTCATTTAATCTGGATTTAAACTTTAATAGGCAAGAGATATATCTAGCGACATCTCTAGTAATTTTTACTGTAGATGGCTTTTCAGGACGCCTCACAAATATTGAAAAAACTTCACGAATTCTATATCCACTTCTTTCAGCTAAAACCATAATTTCAGTATCCCAGAACCAATTCGTATCTATAACTTTATCGAGAAGAGACGTGACTTTTGATCTCAAAAAGAATTTACAGCCAGTTTCAGTATCTGCAAGCTTGTGCCCCAGATACCAGCGCGAAATGTTGCGATAGCCATATGAAAGAAAATATCTAATTGCAACTCTATGGAATACTGACATCTGAATTTTGTAGGAGCGGTGGCATGTGGCCACATCGGCCACATCATTTAAAATCAAATTAGTCAAATATGGGACATATAGCGCTTGCGTACTCAAATCTATATCAATAAACCCGACCACGATAGCTTTACTCAACCTAAACCCCTTGGTCACTGTAGCACCACGTCCGATATTTTTATCATTAAAAATTACAGTAATTCTGTCATTTAATTTTTTTAACTCAATCAGCTTTGAGCGCGTACCATCAAGCGAACAATCATCTATAAATATAATTTCATAGCTTAATGTCGTATTTGACATACTAAAAAGCAATTCTTTGACTGAATTTTCTATATGAGATTCCTCGTTGTAGCAAGGAATTACAAGCGTTAGATCGAAAGCTTCCAAGCCTTTATGTGCCTCAAATAGAATGTCGGCATCTAATTCTCTAGATCTTTCAATTGTCCTATTTAAATCCACCATTGCACCCACCCTCAAAAAATATAATCCGAGACTTTACGCGGCCATCAAGCCCCCATTCAACACTCTGACCATGCAATAGGCCATCCCTGTAATTAGCCTCTGCTTTTTTGGCGCCATTTGCGTAGTAAGAAACCGAAAGGCCATTGAGAAGTCCAGATCGATATACAGCCTCACCAATCTTGACTCCATCTTCTGAATATTCGGTTGCAGCCCCATCAAGGAGGCCTCCCCTGACTAGGGCCTCTGATTTAATTTTCCCAGATGGGTAGTAGCTACGTCCAATCTCTCTTTTCCAGCAACCAGATAGCAACATAATGGTTACGCTCAATATGAAACAATTAAAATGTAATTTTTTCATTTATCCCCAGCAATTTCTTAATTCTATAAAGTAAATCTGTAACAACGTGCTTTATTAAATACAATTTCACCGCATTTCGAATTTCACCTTGGGTTGGCACCCTACCCAAGGCGCGCTGACGAATTCTTGCCATCTCTTTACTCCCAATATCATCTATAGAGACTGAGGTTTTTTGATGTTGATGAACGCGGAATGCACCCAAAAAAATTGGTATGCGAGCAAATTTTGCGCCAACATCTCTAAATCTTAGAATTAAGTCCCAATCCATTGCAAATTTAAATGACTCGTCAACCCCTCCCCCAATCTTTTCCCAAACGCTGCGCCGCCAAAATAACGTCTCCTGGGGTATAAAATCAACCCAAGACAAGATTGAATCATCGTGACTAGGCATAACCCATCGTCCTACTTTCATGTCATTCTCATCTATTAGAATACGGTTTCCGTAAACAACATCTACTTCTGGATGGCTATTGAAATAATGTGCTACGGTATGGAGAGCCCCGGGTAACAACAAATCATCGGAATTAAGCCACGCCATTATTTCGCCACTAGTTTGGGAAAATCCTAAATTTATTGCTTCGGATTGCCCAGTATCCTCAGCGGATTTCCAACCAGAAATTTTATCTAGAAACTTCTGCACAACTCTGACTGTAGCATCTTTAGATGCACCATCCTGAATGAAATATTCCAGTGCCGGGTAATTTTGTCGAAGCACGCTATTAATCGTTCTCTCAATATATTCACCCTGGTTATATGACGGGGTTACCAATGAGATAGTCGGCATCACCATCTCCGGGTAATGGTATTTTTTTTCAGTAATGATGAAGTGACGGGGGGAGTATTGCGACAAATTCCCTAAGCGCGGCCTAAAAATCTCATAACATCGGCGACATATTCTAGCTAATGGTGCTAGCGGATTATATGAGCCATATGCCATTCGATGTAAGCGCAATACAGAATTTTGCTCCGCCAACTTAGTGCGAATTTTTTTAATTTCATCATCCAACTCTTTAATCACCAACTCTTTTTCAGCTAGCTGAACCTCTTGCTCAGCTAGTCTTGTAGATTGCCTTATGACAATAGCTTCTTGTTGCAAAAGTTTATGGGGTTTCTGTCTTAGTTTTTTTCGAAGGTATTTATTTGATACCTCCATATTATTTTTAAGGTCAATTAAAAAACCCCCCTCGAGGTAAAGGTAATCCAAGCCTGCTTCAAAAAAACCTTGAATTGCATCTTTGGGGGAGCAAACGATTGGCTCCTCATGAATATTGAATGAGGTATTTACTAATGCTGGCACCCCTGTAAGCTCTATATATTTTGACAAGATTGCATGAATTAGTGGATTTACATCTGAGCTAACCAATTGCGGGCGTGCCGTCCCATCAACATGAACGACTGCAGGGCAATCTCTTTTCATCCATTCAGTACACTGAAGCGTAATCGTCATAAATTCAGCCGTATGAAGAACTCCCTCAATCCCAACATAACAATCTTCCGCATCTTCGATCCGTGATACGGGGGCAAAAGGCATGAAGTCGGTTCGATTTAAGAGGTTGTTTAAACTCTTATTAACATCGCTTTTGGTTGCAGAAGCCAATATAGAACGATTACCTAAAGAGCGCGGTCCAAATTCCATGGCACCCTGAAATATAGCTACCACACCCTCTTTCGAAAGAAGATTGGCAATATAGTCTGCGGGATTTGATAGCCGCTCAAAACAAATTCCCTCTCCAACTAGCAGCTGCTCAGTTAGGGCCGGATCATATCTTGACCCAAGATACATTGAATCCATTCTTGGGGGAGGGCAACCACTCTCCTGCCAAAGTGCATGCCAAGCTGCACCCAAAGCTGTCCCATCATCCGCCATCGGTGGCGCAACAAAAATTTCCTCAAAGCCAAACTCAGAAATCCTCTGATTTATTTTGACATTTGCAAACAGACCTCCAGCTAAACATATATGATTTCTCATCCATCCATTATCTGCAGCGCGAGTTAAAATTTTTATTACGTGCTCTTCTGTCATTTCTTGCAGCGTTGCTGCGATAATTTCTTTAGAGAATTCTTGTGAAGCTACTCGAAAGGGTTGCATCTTAGCTTCAAAAACAGCCAATGCAGGGGGATGCACTAAATCATAAATATTTATCCATTCCAAGGTGGATTCAATTGAAATAAATTCCGAATGAAACCATTTTTCCAGCAATCTCCTACAGCTTATTGTCGAGGTCCCGCAGGCGGCGAGCCCCGTAACTTTGCCCTCATGTTTATTGGGCGTAAAGCCCAGTAATGCAGTAACAAAAGTATATAAAGTTGTAATCTTTGAGTAACTCAGAGCATTGAATTGGCTAAGGGGCGTAATTCCGTCTACTTGATCACATAAATACAAACCACCAAACCAGGGGCTGTTACACATACCGCCATCATATGTTAAACATAAGGCCGACTTAAATCCACTCCCCCAAAATGCTGATGCAGCATGAGCAATTTGATGAGGAACAAATCTTTTTTCAACGGGAATTGATTCCAGGAATTCATAAAACTCAAAAGCGTGCAGCAACCCCCCCACCCTACTCTGCACCAAAGAGCAATCCAATAGAGTGCTATCCGATGGACTGGGAGGAGAAAAATCGCGATCAGTAGAGATCGCCACATATTTAACGCGCTCCCAGGGAAAATTTTGCAAAAAAAGAGTTGGAGGCCTCCCATCCTGCTTAACTCTTGTATATCTCTCTAATGACGCAGCATAAATTATTTTTCCGCAAGGATCGACTATGGCAATAGCTGTATCGTGCATTCCAGAATAATTAATTCCAACTATGCTGCCCTCTGGCAACTCAGGAATTGAGGGGGGATTATTTCTTAACACAAAGCACACCCAAATCATTGATTTTTAGAGGGTCATCAATACCCACTTCATGACATAGCGTGAGAATTTCATCGGCAGTTGATCTATGTTGAAACTCTGGTGAAATGTTGTCAAAAATTCTAAAAGCGATTGTCTGAAAATTTTCTAAATTATTTTTATAAGAATATTTTCCTGTGATAAAAAAGAAAAGAAACATTGCTGGAGCCATGAGCCATGAGAAGCAAAGTCGTGTTGATCTGCGCCACTTATAGGGTCTGTAGAGTATTTTTCTAAGCGCATCATATGCACAAAAAATATATGCTGGATAGATCCAGAAAAAAAGAGAGCCTCTCTTTTTAAGCAACCTATAAAGCTCCGCCAAGGAATTCCTCATGTTTGCAGTATGGTGAATCACCCCTGAGCTATATATTTTATCAATACGCAATGATTTTAAAGGGAGGAGTGCAATATCAGCCTGAATTATGTGGGCATTTTCATAATGCCGAACATTAGACTCCAAAAAGAAAACTGTGCTGGCAATATCAACCCCAATAATATGAGACTGGGGAGATTTTTTTGCCAACTCTAAAAATAGAACTCCCGATCCAACGCCGGCCTCAAGGATAAACTCTCCTGGTAGATTTACATCCTGAATCTGAAAAGAATATTTAAAATTTTCTAAATATTCGGTAGGATTGAAGCCAAACACCTCATTGCTTTCAAAAAATCCACGCCTTCTCATGTCCCATTGCCCGGAGAAATTATTTGCGGTTATGTCTGACTCAAGACTCTCAGCTGAGAATAATGGAACGCCATGCAATATGGGGTATTTCAATTGACATTGAGTGCACACAAGTAAGCCAGAGATAATGTAATTTTGGGCAGTATATTCAGCCCCGCTTATCATCAGGGATGAGTGGCAATGGGGGCAACACAGTATATCTAGTAGCGAATCCTTCATATCAGCATGACTCAATTACGACTGGCATGTGATATTGACCATAGAATGGCGCTTTTACTTTTGAGTAATCAAAGCATACAGATATTGGCCCAAGGAGAGGAGTCTCATCAATTATCTCTCCCACCCCTAATTCACTAATTATTCCTGCATTAAATTTAATACCATACTCTCCAGCTTCAATTGGAAAAGAAATCGTAAATTTAACTGAGAATACACCTGGCTCAATATTAAAATTGTTTGTATACGTACCACCCGAAAAAACTAGCTGTGATAGTCTGTTTAATATAAGCATAGAGATGTGGAATGGTTCGTCATTTTGATTAGCGCAGTATGTAACCTTTACACTCAGCCTCGACCCCATAGCAACTGACAGTGTTGGACGCCCATCTTCATCGTATACTTCAATTTTTTTTATATAAGACGATTTAGTGCTAGATAATTGAGAAAAGATTACACCCTCTTCTAACATGCCATTATCCGGACTTGCCACCTCATCTCCATCTCTCTTCGTCAATCCCATATAGGCGTGTATTGCAGAAATACTCTCTCCAAAATAAGCAACTTTTCCAGCCTCCAAAAAAATAGCCTTACTACATAGATCGCGCACCATTTGCATATCATGCGAAACAAATAATAGCGTTACACCACGCGCAAGTAATTCGCGAATATATTTTATGCATTTACTTTGAAAGAAGAAATCGCCGACTCCTAATGCCTCATCAATAATCAATATATCAGGATCACATATTACCTGAACAGCAAACGCCAAACGCATCAACATCCCACTTGAATATGTCTTAACTGGATGCTCTATAGCCGTGCCAATTTCCGCAAATGCTTCAATTTCCGAAAATCGGCTAATTATTTCATCCTTACCAAGCCCCAATAAAAGCCCATTTAGAATAACGTTATCTCTTCCCGAATACTCAGGATTAAATCCGCTTCCTAATTCCAATAAAGCCGAGACTCTGCCATTAACTTTAACACTACCAATTGATGGAGTTAATGTTCCCGTTAGGATTTCTAGTAATGTGCTCTTACCGCCACCATTGCGTCCAATAATAGCAACCGCCTCGCCTTTTTTAATTTCAAGATTAATATTTTTTAGTGCCCAGATTTCCACCATGCCTTTTATACGTTTTGAATATACCAAATGCAACAAGCGTAAACCCTGGTTATCAAACAAACGGTAGCGCTTACTAACGTTATTAACTTTTATAGCTATATCGCTCATTGACTAAACTAAATCCGCAAAGTTTGGACGCAACCGTTGAAAAAATATATAAGACCCCAAAGCAAAAAAGGAGGCCAATAGCAAATAAATTGTCAGCGCCTTGAGCGCAGGAGGATGCCCATAAAATAATACAAGGCGAAATTGCTCAACAATAAATGTTAGTGGGTTCAGCATTAATAACTTTTGAAGTGTTGGTGGAGCCGCCTCAACACTATAAAAAATAGGCGTTAGAAATAAAAGGGTGTGATTAAGCATTCCAGTAATCTGTTGAATATCACGCACTAATACCCCCACCGCAGAAAATAACCAACCAACGCCCAATAACAAAGGAATTAAGCAGAGCAAAATAAGTGGAAAGTATAAAACGCTTACATTTATGTACCCAATAATAAGCCAGTAACCAGCAAGCCATACTAAAGTATTAATTAGAATATGAGTTAGCGCTACTGAAGTAGATATTACAGGTAATATCTGGAGAGGAAATACCACTTTTTTTACGAAATTAGGATTGCTTGTTATTAACGAAGCTGACTTAGTCAACACCTCAGAAAATGCGTTAAAAACAATCATGCCGGCAAATAGCATGAACGCATATTCAACCGTACCACCAGCAAACCCCCAACGAGCCTTTAGAATCACCCCGAAGGCAATAGTATATACGGAGAGTAAAAAAAGTGGTTGCAGAAACGACCAAAATAAACCCCCGAATGAGCCGTGATATCTTCCTGAAAATTCTTGCTTTGTTAGTTCAATAAAAAGATTGTAATAACGAGAAAATGATGCAAACATTAATAATGCTTTAACTTGAGAAAAATCTTAATTGATTTAATTTAAAAAGGTAGCGAAATAAAATCTTAATTTTGCTTGTTTTAATACCATTTAATTTACACGCTTGAATGATTTCATCATTTATAATAGAAATCGATTCCATATTCATATTGCTAATACCACCCAGCTGCATTCTGACCATTATACGTGGAATATATGCGGAAAGAATCTTTTGGTTGCCGAAAATTCTTGCGACCAACTCAAAATCCCCTGCAATTTTAAATCTTGGATCAAATAACCCATATTTATCATAAATTATTTTTTTAAAAAATAATGATGGATGTGCAGGCATAATTCCGTATTTAAGATATTTTGGTTTAAAAATTTTTGAACTGTAATACCGATCCACTTTTTCGGGCGAATCCTGATTGAAATAGACTACATCGCCGTAAACAGCCTCAACATTCTTAGTCAAAAAGCCATCCAGAACATTACTTAAGACAAATTCGTCCTCATAGAAGTCATCTGAATTTAGAAATCCAATTATCTCGCCTGTCGAGAGCGAGATACCCTTATTCATTGCATCATAAATCCCTTTATCAGGCTCCGACACGAATACATCAAATAAATCCTCATTTGCTTTTAGAAATTCAGCAGTTCCGTCAGTCGAACCCCCATCAATCAATATATATTCAATGTCAACTTTTTTTTGCGATAAGACAGATCTAATTGAACGCTCAATCGTTTTTCTAGCGTTAAATACAACCGTAATAATTGAAATTTTCATAATCTAATGTATTTACGAGCAATATTTTTGATGCTGGCGGGAATATTTTTTTGAATCCATCTTCTAATTGCAATTTTTTTTGATCGTTGAATCCCAGCACAAAAACCAGGGGACACCATACGAATTTTTTTAAGCACTTCGATTAATGCATTCTCGTAAACCTCGTAAACTAAATTTGGCTCAATTCCATCGATTCTGTACACATTAGATAACCTATCAAACCTTTCATCCTCCAAAATTTGCAATTGATGAAAATGATAAAAAATTAGAGGTGCGCCGTTTACTCTGATCAATCCATCGTCGAGCTCATCAAACTGATATTGTGAAAAATTCCAGGGCGCAATTCCAACTCCAGGGTGCTGAACAATATGGCAGGATGGATATCGATCTGGCCACTCATCTAAATATTTTTGATCTCCCATTTTTCCATCTTCGAGGCGATAAAAGCACCACTCAATGCACTGATCACGCCATCTTTGGAGGCAGGCCATGCCCTCAGCATTCCTTCTAAAACTTACCCATTGAACACAAAATCTTCCATTAACCTCCCTATCCTTGAATGGGTCAGAAAATTTGTGCTCCGTAATAGCAATTGATCCACTCTGAAGTTCTAGGTAAATTGGCTCTACGGAAGAATAAAAGAACAAGTCAGCATCAAGATAGGTTATAAATTCGATTTCAGAATTTTTTTTGAGCACATAATGAGGCAAACATGGTGATAGCGTCCAGCAATATTCAGCCCTACCCCGTTTATTTTTTACCGCAATCAGATCTTCGTCTTCGATCTCTTCTACCCTTATCAAACAGACATTTTTGATTTCAAGAATTTTAAGAATTTCGTAGGTATCTTGATCCATACACAGCACATGAATGTATGATTCAGGATTATGCTTTAGCAAACTTAGAATCATTGCAACGCCCTTGATTAAGTATCCACTATCAAAAAGCGTGCAATAGTTATGCTTCATATAATATTAATTAAATTGATTTAGCACTGAAATAACCCTATTTACATCACCATCACTCATTTGTGGATGACATGGTATTGATAGGCAATTAGCGGCATGACTTTCTGCGTTCTTTAAGCCGGCTTGGTCTCTTGCAATATCCTTGCACGGCACTTGTTGATGAACTGGTACTGGATAATGAATAAAGGATTGAATGTCATTTGCCTTTAAATATTCAAGCAACTGATCCCTAAACTGTGATGTTATGACGAATAGGTGGTAAACATGTGCTTTTTTATCTTGGGGATCTAGTAAATGCTGTATTTTTGTATTCGTGATTTCATGGCGATACCTTCCTGCAATCTCTTGGCGTCTTTTGGTGAACTCAGGCAACCACTTTAACCTAACACTTAAAATAGCGGCTTGTATCTCATCTAGACGACTATTTAATCCAATTTCATCATGATAATACCTCTTTGATTGCCCATAATTTCTTAGTATTGCCGCCTTTTCAGCAATTGACTTGGTATTGGTTACCAGCATTCCGCCATCGCCTAGACAACCAAGATTTTTAGTTGGGTAGAAACTATATGCACCCGCAATGCCAAAGCTGCCAGCATAGTGACCACGATATTGTGAAAGATGTGCTTGTGCGCAGTCTTCAATTAAGGCCAGGGAATGCTCTTGACATAAAGATTGCCACTCAAGCATATCTCTTAATTGACCATATAGATGAACTAATAGAACTGCGCGAGTTTTTAAAGTAATGCATCTTTTGACACTTTCACGAGAAAGCAGCCCAGTATCGAAATCTATATCAGCCAATACTGGAGTTGCGCCTGCACGAATAATCGCTAGCACAGAAGCAAAAGCAGTCATTGGGGTAGTAATAACCTCATCACCCACACCAATCCCGGCGCTACGTAATGCGATTTCAATGGCATCCATGCCATTACCAACCCCCAACGAATAATGAAAGCCGCATGAACTACTCCACTCATTTTCAAACCGCTCAAGTTCCGGCCCGAGAATGTACCAACCAGAATCAATGACCCGCTTAATGGCATCCAATTCCTCGGATTTGAGATCATCTGACTCTAGTTGAAAATTATTCATTAAGATCATTGATCTATACCCCAATAGTGCTCTCTATTTTTCGAATAAAAATTTATTGTCTTTTGTAATCCCTTTAATAACTTAACCCCAGGACTCCAACCAAGATCCTTTTTTATTTTTGAAAAATCACTATAGTAATCACCTATGTCTATAGCCTTCCTATCGGCCGGGAAAGGAATTAGTTTGCAAGATCCATACCCAAAAATATCTATCATCAATTCTGCTAATGACTTTAGGCTAATCACCTCAGAATGGCCTAGGTTATAAATTTTTCCGTTAGCATCGTTACTCAACCCCGCCATTAGCATTGCACTTACACAATCATCAATGTAATTGAAGTCTCGAACTTGCATTCCATCACCAAATATTTGTATTGGAGCTCCCTCAATGATTGAGCGGATCCATATTCCCAAAAATGTCTGTCGTGCATCTTTGACCCTCATGCCCGGACCGTATGTATTGGTTAATCTTAAAGCGCAAGACCTGATGCCATAGATTTGACTATAAAGCATGTGATACCACTCACCTGCTAATTTATTAATACCATTGACATCTACTGGCACTATTGAATGCATCTCATCAACAGGCAGATATTGTGGCCTTCCATAAATTTGTCTTGTACTAGCAAAAACAATTTTGATTGAAAGGTTATGCTTTCTGCAAGACTCTAAAATTGAGAGTTGTGCCTGTGCGTTAATGGCCAAGTCTGTTTGTGGGTCCGTCATTGAATCAATGTGACTAGTTTGACCCGCTAAATTAAATAAATAATTTTTACCTTTGACTAAGTACTCAATTGCATATGGATCGCGAATATCACAGAAATTTACATCGACCTTTGCGCGAATATCATTAATATTAAAAAGGTTTCCGCCGTATATTGGAATTAGACTGTCGACTAACGTGACTTTTGCACCCAACGCTACTAAAGCGCGAGCAAGATTAGAGCCGATAAAACCCAAACCGCCTGTAATTAAAACCTGAGAATCTTTGTATGGGGAAAATTTTTTCATTTAATTTTCAAAGACTATGATTGACGTATGACCGGAAATATTGCCCACATAGGCAAATGGGGCAATGATTCTTGCAGCTATCTTTGAGATTAAATTAATTGTTCTTCCAAATATTGATATATCCAATATCTTTTTATCTCGCCCTAACGCTGAATCAAGCCAATTGTTAATCTTTACAGACTGGTACCATGCTCTATGAATAGGCGTGAGAGACTCCTCAAAATATTCAATGAGAGTTAATTGATGCTTATATGAGATATATTCTAGAGAATTTCTATTCCAATAAAGCAGATGGTGTGGTGGTAAATTTAAAATATTATTAACTGCTTTAGCAATAAAACCATCATTATTAGGGACAGCAATGATAATCTTTCCCTTGGGCTTACAAAGTCGTTTTAGAGATTCCAGAAATAAATTGATTTCAGAAATATGCTCCAAAACCTGAAAACACACCACTACATCAAACGTACCGTAGAGCTTTTGATCACAATTGGTAATGTCTAATTCAACAACATTTCTACCCATTTCTTTTGCAATCTGGACTGATTTAGAGCTAAACTCCGCACCTAAATAAACAACCTCTGAACTCAAATGCGAAGAAAATTCTCCAATTCCACATCCAACATCCAAAACTCTCATGGCTGGCTTAATATACTTTCCTGCAAAATCAAATTCAGTTTTACCAGCATGTTGGTAATACCAATTTAATCTTGTTAAATCTCCGTAAAATAAGTTATCTCCCGCTGACAATGGAAGATAATATCCCAACCCGCATTCCTCACACTCAAATTTTTCAAGGAAATCCTGACTAAATAATCTTTCAACTGAAATACCCAATCTTTTCCAAAAATAAACAATATCAGAACTCTTAATTGTTCCACTAATATGCATATTTGAATTACATAGCTTACAATTTGTCATAAATTATCTACTTATATTGATTTACAAGCGGCTCTTTAATAATATGCATTCAATTCAATAAATCAATCTGCGAAATTTACTGATTCGTTTTATAAGATTGTTGATTACTCGTGAAATAAATTTCTTTCTATTTTTTTTGAAGAAATTAATGAATAAATCCCTAGCGATTGGTGATTCTTCAATTTTAACTCCCTTGAACTGTATTGGTGTTTCAGCCAATCTCACATCAAATTGATCCGTACTACTACAGTGGATGCCGCTTGCATCATGTCCAATATTTCTCACCAAACTTCGCCCCGGATGTAAAGTCAGCTTTCCAGCTAAAAAAGCTGAGGCATGCCACCTAATTGCCCACGATTTATTTTTACCTTTTGCCTGATTCTTCAGCATTTTGCTAAAAGCATAATTTCCATCATAATCAAATTCGTAAATTAAGCCAGCCTTATTAAGCCCATCTAATAATTCATCTGAGTTTGAATTAAATATCTTCCAGCCCCTTCTCCATGTTGCCCAACCCCAACAATCAGCCCCTTTTAGAAAAAATGCCTCAGGTAATAAGCCGTATATAGGATAGACATACCCATGAATACTAATAACCGACTCATTTCCTGAGTAAAACTCAAGTGCTTCATTCATGTACTGCAAAAAATATGGAGAGGTTACTAAATCATCCTCCAAGATGATGGCGCTTTCATACTCATTTAAAGCCTGAGATACTCCATCACAAATCGACTTTGCCAAACCATAATTTGATTCTCGATAGATTATTTTTATTGACTTAAAACCATTAATGTTTTCAATATAGTCCCTGACCGCCGAAACATCTTGCGCTTCTAGAGATGTGCGTGCGGCATCCGAAAATATTATTAAGTCGCTCTGACTCGCCAGTGAATTTTTTAATAATGCTTCTACCGTTCTCTCTGTGTGTGATTTTCTTGAATATACAAACAGGCAAATTGGCGCGCACATCAATGTGACTCCTTTTTTATTATCGTAATACTGACCTTACTACATTAATAAGTAAGATTTAGATCTTGTCTAAATAGCTAAGTATCTTACTAAGCCGTAAAATTCATGGTCAACTATCAAACAATGCATTAAGCAGCACACTTTCCAATCCATATATTTAACTGGCCTGAGATAATGAGCATCAACCCCTTTAAATTCCGTCACTTAGTCATTTGGCAATCATTCTGCAGATAATTAAGATAGAGGTTTACATTTTACATTGACGCTACTTTCCGTATTGAAACATCAAAGTCTTCCATTTTTTTTGATGATCGGAAAACAGGCTGATAATTTGCGCATCCGAAGCAGCGACAATTTTTTTGTTCTCATCAATTGCTAATGATCTGCTAAATGCGATCCTTTTTCCACAAAAAAGACTCAGCACAGCAAACTCTACTAGAACCATTCGACAAGAACTAGTAATTTTATGAAAAATGTAGCCAATGACACCTAGCATTCCATCAAATTGCCTGAATACGGGTATTTGAATAAATTGATGCTCATACGCATAAGAGATCCAGGCGCCGAGCTGATTGCTTACGGGTTCACCATATTGCAAAACTCCAGTAATTGATCCCAACACTTCTTCATTGCTCTCGGGCTGCAATGAAAAATCGCGCACTGGATACATTCCAAAACTGGGTAGCAACGAAATTGTCGGCTTTCCCAAAGCCAACGCTTCCAAACCAATCGTAGACCAACCAACAAGAACTAAACAAGATTTGTATATTAAGTAATAGGATGAGATCCTTGAATCTCCACTAAATATCATTACATTTTGAGGGGTTGGCCTGGATCTCAAAATTTCTTTAATTCGCGAATGTTCTGCTGACTCGAACCCATCTCGCTTATTAATTGCCATCCTAGGATGCAATCTGATGATAAAACCTATTTTTGGAAAATTCTCTGCTTGATCAATAATCCACCGAATGATTTCGTCTTGATTCTCAAAAATATGGTCTTTATCGCTCTCATAGGAATGAGTCACCCTATGAGGTATGACCTCATCAGAACTATGCGCAAAATATGTATGTATCCTGTTAAATTTCTGGCAAAAACCATTTAATCTCTCAACTTCATTTTTAGTTTCAGGATTTTTATTTAAGGTTGTGTAAGCGTTGTATTCCCTCCCCTGGAATCGTGCGCTAAAAGTATTTAAAATACTCTGCAATGAATTAATATCAACATCCAATTTAGCAAGATCAACTTCAGCCAAGCCATAGTTCTTTAGAGGGACTCTTTCTGACTTAAGCGCTATCTTATTAAGTAATTTATTACTGAATGGTTGTGGCTCCACGCTAATAGAGTTAATACCATTTCTAGAAAATATTACACGCAATAATGTGTTTTGACTATAGTTTCCATTTATATAAATTAGATAGTTAGAGTTTTGATTTCTTAAATTTAGACTGCTTGTTGAGTTATAAATATAAAATAAGTCTTTAAGAGAGTAGATAAATTCTTGAATATGATGATGCTCTAAAAGGCTTTTGTCTGTAAGCTTCAGTCTTATCGCCCAATCAAAAAAAGCAATTTTACAAAACTTAATACCATCTAACTCAAAATCCAAAACACAAGAAATATTTAATTCCTGTGCTAATTTTTTTTCAATTTCATCTAATGTTTCCACTTGAACAGCCGTTAATTTAGATTGATCTAGCGGATATTTATATGAGTATTGAATATGCGACTGATTTTTTATGCAAGTTGTACAAGTTTTTTCCTTTAAAAAATCATCCTTTGGAAGCTCCCCTAATGAACTCAGACTTATACAAGTTGAAAGGCCTCCTGAGCACCCCAATTGAACAATTTTCGTATTTGGATTCTTTAGAAGTTCTCTAGACAAATATTGATTAGTCTGAGCATACATACGTAGCCGCGAATCCAATACCACTTGAAATATTTGAGTTTCTACCGGAGCCAATATATCCACGATATTATTTTTCCACAGGGGACTAAAGCTGATTGATTTCTTTGCGAACGAGATCCATTTCAGCATTAATTTTCTTTATTTAGATCAAGCTTTACCCAACTTACTGGATCGCCATAAAATACATCTTCAGTCACTTCTTTCCCAATCAACTCATCAAAATATTTCGGCTCCAGTCCAAAGCCTGGACGTATACGTCTTATATCCTTACTTGATATTTTTTGACCTTTTTTCATATCAGATACAAAATAGATTGATCTTCTAAATGCTCTATTTAAATCCTCAGAACTAGGTCGTACAATCAATTCACTCCCCATAGCCTTCCATGCCTCGTTAGCGCGCCTGACTAAATTAGTCATTTCTGATGGCTCTATTGAAAACTCGCTATCTGGACCTTTATTTTGTCTGCTTAAAGTAAAGTGCTTTTCAATTGCAACCGCACCAGTTGCAACTGAGGCTATAGATGCTACATCACCAATGGTGTGATCAGATAAACCAATTGGAACCGAAAATTGTTCTTTCAACTTATTGATTTGCAGTAAATTTGCTTGATCTATTGGAGCGGGATAACTACTAATACAATGAAAAAGCAATAATTGGTTACATCCATGTCGATATGCCGTATTAATTGCCTCCTCAATCTCACTAAAAGTAGCCATACCTGTTGACATTAAAATTGGCTTTTTAGTTTGAGCAATATATTTTATTAACGGCAAATCAGTTAGTTCAAAAGATGCGATTTTATATGCAGGGGCATCCAATTCTTCCAGCAAATCAACGGCTGACTCGTCAAAGGGGGTTGAGAAGATTGTTAAATTCTGATTTTGTGCGTATGCAAATAATTCTTCGTGCCATTCATATGGAGTGCCTGCAATTTGATACAAATCATACAATTTGCTCCCACTCCACGGCCCTCCATTTACGATGAAGTCTTTTTTATTGCAGTTAATAGTCATAGTGTCTGCACTATAAGTTTGCAATTTAATTGCACTGACACCACAACCCTTGGCAGCATCTATATTCTTTTTAGCCAGCTCTATTGAACCATTATGATTTGCAGATAACTCTGCAATGATATAGGGTGGCTCTTCTTGGCTTATTTCTCGTCCGTTAATTGAAATTTTCATGATTATTCCCCCAGTAAGTAGGTCCTCTGAATTTCTTTGAAACCCATCGTGGTTAAGGTTGACATCAATGTGATATTTTTGGGGGAGCTATTAATATAAAAACATGGGGGACGGACTGATTTAATTTCTTTTAAAGGCTTATGCTTCTTAATTATTATATTTATTACGTCTTTAATTGCAGATTTTTTTTTATCCTCAACTGAAATTCCAATTGCATTATTTTTTAATATGTATACAGCACCAATGTATTTATGATGGCGCTTGACCAGATACCAAACTCTATAAGGGTGATTTAAGACGAATTTCTTATGATCTGTAAATGTAGGGATTACCGTATTACTAATGTTGTATTTTTTTATCTTTAAAAGAGTATATAAGGCTTTTATTTGTGATTCAACTCCAACTATTTTTTCAAGTTCAAGAGCTTTGGATTGATCTAATTTCATGCTAATGAGGGCTATTTATATAAGTAGTAATAGTAATTATGATCTTGATGGCTTAAATTAAAACCACATTTTTTAAAGACATTTATACTTGCTTCATTATCTATTTTAATTGCCGCCTTTATTGTTGAATTATTATCCATCTTGTATTTTAAAACTGCATTTAACAATAAATCTACAGATAAACCTTTTCCTCTAAAATCTGGGTTAATATTAATAGAGACCTCAGATTCTCCTTTTGCTTCGTCATAATTAAAATGACAGACTCCAATTTTTTCTCCAGACCATATTCCTATATATATAGTATTGTTTCCACCCTCAAGATAACCACTAAACCACTTTTGATGCTCGCCCAAACCAATAATCCTATCCGATTTAAACATTTTCCTGGTGAATTGATCATTCCTCCAATTTAATACATCCATGGAATCTTCAGCTATAGCTTTTCTTACATTAATTTTGGGTACAAATCTTGCCGTCGCTTCCAAAATATTATTATTGAAATTGGCGTTACTAAATTCAATATGATAACCGTCATGAGCAATAAAAGCATTCGGATAACCTGGTCCATCAACCATTCTTATTCTGTCGTACATCATTGCTGGAGTGCATCCTTCTATTAGCTCATTTTCTTTTTCACTTAATCTTGTAAACAAGAATGGTGACCCAATCTGCTCTTTAGGCTCTGGAGTCTCTAGGCAGATAGCCACTATTAATCTCTGAACACAAGCAGCTATTCTTTGAAAGATCATTGATAGCGGACCTTCTAGAGATACCTCAATTGAAGCGTATATTGGACCACCGTCTAGCACATGCGTCATTCTTAAAGCACATACTGGCGCCCTCTTAAACCCCTTTAAGATCAAATTTTGTATTGGGCTACCCCCTCTGCCAAAGGGTAATGGGGCGGTATGAAAAACTACGCACTCATACTTCTCTAGTATTTCAGTCTCAACCCTCCAGCTCCAATGTGGAAAGAAAATATATCGTGGATTTATTTCTTCTAAATAAGTTAAGTTCAAATCCTCTTTTTTAGATATCTCATGTATTTTTAACCCATTAAACACCTCGACGTTACTATATGTACTAAACCATGATTTTGAACTAGCAATTACATAGCTGGTCATCGCACAATCTTTCTGATAACCTCGAAAGCTTCAGCATATCGCATGCCGACCTGATTGCCCCTTAATTTAGCAAGATTTTCTATTCCTTCCAGAGATCTAGAATGTGGGGCAAAACGCATTTCAGCCTGATATTCTTTTAATGCTGCAGCTTTTGTTGCCCACGTATCTTCAATATTAATATATAGATTCGGGCAAAATAAATTAGTAACAGATCTGCACCCAAAGTCTGTGGCTGATGGTATTTCAAAAGTTCTTATTTCCTGCCATGATTCACCCGGCTGCGGACGAAAAGCTGTTAATGTGGCTTGACTCACAACTCGGTGATCAACATTAAGATCTGCACAACTATGGGTGTAAATTATTACAGGTTTAATACTATATTTAATCTTTTCAATAACCCTTACTACATCTAGAATTGGCACCGAATCCATTCTATTGTCTGGAAAATTGTCTACATCAACCCAACTCAAGCCAATTAGCTTTGCAGCCCTTTGAGCGGCAGCCCTACGTTCTTTTGCATCCTCTGCAGCGCTGCCAACTCTGGCGTCTACCCCATTTGTCATTGATAAGCCGAAAATATTTGCGCCTTCTTTTGCATGTCTTGCCAATGTTCCGCCCAATCCAATTGCCTCATCATCGGTATGGGCAACAATTACTAAAATATTTTCATTTATTGACTTCATATTTACCTACTTACTTTAAACATCTAACTTGAAATAATATTTAATTAATCAACTTTACGAATATTTTGTAAAAAGTTAGTTATATTTTTCTTATTTTTTCCCGCATTGCATTATTAATGCTGGTTATTCGGATTCAATATTTATATTAATCCTACCCTGAGATTTTTTTACTTATTAACATCCAAATATTTAATCTTCATGCGCTCAAAATCCTCAAGTGAATCCAAATCACAGACCTCACCTTCAGGCACTACATATCCTTTTAATCTCGGACTATAAAACAATTTATCAACTTTAAACTGTTGCGCATAAGCCCAAACAAATGTGCCGTTACTTACAACTAATTTTGGGTAATACTGCGATTGAATCCCTACATACTCTGGCATCAAATAAGATAACTCACCTTCCTTGTCCATTCTCAAAGCTTGAACAGGAGAGTAGTTGTACCCTGAAACGCCCATTAAATAATTCGTAGACTCATCATTTGCATACATTTGATAAGAATCTACAATTGTCTTGGGTGTTAGCAGCGCTGCCGTAGCATAAATACAGCAAAAATTTTCAACATCAATTTGGTCAATTACGCTTAAACACACCTGCGCTACTGTTGAAGTATCTTGAGCAAATTCTATCGGACGATTAAATACCTCAGCACCAAATTTTTTAGAAATTTCAGCAATTTCACTATCTTCCGTTGAAACGATTACGCTTTCAAATATTTGTGATTCAATCGCGGCTTTTATTGGGTAGGAAATTAAAGGATACCCATTAAGATCAAGAATATTTTTTCTTGGCAACCTTTTAGATCCTCCGCGGGCAGGAATTATGGCTACCAGTTTCATTTAAGCAAATTTTCCGTTAGTAATCGCTTCGATTTTCATTTGGGGATCAATCTCCTCTAGATCAATAATTCTTGAGTTTTCAATATGCGATTGAACCATCGCAAATATAACTCTTTGCCCGAGAAGAATATCTTTTTTATTATCTGCATTTGAATTTATCCTGTCTTTATCCCCCCTTAAACAACCTATCAATTCATCAATTGCGAGAAAAGTACCCCCGAAAGTTACGTCTCCATTATCAATCGCTAGCGGCCTTCGCACAGGATATGTTTTTCCTGCTTGAGCTTTGTATATGTCCGTTACATGGCCATCACCTCTAACGGATATTTCTGCATCTTCGCAGGTAAGAGTCATATCGGATCCAAGGGATTGTGTGATACATCCAGTTAGACCACTTTCAAAATAAACCGTTGCGGAAATCACCAAAGGGTCAGACAAGATATTTGCCTTGTATAAACCCTCTGATACTCCTGCCAAGAAAGCTTGCACGCCAATTACCTTACTTCCAGATGCGGCATATAGCATCAAATCAATAGCATGAGGGTGCGTCCAAAAGAGCATTGCAGAGCCAAAGCTTATTTTAATTTCTTTTAACTTTCCGTACTCTCCAGACTTTGCAATTTTGACTGCATTTTGATACACGGGTAGAAATCTTCGAATGGTCCCATAGGTTGCATAAATATTTGGATTTTTAATCAAACCTTCTAATAGGCTCAGCTCTTTCATGCTGTTGCATAAAGGCTTTTCTATATGTAGCGCACGAACACCACTCTCGATGCCCTGTTTTATTAATAATGCCCTACCATTCGTTCTTGTTGCGATAGTTAATAAATCTGGCTTAAAGTCCTGAAGCATTTCCAAAGGGCTTAAATATCGATTCTTTAGATCGTATTCAGCGCCCATCCTCCCTAAATTATCTTTATCCTCATCAGATACAGCAATTTCGCATATGGATGGGTGACTCATTAACGCATCATAGTGGCTCAGCGGAAACCAAAAAGACGGCGCATTTTTTCTAACTTTTTCACTTGTAAATGCGCCCATTCGACCGCATCCAATTAATCCAGCCTTTATTTTTTCCATCTTAGTATGCAAGTTAATGGGGATAATTTTTTATCCAAAAGTTCGCGATAAGCCACTTCTAGATTTTCGGATTGAATCTCTTTAGCAATTAATACTTTAGGATTTAATGTATTGCTTGTTATTAGGCCCACTATAAATTTCAAATTATCCTTCTCGTTAAATCTTAAAAAGCCTCTGCTATCAGGAAATTCCGGTGAATATCCAATTGACTCTATGCGCAATTGCTTTGCATAAAAATACTGACTATCTAAAGGATTATATTTTCCTGGCGCTTCACTTCTTCCCGGAAAACCTAAGGTAGCTATCGTGCCGCGCATAGCAACATACTTCATAGCAAGATCCCAATCTGACCATGTATTCGTAGTTAAGATCACAATATCAAACGAATTTTGTTGATTTTTGTCAAGGATTTCCTGACGAGTGAATGTTGATTTAGCCCCTAACTCCACTGCAAGTTTGGCTGCTCTTGCATGCTCTGTCAATCCCGTTACTTGCGCACCGCCTATGGAAGCCATTGCAACAGTTGTAATGCCCAACAAACCCAAGCCTAAGACTAAAACTGAATTTCCTAGGCGCATTTCGGATCGCAAGACTGCGTTATATCCCAAATGATACAAGTATGCAAAAACAATTTCTTCCGGCTTGCAATCGCCAGGAAGTTTTAATGCCTTAGTCTCATCAATGATAAAGTGACTTCTATGCGATGCGGCCGTCAAAACCAAGTCGTTTTTTTTAAAGTCTTTTACTGATAAGCCAACTTCAATGACTTCGGCTACATTGCAGTAACCTTGAACTCTTGGATATCCATAACCACCCCTTAAATTTGGCATGCCTATGTAAGCAGCCAACTCAGTTCCCGGTGATATTGCCGAAACAATTGTTTCGCACTTAATTTCATTCCGGCCAATATCGAGCGCTAGACTCTCTTCTTTAATTTTGAGCTTGTATGGTTCAATCAGGTGATAAACGCTTGCTTTCACTGACCCCTCTTGCATTCTTAATTAAAATACTTCGGGGACAGTTGGAAAAGTATCAAGAATTGGGTTTAGCGTTGATTCTGGTTTATTTGCTTGATTAAAGTACAAATTTTTATTCTTACCTGAAAACACTCTATCCGATGATTCCTTCACCCTTACTGATTCTTCCTTTTTACCAATTTCATGCAAAAAAACAGCATCTTTAACATGCCAGTTGCCAGAGGAATCCTGTTCCCATATTGATTTATCTCTCATTGGGCCTACTCGCTTGTAGAATTCCTCAATGGTTAGCCCCATAAAATCACAATAGAATTCAAGAGTTCGAGGAATTCTAGAATCATATTTGCGAACTTGCTCCAAACCTTCCTCACGAGTCATTCTTCCATGCCTAATTTCGCTTGATGCATCGTCAGTTGCTCTTCCGTACCCAAATTTAAGATACTTCAAATAATCATGCACATCATTTGCATGATCCTCGATCTTTGAATATAAGTTGAATGTCCTATCCCTCTCATAGGTGATGGGAGAAAATCCCCACTCCTTCATCATCAGCTCACCGTGCTCTTTGGCATTCCATTTAAAAAAATTACTTATGTAGATTCCACGAACACCTGTCTTGGCGATTTCCGCATCACTTGGGTAGATGTAGGGAGCAATATCTGCATATTTAAGATTATTTTGCCCGAGCAAATCTTCCGCCTCAAATCCTCTCATATCGTGCTCTTTTCGCTTCCACTTTGTATGCTCCACAAAGTCTTCAAGAGTTACAAGCCCTGTTAGCTCAGCAAATCCATGCTCACCCCAAACAATTAACGGTATATTTTTTTCTACAGCCACTCTAAAAGGTAGCGTTTGAATTCCAGCATGAAAGTGCCAGGTTATGTCACCAACTCTATCAAACATTAGTCTGGTTAATTTTCTAACAGAATCTAACCCAGCCGTATATCTAATGTGATCACAACCAGATTTTGAAATCATAGTTATAAGATTTTTATTTCCAACGGGTGTATTGAAAGTGTGATTAAAAGTTACCAGCAACGGATTCATTCCATATTTTTCTTTAAGTAACCAGACTTGATATTGAGAATCTTTGCCGCCACTTACAGGGACAATACAGTCGTGAGAATTACCCCTTTCTTTGGCCATTTTTTTGGCCTCCTCGCAGATCTTGGAGAACATTTTTTCTCTTTCATCCCAATCTATATTGGCTAGAGAGCTCTCACGACTTTCATGGTAACGGCAACCGCTACATACACCATCCTCCTCATCAAAAATGATTGTTGGTCTTGCATTTAATGGATATAAACATCGTGTACAGTACTCCATGGAAACCCCTCAGCTAATTGATTTAAATGTGCCGCTTGCTCTTATTTTTACACCTTTTTCCATCAAATAGGATTTAGCTTTTTTTGTACTTTGCTCGGTGTAATGAAATATATTCGCAGCAGCTACAGCATCGGCCCCCGCACTTAAGCCCTCAAGCAAGTGCTCCCATGTAAAGACCCCACCAAAAGCAACCACGGGGACCGATGAAGATTTGCAAATTTTATTTAAACTTTCAAGATCATAGCCATTCCGTGCGCCATCATGATCTATAGAGTTAAAAAAAATTTCCCCTGCGCCAATTTTTATCGCATTCTGAACCCATTCTAATGGCTCAATACTCGTATTTAATCGCGCTCGATCAACCCACACTGTACTTTGCCCACTTAAATCGCGCTTAACGTCCATGGAGGCAACTATGCACTGGGCACCATACTTTTCACTCAACAATCGAACCAAATCTTGATTTTCAAAAAAAGCAGTATTCAAAACTAACTTATCAGCACCGGATCTTAGTAAATCACTTGCATAATCAAGATGGGCAATCCAACCCCCAACGGATAGAGGCACAAAGCAAGATTTAGATATTTTTTCGACCACTCTTAGAAAGTCTAATTTTGTTTCAGGATTTTTAGATACATTTAGGATAACGATTTCATCTATATCCCAATCATTAAAAGTTTCGACTGCATGCAAAACATCATAATGAATAACATTTGTGTGCTTAAATTTAACACTTTGCACAACTTGTCCATTACGAACAACGATCACTGCAATTAATCTTTTTTTTAACACGATCCACCCATGAAAAAATTTTTAATTAGTTGCAGGCCTACATGATGACTCTTTTCTGGGTGAAATTGCATTGCGCATAAATTATCTCTTGCAAGCATACTGGCAAACTCTACCCCATGGACTGTTGTAGCTAGAACCTCAGACTTTTTATTCGGTCTTGCAAAGTAACTATGAAGAAAATAAACATCAAGATCTTTTTCAACGCCTGTGAAAATTTTGTGAGAGCTTGATGTTTTCAGAGTATTCCATCCCATGTGAGGTATGTTCAGAGAATCAGATTTCGGGAAATGCAAAATGTCAGCATCAAACCATTCCAAACCTTTATTTTTTCCACCCTCATCTGAATAATTGCACATTAATTGCATTCCAAGACAAATTCCTAGCAAAGGTCTACCTGACTTAATGAAGCCTAGCATTGCGTCATCAAGCGACGCTTCTTTAATTTTTTGAATTGCCTGTGGGAATGCTCCAACTCCAGGAAGAATTAACCCATCATACAAATTTATTATTTCAGGGTCTTGAATTACTACGGCCTCAAATCCAATTTTAAAAATAGCATTTGATACCGACTGTAGATTGCCCATTCCATAATCCAGAATTGCGATTTTCATATTTACTCAAATTTTTCGAGGGGTGCAAGATCATGAGCATGAATGATCTGCCCTGTCTTGTAATTTGAGTTAAATACATAATCACACATAACTTCATATTGATCGGGAGGCAGTCCAAATCCAGGCCTCTTAAACTGCACCTTTACATCGCCTAGCTTTTGACCCTTAGATACATCTTGATTCAAAACCACACTTCGACGAATACTTTTTCTTGAGTTTAGATGCTCTGCAGTCAATATTCTACGAGATGAACCAAGAGCAATTTCAACTTCTCTGACTTTAATCACAAAATCCCTCATTTCATGAGGCTCTAGTGACATTATGTGCTCTAC
Organism: Polynucleobacter sp. AP-Jannik-300A-C4; assembly: GCF_018688335.1. Lineage (NCBI taxonomy): Bacteria > Pseudomonadati > Pseudomonadota > Betaproteobacteria > Burkholderiales > Burkholderiaceae > Polynucleobacter > Polynucleobacter sp. AP-Jannik-300A-C4. The sequence continues at coordinate 296,559 of NZ_CP061316.1, read as the reverse complement.
ACTCCTTGTGCTGCGGTCCTCTGTTATTGTTTTTTCAATTAGATTAGCCCCTAATGAAAGAGCTGCTATATCCATTTCCCAGCCAACTGAATGGTCAGAATATGCAGTTGGGCAACCGAATGCTTGTTTAAGTAGCGGGATCATTCGCAGATTAATACTTTCAAGATGTGCAGGGTAACCAGTAGGGCAATTATGGATAACCATATTATTATGGCCACCTTCTTTACGTATCAAATCAACAGCCGCCTCTATCTCCCCCAATGTTGAATTGCCTGTATCCAATTGGATGCAGAGTCCAGTTTTAGCAACCATTTTTAAAAATGGGTGGTGGTTCACATCAGCAGATGCAATCTTGATTGACTGACACTTCATGTTAGTCACCAAATTCAAACCCTCTTCGTCACCAACGGTAGCAAAAAATGCCAGCCCAAGACTGTCAGCATATGTTTTCAACTCAATCCATTGGCTATCGGCCAAATGTCTTCGCACGAATATGTCGTACAGGGGTTCAGAAATTGTCTCAGTTTCTCCAGTTTCCTTGTTGCTCAAGATTTCATAAGAATACATTTGCTGCCTGTTTGAAACCAACCGATCTGGATTAAAAATCTGAAATTTGACAGCATCTGCACCAGCTTGACAGGCATATTGAATTAGCCTCTTCGCGGAATCAAGGCCACTGTGGGTAGGCCCAGCCTCAAAAACAATAAAACATGGTGACTTATCACCAATAACTTTCGATCCAATTTTTACGATGTCAGACATCCAAGCTCCCAGCTATTTAATTAAATTTTTGATAGTTTCAACGACATACTGAAGTTCTGCGTCTGATATGTCTGGAAATATTGGCAAACTAATAGCCTCAGCATAATATTTTTCTGATTGCGGAAAGCTCTGAAAATCATAACCAAATTGACGATAAAACGGGTGTCGATAAATTGGAATGTAATGTAAATTCACGCCTATTCCAGCCAGTCTGAGTGACTGAAAAATTTCCTGATGAGAGCAATTTAGATCTGCTAGTTTCAGTCTAATAATATATAAGTGATAACTTGAATAAGATCTTTGATCTTGAGTAGGTAGCAATATAGGTAAATCTGCCAAGCTTTTATTATAAAAACTTGCAATATTGTGCCGTTTTTCTACAAATTGCTCGATTCGAGATAACTGGCTCAGCCCAAGAGCCGCATGAACATCGCTCAGTCTATAGTTGTACCCGAGCTCAATTTGTTCATAGTACCAAGGGCCATCTGCTTCATATAGCATCTCTGAGCCATCTCTTGTAATGCCATGACTTCTAATTAAATTCATTTTCTTTGATAAATCCAAAGAATTGGTCACAGCCATTCCACCCTCTGCTGTAGTAATAATTTTTACCGGATGGAAACTAAAGATTGTAATATCACTATAAAGACAGCTTCCTATTGGCTGATTCTTGTACAGCCCTCCAATTGCGTGCGAAGCATCTTCTATTACATAAAACTTATAAAGTTGACTTAATTCTTTAATTCTCTCCATATCACAGGACCGCCCAGCAAGGTGGACAGCTACAACAATTTTGGGGAGGTTATTGTTAATTTTAGCCTCGTGTAATTTTTTTGAGAGTGCATCCACGCTTATGTTGTATGTTCTTGGGTCGATATCAACAAAGTCAACATTTGCACCGCAATATAATCCACAATTTGCACTAGCTACAAAGCTAATTGGGGTTGTCCACAAACTATCCGACGGACCCAGACCTAGCGCCATACAGGCAATGTGAAGAGCAGAAGTAGCGCTATTAGTGGCTATAGAGAATTTAGCTCCTGTATATTCTGCTACTGCCTCTTCAAACTTGGGGACAACTGGCCCTTGGGTTAAAAAACTTGATGTCAATACATCAACTACAGACTGAACATCCTCAATGCTAATTGAATGCATTCCATAGGGAATCATCAAATTTTTCCAATCTTGCACTGATTATTATTGATCCACTCACGCAGACTCTCCACCTTCATCCATTCAGAGTTAGTGTCGGAGCTGTAAATAAAACCATCATCCACGCGAGTTCCATTATTAATCCTTAAGGGATCTTCATTCCAGCCATTTATTGCAGGAAGTATTTTGTAGTGACCAGGATACTCATAGGTATAAGGAGCATCCTCAACACCAATCATCTGCTCATGCAGTTTTTCTCCAGGCCTAATACCAACAATCTGAATTTCCCCTCCTGGCGATACCGCTTCAGCAATATCGCAAATACCCATTGATGGAATTTTTTTTACATATATTTCACCACCATGCATATCCTTGAAAGCATGCCAAATTAAGTCTACCCCCTGCTCAAGGGTAATCATAAATCGCGTCATTCGTCTATCAGTTATAGGCAAAGGAAGGAATTTTTGCGATAAAAAAAACGGGATCACAGACCCCCTAGAACCCATTACATTTCCATATCTCACAACGGAGAATTTTGTCTGATTGATGCCTGAATACGAATTCCCGGATATAAATAATTTATCTGAAGTGAGCTTTGTAGCACCATACAAATTAGCGGGGCTACTGGCTTTATCCGTAGATAAAGCAACAACTTTTTTCACCCCTTGATCAATGCAAGCATCAATCAAGTTCATTGCCCCAAAAACATTTGTCTTAACACATTCAAACGGATTGTACTCTGCAGTCGGAACAATTTTTGTTGCAGCAGCATGAACAACGAAATCGATACCATGCAATGCCCTTGACAATCGATCCTTATCCCTCACGTCACCTATAAAAAACCTAACACGTGCATCATTTTTAAATAACTTAGCCATCTCCCATTGCTTCATCTCATCCCGCGAAAATATAACCATCCGGCGAGGATTATATTTTTTTAGCGTCAATGGAATAAAGGTATGCCCAAGTGATCCGGTGCCACCAGTTATGAGGATTGAGGAGCCTTCCAGCATATTTTATTTTGCCTTAATAATTTACTTAAGAGTTAATCATATCTTGATACTGCCCAACTCTGGCAATAACACCGTTACTTAATTCAATGATTCGAGAGCAATTTCTTAACGTAGAAGTCCGATGCGCGATTATCAATACTGTTATGTCAGGATTGAGCGCTTCTATAGATTCAACTATAGCTAATTCCGTTTTCATATCCAGAGAGCTAGTAGCCTCATCAAATATAATTACCTTGGCCTTTTTATATAAGGCTCGAGCTATGCCTATTCGTTGACGTTGCCCCCCCCGAGAATCGTACACCGCGCTCACCTACAGGGGTGAGATATTTTTGCGGCAGCGCTTCAATTACTGAAGATAGGTGGGCAGCATGCGCAGCCGCATAAACTTGATTACGATCAATTTTCTCTACCGGAAATCCAAAAGCAATATTTTCTTCAATAGAGCTATCTGATAGATATATTGACTGAGAGACATTCGCTACATTTAATTGCCACCCGCCGCGAGAGACCTCATTAACCAAAACTCCATCGATATATATTCCGCCACTAGTTGGCTCCAATAAACCAAGAATAATATCCATTAAAGTGCTCTTGCCGCTCCCTGAGCTACCAATAAAGCCGACTCTTTCTCCTTTATTAATGGAAAGACTAATATTGCTTATGGCTGAACTTTTCTGTTGTGGATATGTAAAGCTCACATTTTTTAATTCAATTAAATTTGTGAATGGTAAAAGCGCTGGTGGATGAATATCACAACTTTTATTAATATTGGCATTAAGCAAGTTGACCACCTTATGAAGGGGGTCAGCACTAGCAACCAAATTAGTCCAGGCTACGTAACCCTGTTGCAGTGCAGGCAATAATCGTTGAGCAGCCAATGCCAAAAAACCTAACGTTGGTATGATCCCATCATCAATCTCATCTGATTTTATGGCTAATATATAGGCCAACAAAATCACCAAAGTCATGCCTAGAGTCTCTGTAATATACCTAGGACTTTGTGCAATAAATAAATTTATCCCTTGAGCTCTACGTAGCTTATAGTCGGCAGTTTGAAAAATTTTTACGAATGTATTTTGAGTTCCACCAACCAGTACATCTCTTACTCCCCCAAGACCTTCCTGTAAAGCTTTAATACAATGAGCTGAATTTTTAGAAATTATTTCTCCATTTTTTTTCAGGCGACTTCTTGCCAACAGTCCAACGAAAATATAAATCACTCCAAACCCAATAACAGCATTAAGAGCAACAAACGGATTGATAAATATCATTGCGCACGATATGAAGACCAATAAAAAACAGGAGGTTGCTAAGGTAAGTATAGGTATGATAACGTTGTAGATCACCAAATTTGTTTCGCTTGATATTGTGCTTATTAAATTACTACTATTTGTGCTCAAGTGAAATATGTAAGATTGCTGGAGAGAATTTAAAAACAATTTGTCGCAAATATCAGCACCAATTTCAAAAGCTGTCTTGCTGCTCACCCAAATCAGCAGAACGCGCATCAAACCAGATAGGAGAGTAGCCAACAAAAAAGTTAGTGTGAGAAGAAAAAGCAAGTCAACTTTTGACTTTATGTTGAGGTACCCAAGAATCTCAACAATAACCGGGGATTTAGTAACAGTATCTGGCGATGAGAGGATTGCTAAGAATGGCATTAAAGCACCGATTCCTACAACCTCTATTATTGATGTGAGTAGCATTAGCAGTAACAGAATCATTAATTGCAATCTACGCTGAAGAGTTATATGAGGCCAAAGGCCAGGCAGCATTTGAGCAATGATGCGCGATTTCATTTTCATATAAAAATTAACTACCTCTGTTTTCTTGTATAAACAAATCGTATGTCTGTACAAAATCTTTATACGCCAATGAAAGTCCCTTTTCTAGAGAAACTAGAGAACTCCATCCCAGTCTATTTATCAAATCAACGTTTAGTAATTTTCTAGAGGTGCCGTCAGGCTTCGAAGGATCATACCTAATTATCCCTTTATACCCCGTTATCACTGCAATTGATTCTGCCAATTGAGAAATGGCGATATCTACTCCAGATCCAACATTAATGTGACTTTGCATTGATTCGGTATATTGGCTGCAGACATCTTTTCCAAGTCCCATCACAAATACTGAGGCACTTGCCATATCTTCGACATACAAAAATTCTCTTCTCGGCTCCCCCGTACCCCATATCACCACTTCTGGCAAATTGCTCATTTTCGCCTCATGAAATCTTCTAATCAATGCGGGTATCACATGACTATTTTCTGGATGGTAATTGTCCCCAGGTCCATATAAATTAGTTGGCATCACGGAACGATAGTCTACGCCATGCGATGGACCATATTGACGGTTATAGCTTTCACAAAGCTTAATGCCGGCTATCTTAGCAATCGCATAAGGCTCATTCGTTGGTTCAAGCTTCCCAGTTAATAAGGCAGCCTCGCTCATGGGTTGCGGAGCAAGCTTGGGATAGATGCAGCTTGAACCTAAGAACAACAACTTTTTAACGCCGTGAGCAAAAGCCTGATGAATCACATTTGACTCCATCATCAAGTTTTGATAGATGAATTCTGCTGGAAATGTATTATTGGCATAAATGCCCCCTACCTTGGCGGCCGCTAAATAAACCTGATCTGGCCTTTCCTTTTCAAAAAATAATTGTACGGCGAGCTGATTAGTAAGATCCAACTCCTCATGAGTGCGGGTCACAATATTTTGAAACCCTCTTTTAATTAACTCTCGCACAATAGCTGAGCCAACCATCCCTCTATGGCCGGCTACATATATTTTTTGATTTAGATCTATACTCACAACCCATTTGCTCTCGAAAAATGAATTAATTTTCTTTACCAACATTTATTTCATAACCGTACTTTTTCAACAGGGCAAGCTGTTTTGCTTGATCAAGGTCATTTGCCACCATCTCCTCAATCATTTGATCTAGCGTGATGTCTGGTGTCCATCCCAGTCTCTCTTTAGCTTTACTTGGATCGCCCAGAAGAGTCTCTACCTCTGTCGGACGATAGTAACGTGGATCAATTTTCACAATAACATCACCGACCTTAAGTGCAGGAGCGCAAGTGCCCTCAATAGCCAAAACTAGGCCCTGCTCTTGCTCTGCAGAACCTTCGAATTGGATAGTAATGCCTAGTTGCTTAGCGCTAAGAGTAATAAATTCACGAACAGTAAATTGAACACCAGTTGCAATCACAAAATCATCTGGTGTATCTTGCTGAAGCATCAGCCATTGCATGCGTACATAATCTTTGGCATGACCCCAATCTCGAAGCGCATCCATATTCCCCATAAAGAGACATTGCTCTATACCTTGCGCAATGTTAGCTAAACCGCGAGTGATTTTACGGGTAACAAAAGTCTCTCCTCTCCGCTTTGACTCATGGTTAAAGAGAATCCCGTTACAGGCAAATATTCCATAAGCTTCACGATAGTTCACGGTTATCCAATAGGCATATAACTTAGCAACAGCATAAGGACTTCTTGGATAAAAAGGGGTTGTTTCCTTTTGTGGAATCTCCTGAACTAAGCCATAAAGCTCAGAAGTTGAAGCTTGGTAAAAACGAGTTTTCTTCTCTAGACCAAGTATGCGGATCGCTTCTAAGATTCGTAAGGGGCCAATAGCGTCAACATCAGCTGTATATTCAGGTGACTCGAAAGATACAGCGACATGACTTTGAGCGCCTAGGTTGTATATTTCATCCGGCTGCGTTTGTTGAATAATTCGCGTTAAATTACTTGAATCGGTTAGGTCTCCATAATGCAGTACAAAGTGACGATGGCTAATATGTGGGTCTTGGTATAGATGATCAACGCGCTGAGTATTGAAAGAAGATGCGCGACGCTTAATACCGTGAACAAGATAACCTTTTTCTAATAGAAACTCAGCCAAGTAGGATCCATCTTGGCCAGTAATACCTGTAATCAATGCTACTTTTTGCTTATTTTTCATATATTTATATTTATTGTTAAAACCAATTCACCCTTACTGAATTAACTTCGCCCATAAATATCTTCAAAGCGAAAAATATCATCTTCACCCAAATAAGCGCCAGATTGCACCTCAATAATTTCCAAAGGCTCATTACTCCGATTAGCTAAGCGATGGATTTGCCCCGGGGGAATGTAAGTACTTTGATTTTCAGTCAAAGTAATCAACTTATCACCATTAGTAACTTCCGCTACACCATTCACAACAACCCAATGTTCGGCCCGATGTTCATGCTTCTGAAGGGATAGACTTGCTCCAGGATTTACTTGAATTCTCTTTACTTTGAAGCGATCACCCTGATCAATACTGTCATACCAGCCCCAAGGCCTTGCAACTTTTCTATGTAAATTTTTCTCTTCTCGCTGCTGAGATTGCAATAGCCCAACCACAGACTTTAAGGCTTGATTACTTTTTCTATCGGCAACTAAAACCGCATCTGCAGTCTCAACAATAATAAGACCCTCAACCCCAAGAGCACTCACCAGCCTACTGCTCGAATAAATCAAAGACTCCTTAACATCATTCAAAATGACGTCGCCAGCAATGACATTGGCATTTTTGTCTTGCTTGCCAACTTGCCATACAGCATCCCAGTTACCTAGATCACTCCACCCCGCATCAAGCTCAACCATCTTGATGGAAAAATGATTTGACCCAACTTGACTTGAGCACTCTTCAATTACTGCATAGTCAATTGACTCACTAGGTATCAGCTTGAAAATTTCTGCCCCTGGCCTGATAAATGGAACATCACCAGCCAGATCCATCACTCTCGCACACCAAGCACTCTCTGTAGCGATATAAATATCGGATCGAAATTCCTTCAATGCAGCTAGCCAGGTACTAGCTCGCAATACAAACATCCCACTATTCCAGAGGTAGTCACCCTCCTTTAAATAAGTCTCAGCAGTTTTTGCATCTGGCTTCTCGACAAACCTTTCCACCTCAAACTCACCGTTCACACCAGCATGGCCCTGACGCTTGATATATCCATAGCCCGTCTCCGGAGCGCATGGGGTGATACCCAAGATAGTAATCGTTTTGTTCGACTGGTCAGCTTCAACCGTGGCAATACAGCTCTGCAAAGTCTTAACAAAATTAGCCTGGTTATTAATAGTTTGATCTGCTGGAGTTACCACTAAAATAGGATCATTAAAAGGGGGGCTGGAGCCCTCCAGAAACTCTTGCGCATGAAATGCTGCTAATGTAAGCGCTGGTGCCGTGTTGCGCCCCGCAGGCTCAAGCAGCAAGTTTGCTTGAATTTCTTTTAATTCTCGCAGTTGATCTAGAGCCAAAAAACGATGTTCTTCATTAGTAACGATCAAGGTGGGGCCCAACTCCAACCCATCAATAAAGCTCATTGAATTAATTCTCTGAACTGCCTGCTGAAATAAACTCCTACCCGAATCATCGCCAGATAACACCAAAAATTGCTTCGGGAAGCCTGTTCTAGACAGCGGCCAAAGACGAGTGCCAGAGCCTCCACACAAAATGACAGGCAGCACTGAAGTGCGAGTAGATGACTGAGAAGTCATGGGTGCTTAATTAAAGTCTTTATGTAATTTTAAATAAGTCCTTATTTTATAGGCTTTATTTTCTCAATCAGACTTAATTTGGCTGATTTGCGTAACTCTTGTTAATTAAATTGCTATCAATAGCAACCACTCTGACTAGCATAATGGGGTCAACCATGGCTGGGAAAGGTACCCCGATAATAAGTAATGCCCCTCAAAACAGTAATTAAAGCTATTGCAGCGGCGGTGGATGTGTTGCTAGCACAACGCAAAATACCGGCAATAGATAGACTTGCAGCCAAAGGTATGGGTCGGAGAATCTAATTTATTTGATGAAGATTAATATGCCAAGCAATCATTAACCGCGATCAGAGCCCAGGGTTGAAGCGTTGGGCTGTGAAGCAAGACAAACACCAGCAAGACTGCACCAAGCAAGCCCGCCAAGGTAATTAGCAATAGTGATCACTAACAAAATTCTAAAAAATACCCCCCAAATACAGACCGAAACGCTCCAACCTCTATACATTGGGCCAATCTCCACCAAGATAAAAAGAAAGGCGCCTCAATGAATTTTTAAGGGCAGTTGTCATAAATAATTAAAGTAATTGAGAGGATCTAGAGTGGCAAAAATTCAATTTTGTGTGGTAGGTATTATTTCCAAGGACAATCATGAGCCCATAGATTGGTTGTGCCGACGCATACAGAATAGGGCATAAGGGTCTGCCTTAAAATTAAAGAATGAATAGTCAATCTCTCAAGCAACACGCTTCATACCATCGAAGGGAAATTGATGGGCTAAGGGCGCTTGCTGTAACAGCGGTCATCGGATTTCATTTTTTTCCCAACGCACTTCCGTCCGGGTATCTTGGGGTTGACTTATTTTTTGTCATTTCTGGTTATCTAATTACCCTTTTAATCAAAAAGCAAGCGGCAAACCGTGAATTCTGTTTTTCCTCCTTCTACCTAAAGAGGGCCAAAAGAATCTTGCCAGCGATGCTGGCTATGCTCATTGCAAGCTCAATTGCGGCAACCTGGATCTTGCTTGCACCAGACCTTCAAAGGTATGCCAAGAGTCTACTAGCAACACTCAGCTATATTGCGAATATCTACTTCTGGAGAACAGGCGGGTATTTCTCAACAAGCGATGAATTAAAGCCTTTGCTGCATATGTGGTCGTTGGGTGTAGAAGAACAATTCTACCTCCTTTTTCCGGCGATTTTAATCATCATATTTCGGTTTATCCGCCCTAATCTTCTTAAGATATTAGCACTGCTGCTAATTGCCATATGTTCATATGGCTTGAATATTTACCTCGCTAATATTGGCGGCTCAAATCCAGCATTCTTTTTGCTTCCAACTCGTATTTGGCAGTTTTCCATTGGTAGTTTTTTTGCGGTTCTGCCAACCATTCAGACAGCAAATTCTTCGCGCTTGAACCTTACATTCGTCACGGGACTAGCGCTCATTGCTATTAATTTCATGGACCCTGAATCTAAAATTCCAAGCGCAACTCTATTAACTCTTGGCACAGGATTCATTCTTTGGAACAAATTAAATAGCAATTCCCCCCTACTTCGCTACCTAATTACAAAACCAGTGGAGCTTGTTGGGCTATGCTCTTTCTCTCTCTACCTGTGGCATTGGCCAATTTTAGTTTTTCTAAAATACATCTATGTGGATAGTGTACCTTTGCATATTTTACTGGGCGCATTACTGGCCACTATCCTTATTTCGTATTTGAGCTGGAGATATATTGAAAATCCATTTCGGAATGAAATCTCCACCAAAGTGAAGCTATATGCAATTCTCATCACCTACATCCTTCTAGCCGCATATGCAGCAATGATGCTGGCCTTGAAGGGTCTACCAAACAGGGATACAGATCTTGCAAATTCTATTGCAAATGCAATTGATTCAAACTACCGTTGCCCACCAACCAGCTATCGACTTTATGGAGCATCCCGCAGTTGCTTGATAGGTGACTCAAAAAAGACTCCCTCATTAGCACTTCTCGGCAATTCACATGCTCAGATGTATGCACCAGCAGTTATTGAATCTCTCACTGCAAACCATCAGGCAGGCCTAATCATCCCACTCAATGATTGCTTACCAACAATCGACCTGAATATCTCTACAGAATGTTTAAAGATGGCTCAAATTAACTATCAAGCTATTGAAAAAGATAGGGATATCAAAACCGTAATACTTGGAATGACTTGGTACTCAAATGACTTAGTGGATGAATCGGGCAATAAAATCTACGATCCCAGCTTTATCCATAGAGAAAAATCGATCATGATGCTCCTAGATAATTTGTCCAAATCAGGTAAATATACTTACTTAGTAGGTCCAATAGCTATACCCAATTTTGATTTTGCATCAGTAGCAAGCAGAAATATCAAGTTCGGCAATGTTACTGAAAACTCCTCAATTCCAAGAGCATCATTTGATGAACAATTCAAGACCACGATAAGTTCCTTCTCAAAGAAGCTAAAAAACAGATTTATTGCGCCCCACGAAGCGCTATGCGACCTAGATCACTGCAACTTCGCAGATGAGAATGGAAGCTACTTTTCAGACAGCAATCATCTGTCCGTATACGGCACGAAGAAAGTTCAAAAGCTATTTAATCCCATTTTTGAGAGGTAACGCCATTAAAAATGGCCGCTTTGACGAGCGACCATTTGAGCTCTTAAAGCGAGATGGGTATTAAGCCTTCTTTGCGTAAGCTGAGCACCAGCCCTTACCAGCAACTTACTTAGCACCTATCAATGAGCAGCTACCCGAGGCCGAACCAATCTTGCCTTGATATAAAGCGAAGTTATCGTATTGAGGGAGTAGCATACCCTGCGTATTTGACACCATCTACGGAAGAAGCGTTTTCCTTGTAATCCAATGTTGAGGCCTGTGGATACGTTTCAGAAACTATAGTTTAAGATTGTATTTACCAATCAAAACTAAGGTACATAAACTAGGGGCAAAATCATAAATTAGCGACGATTATTTTTCACGTGCACGCCAAAGAGTAAGATAGAACAAAGATTGCTTCTGAAGTAACCATGGAGCAAATCAAACCGCTTAACTATAAAAAATCTAGGAAATTGGTTTAAATCCTATATTTTTTTACCGTGATTAATAATTTTTATCCTTTACCACTCATCTTTTATCTAAGAGCGATAAAAACTCTCTGCGCAAATTCGAGTCTTTTAAAAAAGCGCCACGCATCACGCTATTGACCATTTTGGAATCGCGATCTTTTACACCACGCCATTGCATGCAGAAGTGATCTGCATCCATCACGATCGCAACTCCAATCGGCTTAATTTTTCTCTCAAGCATATCGGCCAACTCTACTACCGCTTCTTCCTGAATCTGTGGACGACACATAACCCATTCAGTTAGGCGCGAATATTTAGACAAACCAATCAAGGCAGACTCTTTGCTTGGCAATACACCAATCCATATGCGACCCATGATTGGACAAAGGTGATGAGAGCAAGCGCTACGAACAGTAATTGGGCCAATGATCATCAACTCATTCAAGCGACTGACATTCGGAAACTTGGTCAGTGTAGGTTGTTCGATATAGCGGCCATTAAACACTTCTTTAACAAACATTTTGGCCACACGTTGGCTAGTGTTCTTGGTATTATGATCACTCTCGGTATCGATTACCAAGCTTTCTAAAACAGCCTGCATCTTTTCGGCGACTTCATTTACCAAGCCCTCCAGCTCACCAGGCTGAATAAATTTAGAAATATTGTCATTTGCATGAAAGCGTGATTTTTGAGCCTCAATACGTCGACGAATCACTACCGATAGTGGTGTGCCAGCATCACTTTTTTTTGCGGTTACTTTATTGGCAGGCTTCAGGCTTGAGGCCTTCTTGGCTGGAGTTTTGCCAACCGTCTTTGCAGGAATTTTTTTAGCAGGCATATCTATTTATTATCTCGATGAATTTTGTAAATTAGTTTTTGTTCTTTTAAATCTGAAAGAAGATTGCTACTACGCAAGCTAAGCCAACAAGCCAAACGATAGAGCGAGTTGTTGGCCAATCTGCTACATAGCAAACTAGGTAAGCAATGCGTGCTAAAACAAATCCGATTGCTAGCAAATCAATTCTATTTTGCGGTGCATTGGCTATAGATGCAATGATCACGGCGGCAAAAAAGAATGGGATAGATTCAAAAAGATTTGCTTGCGCTGCATTAGCACGCGCACGAAATCCTGTCTGCTTGGCCAGCCATTGTCTGGGCATGCCATTGTCATAACCCTCAAAACCCTTCTTAGCAATACCAGCTGCTACATAGGGAAACAATCCCATGAACAGCACACACCAATAAGAAATAGTCATGACTGTCCTTTTTTCTTCGAGCCAATACGGCTTTCTTTGCCACTAATGAGATTATGAATGTTGCTGCGATGACGCCAGATCAATAGAAGACAAACTACCAACAGCGCAATACCCATCGGCTGAAAGCCAAACAAAAATACAAAATAGATCGGGCCAAAGACCGCAGCCGCTAAAGCAGCTAATGATGAGTAGCGCATAAACATCGCCACAATCATCCAGGTACTTAAAGTTGCCAAGCCCAAAATCCAATTAATACCAAACAAAATGCCGCAGGCAGTAGCAACACCCTTCCCCCCCTTAAAACCATGGAAGATCGGAAATAGATGCCCCAAGAACACAGCAATCACCACGCCACATAACAACCAAGAGTTGAGTGTTGAAGTAAAAGATTCATCGCCGAGCAATACTCTCGCCAACATGACGGCAAGATAGCCCTTTAAGGCATCACCAATCAAAGTGAGCACGGCTGCCAGCTTGTTACCAGTTCTGAGAACATTGGTAGCGCCTGGATTACCAGAACCATAGGAATGGGGATCAGGCAAACGCATGCACTTACTCACAACTACCGCAAAAGAGATGGAACCAATCAGGTAGGCAATCGGGATCAGCAAAAGATCTAAAGTTAAATTCATGGGGATATCTTATACACTTATTACATTCTTGATGATTGCTTGGATTGGCACGCTTTATGCGCCTCTAGGATGGTGCTGCTGATGGATCGACTTCAGACGCTCTCTAGCAACGTGGGTATAGATCTGTGTAGTAGAGATATCGGCATGGCCTAAAAGGAGTTGTACCACCCGTAAATCTGCCCCATGGTTGAGTAAATGGGTAGCAAAAGCATGGCGCAATGTATGGGGCGATAAAGCTACGGGGATGTTGGCAATCGCGGCGTAACGCTTAATCAGCGCCCAGAAAGCCTGACGAGTTAAACCAGTGCCCGTATGGCGCCCCACAAATACCGCGTCCGAAGACTTACCCTCAAGTAATGGATTTCTGGCATCAGCTAAATAGCTACGCAACCACTGCCCCGCCTCCCCACCAAAAGGCACTAAACGCTCTTTGCCACCCTTACCGTTCACCACCCGAATTACACCTTCATTTAATCCTAGAGCAACTGTCTTTAAAGAAACGATTTCTGAGACACGCAAGCCGCTGGCATACATCAGCTCCAGCATAGTGCGATCACGCAATCCAAGTGAAGTTTCCACATCGGGAGCATTCAGCAAAGCAGTAACCTGATCTTCACTCAAAGTTTTAGGGAAACGTAGTGCCTGCTTAGCAGCACGTAAACCAATGCAGGGGTCGCTTTTTACCAAATTCATGCGCAGAGCATGACGATAAAAGCGCTTGAATACCGTCAGTCGACGATTAGCAGTGGTTGCTTTATCTGCGCGTCGATGCGCAATGTAAGCAGTGAGATCTTTTTCCGACACACTGTAGAGATCAGCACCTGATTCTTTAAAAAGCCACTGCGCCAAGAGCAATAGATCTCGGCGATAAGCAGACAAACTATTTTGCGCCAAGCCATCCTCCAACCAACAAGCATCACAGAAGCGCTCAATGGCCTCTTGGCTTGCCGGGTGGATTGCTGGCACAACTACATTAGTCACGGAAGTTATTAAAGCCTAATGGAGCCTCGCTGACTTCCTTCTTGAGCATAGCCATTGTTTCTTGTAAGTCATCGCGCTTAGTGCCTGTTACACGCACTGCATCACCCTGAATACTCGCCTGCACTTTGATCTTGCTGTCTTTGATAATGCGCACTACTTTTTTAGCCAACTCCGAAGTAATCCCTTTTTGGATCTTCATGGTTTGCTTGCGCTTATCACTACCAATAGTCTCTTTTTTGTCGTCTTTGAGATAACGAACGTCCACATTACGTTTAGCCATCTTGCCGTAGAGAACATCACGAACTTGACCCAACTTAAAGTCGTCATCCCCAAACAAGATCAAAGTCTCATCCTTTTGCTCCACCCGGCTATCGGAGCCTTTGAAATCAAAACGATTGGTAATTTCTTTATTAGATTGCTCGATTGCGTTTTTCAACTCAATCATGTCAGGCTCACACACTACGTCAAATGAGGGCATCTCAAACTCCTTAAATAATCTGGGTAATCAATTCTGCAAATTCAATCATTGCATTGTTACTTTTCAAGTTTTTCCATAAATTACGAACAGAAACTCGAACACGAATAAGATTGTGGCATGAACTCCGCGAAAAATGCGCCCAATCCAGCAAAATTGACCCCCAATCTGGGGCTCAAGCATCGGAATAGCTTTGGCCTAGATTCCACAGCTGAATTGGCGTACGAGATCACATCCGCGGATCAACTACCAGCCCTCATGAAAGAGCTTGTGGATAAAAAACTTGGTTGGCGTGTACTAGGCGGCGGAAGCAATGTGATTCTTCCTGAGTCTTTGCCTGGAGCAACACTACTCATTAATATTCTCGGCCAAGAGCTTATTAAATCGGATGACAGCAATACCTGGCTCTCAGTAGGCGCTGGCGTTAATTGGCATGAATTTGTTTCCTGGACTCTGGAGAAAAACTTGCCAGGCCTGGAAAACCTTGCCTTAATTCCGGGAACAGTTGGCGCAGCACCGATTCAAAACATTGGCGCATACGGCGTTGAAGTCGGGGAGTATATCGACAGCATCGAGGCATTTGATTGTGCGGCCCATGGCTTTGTCACTCTCCCGCAAGAGGCATGCCAGTTTGCCTATCGCGATAGCTACTTCAAGCAAAATCCCAATCGATTTATCGTGACAAAGGTCGTTTTTAAAATCCCCAAATTTTGGCAGGCACGATTGCAGTATGTCGATCTAGCAAAACAGTTTTCTGAGCCAAACTCCAGTCCAAGTGCAAAGCAAATTTTTGCTGCGGTTTGCGCTATCCGGTCCAAGAAATTGCCAGACCCTAAGGTCATTGGCAATGCTGGGAGTTTTTTCCAAAACCCGATTGTCAGTGCTGAACAATGTGAGCAACTGATTAAGCAATTTCCGGATCTGGTTTCTTACACAGATAGCAATGGCAAACGTAAGTTGGCGGCCGGATGGCTGATTGATCAATGCGGCTTTAAAGGCAAACGTGTCGGCCCTGTAGGTGTTTATGAAAAACAAGCACTAGTTCTAGTGAATCATGGTGACGGGACATCGTCCGATATCCTCAACCTGGCAAAAAATATTCAAGATGAAGTATTGGATAAATTCGGCGTACAACTCGAGATTGAGCCAAATATTCTCTAGCTTTACTTCTGCGGCACAAGCTTCGAAAACTCCACCTCTACCCGCCCCTCCGCCAGACGTACTTCAAATAGGCTTTCCGTGTTGAGTTCATTGGGGCTTCTTACTGCATGCATTGCCTGCTCTTTCTTACTCAAGATGACTGCATACCCACGCTCCAAAGTTCTTTGCGGGTTCAGCATTTCAAGCTGGGATTGGAAATGGCTTTGATCACGTTTCCAATTTTCAACTCTCACCAGCCATGCTTGGTTGAGTCGTATTTGCCATCCGCTGATTTGCTCGCGCATGCGGTCAGGGTTGGGCAAGGCATGACTAAGGCGCAAAGCCAATTGATCTAAAGTTTGTGCTTCACGCTCTACTCGCTGACTCACCCTTTGCAGTAATGCCTGCATGATCGCATCTAGCTCTTGCAACATTTGATCCCGTCTTGGTGCCGCCAATTCTGCTGCACCCGTTGGAGTGGGTGCACGTAAGTCTGCAACAAAGTCAGCAATCGTGACATCGGTTTCATGTCCAACTCCGCTCACTATTGGGATAGATGACTGCGAAATAGCGTAAGCCAGCTGCTCATCATTAAATGCCCAAAGATCTTCAATACTGCCACCACCCCTCACCAGCAAAATGACATCAACAGCATTTTCTTTTTCAGCATTTTTGAGTGCGGCAATAATTCCAGCTGGCGCATCAGGTCCTTGTACGAGTGTCGGGTAAATCACAATTGGAATATGGGGAGCTCTTCTAGCTAAAGTGCTTAGGACATCTTTTAGGGCTGCCGCCTGTGGCGAGGTAACGATGCCAATCGCTCTCGGATGAGTTGGTATGGGACGTTTATTCTCAGCATCAAATAAGCCCGCCTTGGCGAGCTTGGCCTTGAGCTTCAAAAAAGCTTCATAAAGGCCGCCTATGCCTGCACGACGCATGCTTTGCACCGTGAGCTGAATGTCACCACGAGGAACATAGAAGCCCACATTGGCAGCAACTTCCACTAAATCCCCAGATTGAGGCATAAATCCGACTTGCCCATTACGACCACGGAACATCACACAGCGAATCTGCCCCTCTTCATCCTTGAGAGAAAAATACCAATGTCCACTGTCATAGGCCTTGAAATTCGAAATCTCCCCGCTAACCCATACAGCATCAAAGCGCTCCTCTAAAGAGCTAGCAATAACGCGGTTTAGATCGCCAACACTCAGAATTTCTCTTGATATATCGGACATTTTTTCTCTTTTTCTACACAGGTATCAGGGCTAGCAGGCAATAAATATCCACAGAAACCCATACACTCTAGGTTTAACTCTTATAAGTAAGTAATTACTGACCCAAAACGTCTCATAAATCCAACATTAATAATTTAAGTCATTGATTTATATAGGTAATTTTTAAGGTCTATTTACCTACATTCAAGCATAAACTACCCTTATTCACCATAAATCAAGGACTTACACGAGTCTTCCTAAAAAGTTTTGCACAGAGTTATCCACAGGATCGCTTAGTCAAAACCCATTTTTAATTCAGCTAAAGTACTGAGCTTATGTACTCAATCTTACTGTCTGCTGGCTGGCCTATTTGGCCCCTACTCATTATCTCGGTTATCGGACTGGCCATCATCCTCGAGCGGGCTTGGTATTTACGCCGAATTCATATTTTCCCCAAAGATAGTCTTGAATCCACATTTGGAGTGGCAAATGCCATTTCCCAGCAAAAAACGGTTTCTGAAGCTGAAATTAGCTCTATTGGCCAACTCTCTCCGGTAGGCTCACTTTTTGCCTGCATTCTGCGTGAAAAGGCCTCTGGCAGCACTGCAGACTCGGCTTTAGAAGAGTTACAGGCAAGCGCTCAATCAACCTGGCTAAAACTTGATCGCTATTTAGGCGCGCTAGCCACCATCGCGACAGTCGCACCCCTGCTGGGTTTATTTGGCACCGTTGTCGGCATGATTGAAATTTTTGGTAGTCAGGGTGTGGGTAGCCCCCAACAACTAGCTCATGGCATCTCTATTGCTCTCTACAACACGGCATTTGGATTATTGATTGCGATTCCTGCTTTAGCTGCATGGCGTGGCCTGCGGGCAATGGCAAATCAACGCCAACATGAGTGTGAAGAATTTACCCGCCAATTATTTAAAAAACTTTATCCACACTCTACGGATAAAAAATGAGTTGGCTAGAAAATAAGCTTCGGCACCGAGGCCAATTTTCATTAGGGGTTCGCTCATCCTCTGTAGAGCCCGAAATCAATCTCATTCCTTTTATTGATGTGCTTTTAGTAGTGCTGATATTTCTGATGATCTCCACGACCTTCACGCGCTATCAAGAACTCGCAATTACCCTACCCACTGCCAATGGTGCAGCGAGTCAAGTAGAGCTGAAACAAATTCATATCGCAGTTAGTCGTGATGGGCTCTTTGCTATTAACGGCAAGGTAACTGACCGCAGCCAACTCAGTAATAGCCTCAATGCACTAAACAAAGACAATGACATCCAGGTCAATATCGATGCAGATGCTAAAGCTCCTCACCAGGCAGTCATGAGCGCACTTGAAGCTGCACGTGACGCCAATCTATCTAATATTGTGTTTAGCAGTCAAACTACGAAGAAATAAATTCAGCACATTAGAAATCTTGAGCAAAACAAATCGCCTTTAATGTCATCACCAAAAAAAACTTCTTTCTTTAATAAGGCCCCCCGGTTTTGGGAAAGGCGTGGGACAACCAGCCTCATCCTCTGGCCTTTATCAAAGGTGTACGGTTGGATCAATCAAGCTTTGGATTTAGTCAATGATCTGAACTTAGGAAAAAATAAGCCGCAAGCTGTGCCCATCATCATCGTCGGTAATATTCGCGTAGGAGGCACAGGTAAAACTCCCATCGTCATTGCACTAGCAGAACGACTCGCAAGCATGGGGTGGAAACCCGGAATTATCAGCAGAGGTTATGGCGCTCCGGCATCAAGCACCCCACAGCAAGTGAGTAGCGATTCCAATCCTGCGGAAGTTGGTGATGAACCCGTATTAATTGCAAAGCGCACAGACAATCAGTTCCCGATTTGGGTTCATCCAAAACGAACAAGAAGTATTCGCTCGCTCTTAAGAAGCAGTCCCTCGGTGAACGTCATCATCAGTGATGATGGTTTGCAACATCGCAACTTGGTTCGGTGGCCTGCTCGCGAAGGGGGTCGTGATATTGAATTTGTAGTGCGTGATCAACGCGGTGAAGGCAATGGCTTTTTACTGCCTGCTGGACCTTTGCGTGAGCCTGCTTTCCGAGAGCGAGATGCCACATTGATGACAGGCGCAAATACAACTGCAACTCCAGTGGATGAGTACTTTTTAGGCCGCCGCGCATTTACACTCTCTAGCCAACTAGGCGTGCCCTATCAACTAAATTCCCCTGGTAACACACAATCTCTAGAAGCTATTGCAGATGCATATCTTTCCAATGAGATCACCGCTGTCGCAGCCATTGGTAACCCCCAACGCTTTTTTGATGATTTAATGAAACAAGGTATCACTGGAAAATGTATTGGCTTAGCCGATCACGCTAGCTACACCCCAGAGTTTTTTAACTCCATCAACGCGAAATGCATCCTGATTACGGAGAAGGATGCCGTAAAATGCACCTCAATACAGGACGAACGTATTTGGGTTGTTCCAATGAACCTGAAGATCCCAAATGCATTAGCAGATTGGTTGCAGTCTATTTTGCAAAGACCCGATCCAAATCGATACACTTTATAAAAAGAGCAAAGATTACATATGGACAAGCGCTTACTCGAAATTTTAGTGTGCCCTTTATGCAAAAGCACTTTGCATTTGGATGCCGAAAAACACGAACTCATTTGCAAGGTTGATCGCCTGGCTTACCCCATTCGCAATGATATTCCAGTCATGATTGTCGATGAAGCCCGCAGTCTTTCTGCTGATGAAATCAATTAACTATTGATCAGGTTAAATCTAATTCATGAGCATTAAGCCTCCCGAATTTTTAGTGGTGATTCCTGCAAGACTGGGATCTTCTCGCCTACCTCGCAAACCACTCGCTGATATTGGTGGCAAGCCAATGGTGATTCGTGTAGCCGAGCGTGCGCAGCAATCCAATGCGCAAAGCGTTGTGGTTGCAACTGATTCACCAGAAATTCAAGCAGCATGTGATGAGTATAGGATCGAGTGTTTATTAACCAGCCCAGACCACCCCACTGGTACAGACCGCATAGCAGAAGTGGCACAACTATTAAAGCTTCCAGCTGATACCTTAGTCGTCAATGTCCAAGGTGATGAACCCTTGATTCCGCCAGAGCTGATCAATCAAGTTGCTCAAACTTTGGCTGACAATGCCGCCTGCGCGATTTCAACTGTTGCCGTACCCATTACAGATGAAGCGGAAATCATGAACCCCAATATTGTTAAGGTGGTTCTTAATCGCTCCAATGAGGCGCTTTACTTCTCTAGAGCCACCATTCCGTTTGTGCGGGATCCAGAATCCACGCAATGCGTCACACATTTACGTCATTTGGGCATTTATGCCTATCGGGCAGACTTTTTACAGGCTTACACCCGCCTTGAACCAGCACCACCAGAACAAGCTGAAGCTCTAGAACAGCTCCGCGCCCTCTGGAATGGCTATCGAATTGCCGTCCATACTGCCAGCGAAGCCCCGCCAGCAGGGGTTGATACAGCTGAAGACCTCGAGCGGATCCGCCGCATCTTGGCGAACTAGCCCAGAATCTGGTTATCTCAGGGTTCTCGGGGATAATCCTAGGAATTAGTTACAAAGGATCCCGAAAAAATACGGGACAATGAGGGTCTTCTAAGGGGAAAACAATGCGGTTGATTCTGCTCGGTGCACCAGGTGCTGGCAAAGGAACTCAAGCTCAGTTCATTTGCGAAAAATTTGCCATTCCACAAATCTCGACAGGCGATATGTTGCGCGCGGCTGTTAAGGCTGGAACAGAACTTGGTATTGCCGCTAAAAAAATTATGGATGCCGGTGGCCTCGTTTCTGACGACATCATCATTGGCTTAGTAAAAGATCGCTTAACTCAGCCTGACTGCAGTAAGGGTTATTTGTTTGATGGTTTTCCAAGAACCATTCCTCAAGCGCAAGCCATGAAAGATGCGGGCGTGCCTATCGACTACGTGCTAGAGATTGACGTGCCATTTGACGCCATCATTACTCGCATGAGCGGTCGTCGCGTACACCCAGCTTCAGGTCGCACTTATCACATCACATTCAACCCACCAAAGGTTGAAGGCAAAGATGATGTGACTGGTGAAGACTTAATTCAGCGTGATGATGACAAAGAAGAAACTGTTCGCAAGCGCTTGCAGGTATACAACGATCAGACTCGTCCATTGGTGGAGTATTACTCCACTTGGGCTACTCAAAGCAACCCCGCTGACAAAGTAAAGGCACCCGCCTATCGCAAAGTGAGCGGCACTGGAAACGTTGATGACATTACTGCTTCAATCTTTGCAGAATTGAAGTAAACAAAAACTTCGCAACTTGCGAATGTAAAAAGGACTGCATATGCAGTCCTTTTTTATTTCTCTGATTTATTTAATTGGCTGAGTATTTAAGGTTTTCTTATTTCAACTCTTTGAGTGCACTCTCAAAAGATTCAATATCTGCAAAGCTTCTGTAGACAGAGGCGAAACGAATGTAGGCCACCTTGTCTAGACGCTTAAGTTCACGCATCACCAGCTCACCAACGCGCTCACTTGGTATTTCTTTTTCGCCTAGGCTGAGTAGCTTCTCTTCAATGCGAGCAATCGATTCATCTACAGAATCAGATGAAACTGGGCGCTTGCGTAAGGCCAGCTTAACTGAGCTAACCAACTTGTCATGACTGTATTCAACACGGCTACCGTTCTTCTTAACGATTGCTGGCAATACCAACTCTACACGCTCATAAGTCGTAAATCGTTTATCGCATTTGGCACAACGGCGGCGGCGACGAATAGTGTCACCCTCATCCGATACCCGAGTATCGAGAACCTGAGTATCGTCGTTATGACAGAAAGGGCAGCGCAATGTAGTTCTTCTTTATGTTTTGGTTTGTTCGGTTATTGATATTAGCCGTAAACCGGGAAACGCTTAGTCAACTCAGCTACTTGCGCACGAACCTTAGCGATATTGTCAGCATCATTTGGGTTATCCAAAACATCTGCAATGAAATTACCAACTTGACGTGCTTCGGCTTCTTTGAAGCCACGAGTAGTCATTGCTGGTGAGCCCAAACGAATACCGCTCGTTACCATTGGTTTTTCTGGATCGTTTGGAATGCCGTTCTTGTTACAAGTAATGTGCGCTTCGCCTAATACACGCTCGGCTTCTTTACCGGTCATTTTCTTGGCACGTAAATCTACCAACATCACATGAGAATCCGTGCCGCCAGAAACAATACGTAGCCCACGAGAAATTAGCGTCTCCGCCAAAGCTTTGGCATTAGCAACGACTTGCTTTTGATAATCAATAAAGCTGGGCTCTTGCGCCTCTTTAAACGCTGCAGCCTTACCAGCAATCACGTGCATCAAAGGACCACCTTGTAGACCTGGAAATACTGCGGAATTAATTGCTTTCTCGTGCTCCACCTTCATCAAGATAATGCCGCCACGAGGACCGCGCAAGCTCTTGTGGGTAGTAGAAGTCACGATGTCGGCATGCGGTACTGGGTTTGGATAAACACCCGCTGCAACTAAGCCTGCATAGTGAGCCATATCCACCATGAAAATCGCGCCTACTTCTTTGGCTAATTTACCAATCCGCTCAAAATCAATCTTTCTAGAGTAAGCAGACGCGCCAGCAATAATCAATTTTGGCTTGTGCTCACGGGCCAAACGCTCCATCTGCTCGTAATCAATCTCTTCATTTTTATCTAAGCCATAAGCAATTGGGTTAAACCACTTACCGCTCATATTCAGAGCCATACCATGAGTAAGGTGACCGCCCTCAGCCAAACTCATCCCCATGAAGGTATCACCTGGTTTCAAGAACGCCAAGAACACTGCCTGGTTAGCGGACGCGCCACAATGCGGCTGCACATTCGCTGCCTCAGCTCCAAACAAGGCCTTAACACGATCAATCGCCAACTGTTCAGCCACATCTACAAACTCACAACCACCGTAATAACGCTTACCCGGATAACCTTCAGCGTACTTATTGGTCAACTGAGAACCCTGCGCCTGCATGACTGCTGGGGAGGTGTAGTTCTCAGATGCAATCAGCTCAATATGGTCTTCCTGACGCTTATTCTCATTCTGAATCGCTGCCCACAATTCTGGGTCGGTTTTGGCTAAGGTGTTTTGGCGGTCAAACATGGTCATAATCCCGATGAAGTTGTATTGCTGAGTGAATTAACTTAGTAAAATCAACCTACATCATACAAAATCCACCATGACCACTACACAAGACCTCTCATTCCTCTCCCTAGTCCTCAATGCCAGCCTATTAGTCCAGCTAGTAATGTTGTTATTACTCAGCATGTCTGTGGCCTCATGGACCATCATTTTTAAGAAAACAGCCATTCTGCGAGGCGTAAGGCAAGACACCGAGCGTTTTGAGCGTGACTTTTGGTCCGGCGGAGATCTGAACACCTTATTTAATGCTGCTCAGCGCAATACCCGCAGCGACGCTGTTTTAGAGCATATCTTTGAGGCCGGCATGCAGGAGTTCATGAAAGTGCGAGAAATTGACGCCGCACGCCGAGCCATGAAAGCCACCTACCAGCGTGAAATGGATATGTTGGAAGCCAACCTACCATTCCTAGCTTCAGTAGGCTCTGTATCCCCCTATATTGGCCTTTTTGGTACCGTTTGGGGGATCATGCATGCCTTCCGCGGTTTAGCCAACGTTCAAAACGCCACCTTGGCAGCGGTAGCCCCAGGCATTGCTGAAGCGCTCGTTGCCACCGCGATCGGTCTATTTGCAGCGATTCCTGCGGTAGTTGCATACAACCGCGCAGCAACGGATGTGGACCGGCTCGCCATCCGCTTTGAAACCTTCATCGAAGAGTTCACCAATATCTTGCAACGCCAAGCTTCAGGCAAATAAGCATGGCTGGCTCACTCAGAAAATCCTCTAAGCGTCGGGCAATGGCCGATATCAATGTCGTACCTTACATTGATGTGATGTTGGTGCTGCTCGTCATCTTTATGGTGACTGCACCAATGGTCAATCCTGGTGTCGTCAATTTACCAACTGTAGGTGGGGCAAAAGTGCAATCTTTGCCACCCGTCTTTTTAACAATCGATGCCAATGAAAATATCATCGTTCGCAAAGATGGTGATCCGGTTCAAACCTTAAATAAATTTGAGCTCGGTGCATTTGCAAGATCACAAGCAGAAAAATCGGCCGAGCAACCCGTTGTTCTTGCTGCAGACAAATCTATTAAATATGAAGTCGTGATGGAAGTCATGTCTAAACTCAAAGAAAATGGCGTGAAACGTGTTGGTCTTGCCGTGAAGAGTCAATAAGGCTTTTTGTTCCGCATACATGAATAGCGCGCAAACTTTTCACTCGAACTTTTCTCGAGGACGCCCAACTAAAAATGAAAGCACAAAACGTGCTTTTAGTTTTTCATTAGCTGCGCACTTAGGTTTACTTGCATTCTTAGTCATTGGTATCAACTGGAATAACTCCACTCCATCTGGAGTAGAAGTTGAGCTCTGGGATGCTAGTCAACAAGTTGAAACACCTGTTGTACCAGAAGTAAAGGCAGAGATCAAGGAAGAGGCAGCGGACATCGCTATCAATAAAAAACCTGTTGAAAAAGAGCCTCCTAGAAAAGAAATACCAAAAGAAGCTCCTAAGGCTATACAGCCTCCACCTCCACCACCGAAGGAAAAAGTAAAAGAGCCTCCCAAAAAAGAAGTTCCCAAACCAGTGCAAGCACCTCCACCTCCAAAGGAGAAGGAAAAACCAAAAAAAGTTGACCCTCCTCAAAAAGTGGAATCCAAATCACCTGCCGAAACAAAAACCAATGCCGCAGCTGAAAAAGTGCGTGCGGATCAGCTAGCGCGCCTGCGTGCAGCTGCTGGTGCAGAAGGCGGCAGTGGTGGAACAAGTGGCAGCGGAGTAGGCGCTGGCGGCAATGCACCTCCTGGCTGGACGGATAAGGTAGTTAAGAAAGTAAAGCCGCTCATCGTATTTAACCCAGAATCAATAAGCGGCAATCCTGCGGCAGTCGTTAAAGTCAATCTCGCACCCGATGGCGCGATCTTAAGTACAGATCTCGTGAGCTCCAGTGGAAATGCTGGCTGGGATCGCGCAGTGCTACTTGCGCTCACTCGCGCAGAAAGTCTGCCGAAAGACGACAATGGCAAAATTCCCCAAAGAGAAGTTAAGCTGACCTTTAAACCCAAGGACTAAAGCATGTTGCAAGTAGCTAAATTGATTAAGCGTACTACCTATAAACAAGTTTTTTCACTTACTACAGTAGTGCTCGCCGTGATGATCTCAATGTTTGGTATGAGCTCCTCTGCGCTAGCGCAAATGAATATTGAAATCACGGGCGTAGGTCAGTCGCTCTATCCCATAGCCGTAATGCGGTTCAAAGATGAGAATAAATTACCTACTAGTATTACTGACATCATTCGTCAAGATTTGGCACGCAGTGGTTACTTCAAAAATACTGAAAACGGCAATGCCACCGAAAGTGACGAGGGTACACCTAACTACAAATCATGGGCGGCTCGGGGTGCAGATGCTTTGGCGCTAGGATCTGTAGTTCAAACTGGCGCGGGTCAGTTTGAGATTCACTATAAGCTTTTTGATATTCGTAAATCCGAAAGTCTTGGCGGCTTAAATATTAATTCCAGCGCAGACAATTTGCGTGCTGCAGGTCACAAAATTGCAGATGACATCATCCTCAAGTTATTGGGTGAGCGGGGCATTTTCTCAACCCGCCTTTCCTACGTGATTAAAGAAGGTAAACGCTATCGTTTGGTGATCTCTGATGCAGATGGTCAAAATATTCGCAATGCCATGAATAGCGGTGAGCCAATCATCTCTCCGTCATGGTCCCCCGATGGCAAGAAAGTGGCTTACGTATCATTTGAAGATCGCAAGCCCGTTATCTACGTCCACGAACTCGCTACTGGTCGCCGTATTCCGCTATCCAACCAAAAGGGAAACAACAGCGCACCAGCCTGGTCGCCAGATGGCAAGAAATTAGCTGTATCACTTTCCAAAGATGGCAATACCCAGATCTATGGCATTAATGCGGATGGCACCGGGTTACAACGCCTCACCCGTGGTCGCACCATTGATACCGAACCACAGTATTCAGCAGATGGTCGATATATTTACTTCACGAGCGATCGTGGTGGTAATCCACAAATCTATCGGATGAGCTCCGAAGGTGAGCAGGTTGAGGGTGCTAAACGCATCACCTTCAAGCAAGGTTTTGTAACTTCACCGCGCATTTCACCGGATGGTAAGTATCTTGCCTACATTGCCAATATTGGCGGGGCATTCCGCCTTTATATCCTCAATTTAGCAACAGGCGATACCCAAGCACTGACAGATGGAACTAGCGACGAGTCCCCATCCTTTGCCGCAAATGGCCGCTATGTACTGTATTCCACAAAGCTGGGTGGAAAGCGGGTTTTGGCTGCAGTTTCAGTAGATGGCAATTCTAAGCAGATATTGAGCATTCCAGGATCAGATGTACGTCAGCCGTCCTGGGGTCCTTTTATGGACTAAAGTCTCAGTAAATTCAATTCTGATCTTTCCGGCTAAATAGCCAATATTGAGCTCTTAGGGGCATAATATTGGCTATCAGCTTATTTAGTTACTCAGTTTGTAGGAAAAAGGACAGATCATGAAGACTTCTATCGCACGCCGTACCGCAACCCTCACTCTCGTCGGGGTAACAGCTTTATTTTTAGCAGCTTGCTCAAGCGTCAAATTGGATGATGTTGATGGGGCCAATGGTGGTGGTAGCGGTAACTTTGGCTCACAGCCATGGAATGATCCAAGCAGCCCACTCTTCCAACGTAGCGTGTACTTTGATTTGAATGAATACACCGTTCAAACTAAATATCAAAAACAATTGTCCGCACATGCAAGCTTCTTAAAAGCTAACCCGAATCAAAAGGTCATTATTCAAGGCAATACCGATGAGCGCGGCACTGCAGAGTACAACTTAGCTTTGGGTCAACGCCGTTCAGATGCCGTACGTAAGTCACTCAATCTAATGGGTGTTTCTGAGAACCAAATGGAGGCGGTGAGCTTTGGTAAAGAGAAGCCAAAAGCTGAAGGTGATAGCGAAGCGGCTTGGGCAGAAAATCGTCGCGCTGATATTGTTTACATTACAAACTAATGTCTATGCTTTCACACTCTTTTAAACAAACGCTCTCACGAGCGTTTTGTTTAAGTGCCGCCACTGTTTTCCTAGGGATATCCAACAATGCTTGGGCACTCTTTGCAGATGACGATGCACGAAAAGCCATATTGGACTTACGCAAATCCCTAGCAACAACACAGCTTGAATTACAAGGGCAGATCGATAAACTAAAAACTGATAATGCTGAGCTTCGAGGAAAGGTGGAGGAGCTTGAGAAACAAGGTCAAGATATTGGCACCAGTCAAAAAACCTATTATCAAGATCTCGATACTCGCTTAGGTAATTTTGAACCCCGCACTGCAACTATTGAAGGCGTGAGCGGTACTGTCCAACCCGGCGAGAAAAAAGCCTACGACGATGCATTGAAGACCTTTCAGGCAGGCAGTCTTAAAAAAGCAGATAGCGAGTTCTCTGTCTTTGCTAAAAAGTACTCTACTAGCCCTTATGCACCGCTGGCACTCTTTTGGAGTGGTAACAGCAAATACGCTAACAAAGACTATGCCGGCGCGATTACGCAACTGCAGAGCCTGATTAAGCGCTACCCAAATCACCCACGCATTCCA
Source organism: Polynucleobacter sp. AP-Jannik-300A-C4 (assembly GCF_018688335.1). Taxonomy (NCBI): domain Bacteria; kingdom Pseudomonadati; phylum Pseudomonadota; class Betaproteobacteria; order Burkholderiales; family Burkholderiaceae; genus Polynucleobacter; species Polynucleobacter sp. AP-Jannik-300A-C4. Next base: position 268,601 of record NZ_CP061316.1, on the reverse strand, counting down.
TCGGCTATGTTGACACTCGGTAATTCGCAATTGGAAAGTGGTAACAAATCAGCTGCCAAGAAAACCTTTAGCGAGATCATCAGCAAGTATCCAGACACTGAAGCGGCAAAAGATGCGCAACAACTGATCGCTGCAACGAAGTAATTCCATAAGCCAAGCAAAGAATTATTTCACCATGTCATCGCTGTCTGCAGCCTTTCAGAATATCGCTCCTCGCACACCCGATGCTCCAGCAGTGATTTTGTTCTCAGGCGGTCTAGATTCGAGCACTATTCTAGCCTTAGCGAAAGATCTCGGATATGCACCTTATGTGTTATCTGTTGGCTATGGTCAACGCCACTCATCCGAACTAGCAGCAGCAAAACATATTGCCAAGAAAATGGGTGTTATTCGTCATGAGGTCGTGAATTTAGACCTCACGCGCTTTGGGGGTTCGGCTCTGACCGACTCATCTATCGATATCCCCACAACCCCAGGCAAAGATCTTGAAATTCCGGTTACCTATGTCCCTGCACGTAATACGATTTTGCTATCCCTTGCTTTGGGCTGGGCTGAGTCATTGGGTGGATTGGATATTTTTTATGGTGCCAATGCCGTTGACTACTCAGGCTACCCAGACTGTCGCCCAGAATATGTCGCCTCATTTGAGACGATGGCCAACTTGGCCACCAAAGCTGGCGTAGAAGCACTGAACAATGAGAATCGCTTTCGGGTGCACGCGCCCATCATCAGCATGAGCAAAGCAGAAATCATTCAACTGGGCACCACCCTAGGTGTCGACTACTCACAAACTGTTTCTTGTTATCAAGCAAACGATTTAGGTGAAGCTTGTGGCGAATGTGAGTCTTGTCGACTAAGGCAAGCAGGCTTTAAGCAAGCTAACTTAAGTGATCCAACGCGCTACCGTAGAAGCTAAGTCAAACCAGAGCGATCCCCCACTCGGGAAAGGGTTTGACTTTTTACAAAATACACATAATAATGCACTAAATTATGGGTATTTTATTATGACAATTACGCAAACCATTCATGCCAAAACTACAGTCAGCATGACTGATCTTAGGCGTAATCCGAGCAAAATTCTAGAAATTGCAGGGGATCTACCCGTGGCTGTTCTGAACCACAATAAACCTGAAGCCTATCTACTTTCAGCAAAAGCATATGAAGCGCTGCTTGACTTAGTGGATGACCTCTCGCTCATCAAAGTCATTAAAGCGCGCAGCACTGGGAAAACGGTGAAAGTAAAACTTGAAGACCTATAGTCTTGAGTTCAATGTACTTGCTTTAAAAGAGTGGCAAAAATTAGATAACTCAGTTCGCAGCCAGTTCAAAAAGCAGCTTGAGAAACGAATTCAAAATCCTAGAATTGCTTCAGCCAAGTTACATGGTGACCTAGATAATTTCTACAAGATAAAACTAGCAGCACTTGGCTACAGGCTAGTTTATGAAGTTATAGACCACAGACTTATTGTTCTGATTATTGCAGTTGGCAAGCGAAATCAGTCGGCTGTTTATAAAGAAGCAGGCAAAAGAAAATAGTTACTTAGGCTGACTTTCTAGCATCCGCGCTACATAACGCGCAATTAAATCCACCTCGAGATTTACAACTTCACCTTGCTTGAGCTTCCCTAATGTGGTGTTCTCAAGCGTATGCGGAATAATATTGATATCGACTAAGCAAGCCTCTTTGCTGTCTTGTGTTTGATTGACTGTAAGTGAAACACCATTGACAACAATAGACCCCTTATAAGCTAAGAATGGCGCCAACGCCTTGGGGGCTTCGATTTGCAGAAGCCAAGAACCATAGGCATCGCCTGCGACAGTGGCAAAATGCGCCACCTTACCCACTCCATCAACGTGCCCGCTCACCAAGTGACCGCCCAAACGATCATTGAGACGTAGCGCTTTTTCAAGATTAACAGGGCCTACCTTATCCAGACCAATCGTCTTACTCAATGACTCGCGAGAGATGTCTAAAGCAAAAGTAGTATCAGTTAATTCAGTAGCCGTCATGCAGGCACCCTGAATAGCAATACTGTCACCCAATGCAACATCATCAAGATATCCAGAAGGCACTTCAACGACCAAATGCAGGCCATCACCTCTGGCTTGAGCGCTTTTGATTTGACCAACTGCCGTAATAATTCCAGTAAACATAGTGAGATTTTATTTAGTAGTAATGAGTGGATTTTTTAATCTATTTTTCTTGGGGTGTTATTGCTTATTTTTTAGTTCATTTTTATGACTGCTTGCTCAGGCGTAAACGTAGATCAGAGCCGAATAGGGTTTGATCGATGATTTGCCAATCCTGACGTTGATCTAATGCCCCCAAGGGGGAAATGTTTGCCATGCCAATACCATCACCTATAAAGAAGGGGGCGTAGTAGAGCAAGAGCTCGTCAACACAACCCTCTCTCAGCAAGGATCCATTCAACTTAAATCCAGCCTCAACATGGATTTCATTCATGTGGCGCTCTTTTGCTAAATACGTAATGAGTTTAGGCAAATCTACTTTGCCATGGGCATTAGCTATAGCAATCACTTCAACACCAAGAGTCTCAAAAGCTGCAGCTTTTTCTTTTGTATCTGGAGAATCTAAAGAAGCGCACACCAGAATCACTCCGGATTGATCTAAGCGACCAAGAATCTTGGCATTGAGTGGTGTCTCCAGTTTAGAGTCCACAATAATTCTCCAAGGCTGGCGCTCCGTTTGAACATCTCTCACATTCAGAGTGGGGTCGTCTTCTTTGACGGTACCTACACCAGTCAATATGGCGCAGGCTTGAGCACGCCAGTAATGTCCGTCGGCTCTTGCAAGCGGCCCCGTGATCCACTGACTCTGCCCATTTGGTAGTGCGGTCTTCCCATCTAAGCTGGTAGCAATCTTCATCCGCACCCAAGGCAAACCTCGAGTCATCCGAGAAATAAATCCCAAATTGAGTGCTATGGCTTCCGCCTCTAGCAAACCACAGCGCACTTCAATTCCTGCAGACTTCAGTCGCTCTAAGCCTTGGCCACCTACCAATGGATTCGGATCAGACATGGCTGTAATCACCATAGCCGGATTTGCCTCAATCAAGACATCAACACAAGGTGGAGTTCTGCCAGTATGACTGCATGGCTCTAGAGTGACGTAGATCGTTGATCCAGCAGGATCCATTCCCTTCGCCCTCACATCAGCCAATGCCTGAACTTCCGCATGAGGTCCGCCCACTTTTTGCGTGTAACCCCGACCAATCACTTTTCCATCCTTCGCGATCACGCAACCCACCCGCGGATTGGGATTGGATAAATAGAGGGCCTTTTGAGCTTCGGCCAAGGCCTCACTCATCAATTGGTGGTCAACAGCGGTGTACATAGGTCTATTAAAACCGATTGCGGGCTAGAGGAGCAAATTTACCTACAAACTATCTACAGGCTTTGGTATCCCGAACAGGATCACAAATGCGCCAGCGACCACCACTACCCAAAATCAGTTGCCTCTCAAGACTGGCAACTTGCTCATGGCCCAGTATCAGACGATTGGCTACAAAGCCTCCCTGGCCCGTTTTAGCAGCCCCCGCTGCATTAAACAGAATCCCTCTTTTTCCACTATGGGGATCAATAAATTGCTTACCTCCACCCTTAAAGTAAATCGGCGCTATATCCCCTTGAGAAAACCAACGGCGCTCGACACAGGCTGATGACGCCCGCTTCTCCGAACAGGCATTTTTCACTACCCACCCCTCATCCCAAAGCTTGTCGGTAATAGGAGCAATCTGGGTTGGAATGCCCAGCATTAAAGCTTGTCCTCGTGCAAATTGCGCATGAACAATAAAACGTCGAGCGATAGTATCAATTTGTCGAACGGCCATGCCATTTTGTAGTAGCGGCATTGACATGACCGCCATGATGGCAATCAATAGCACCACGGCCATTAGCTCCAGCAAACTGCCGCCACTTTCCATTCTGAGGTAATTCAGATTTTTATCATTTATACCATTCATTCAAATCACCGTTCATTCAAATTCTTGGCGCCAATTTAAGCGGGTGGCTTGCTTAGTTTTTTCATCCAGAAAAACCAAGATCTCGATTGAGGGTTTGTCTTGACTAGAAATTAGCCAGAGATTTTTTCCGACAGACTGAATATGGCAAGGAGAGGGATTCAGCGGGCCAATGATTGACAATTTTTCCTCGCATTCTAAAAGTAATTTTTCAGATTCGATCAATTTCTTTCCCGCACTGGTGATGGCGTCAAGGCGCATGAGTTCAAGTACGACAGAACGCTCCAAGATCTGAATCAAGGAGGAGATCAACATAAAGAGAGATAAGACCCAAGCAATGATCACTAAAGGTTTCTTGTAGAAAAAGTACGCTCAAATACGCGCTGAATCCTTGCTCCATCAGTCATCTCCAGCTTCACCCTGAATGTTTTCGGCCCTTTACCAGATTGGCTTATAGGCAGATGACCAACTTGAATAGGCTCAATCGATAAACGCTCCACACCATTCATTAAAGTGGTGTTTTGTAAGCGGCCCTGACGATCCAGTGACTGGCAAATGAGTGAACCGCCATTTACTCGCACACCCTTAGGGAGACTTGCTTGTCGATCAACAATGAATCCCTGTTGAGAGATATTCCTCTTGGCGCGCTCTTTAGTAATAGCATTTCCAATGCAATCGAAATCAACTCCTTTAGAAACCTCATGCTTTACTGTGATGGAATCCGACCCTCGATATCCAACCCCTTTCTGAATATCAATGAAATCTTGTTTCGATTGTTGTGTCTGTCTTGCCAATGGAGATGGCAAATTTTGAAATCCAGCCATACGAATAGAACGGCTAATTAATTCCAAAGCACGATCCGCTTCAAGCGCGAGTGATTGTGATTTCTCCAGCTCAATTTGTTTGACGATCAGTTCTCCACTATTTTTTAATAGAGGCCCTACCAAGATCAGGCACAGGGCGAATCCGACGAGGCACTCTAGTAGACTCATTCAATAGGCTTTCTTTCGATACGATTTTTGCTGCTGTCGCCTGGGCAATCTCATGTTGGTCTAACTCCTGGTGTATTTGCAATCGTCTTGCCCCTAATTGCCCCATAAGTAGTAGTAATTTTTGATAGGTATTACCAAGGCTGATCCAGCTAGTTGCTATCAAGCTCATCGCTACAAGCACTTCCAACAAGACAAAGCCATTGGCTTGTCCTTTTAAACCCTGGGACTTAGTGGATCTATGGCTGTATTCGCTGGGAATGTTGGGCATTAGCCATTCTCCTAAGTCACATCAAGCGAATCCAGCCAATAAATGGGCGCCGATCGTCAGAAAAGCTAGATATTGGGCCCAGTGCGCAGGGTAGGAGCCAAAAGCCCCTCCTCAGCTTAAAATAGAAGGCTATGCAAAATATCCTTGCCTCCACTAAAGAAATCGTTGCCGACATGAAAGCTGGCAAGATGGTGATCTTGGTTGACGAAGAAGATCGTGAGAATGAAGGTGATTTAGTACTCGCTGCTGACCATGTCACCCCTGAGGCGGTGAATTTCATGGCTAAGCATGGTCGTGGATTAATTTGCCTGACTTTGACACGCGAACGTTGCCAACAAATTAATCTTCCTTTAATGGTGCGCGATAACGGCACCTCCATGGGAACCAATTTCACAGTTTCGATTGAAGCAGCCAGCGGTGTCACCACCGGAATTTCAGCTGCTGACCGCGCCCATACAATCAAAACTGCGGTTGCAGCTAATGCAAAACCAAGCGACCTAGTTCAACCCGGTCATATCTTTCCATTGATGGCACAACCTGGTGGCGTATTGATTCGCTCAGGTCATACAGAGGCTGGTTGTGATTTAGCCGCAATGGCAGGTTGCTCACCTACCGCCGTGATTTGCGAAATCATGAAGGACGATGGCAGCATGGCACGTTTGCCAGATTTATTAGAGTTTGCAAAAGAACATCAATTAAAAATTGGCAGTATCGCTGACCTCATTCAGTATCGCAGCCAACATGAAAGTATTGTGGTCCGCGAAGGTGAACGTGAATTTACAACACCTTGGGGGAAGTTCCAAGGCATCGTCTATCGCGATACCCCAAGCTCTTGCATTCACTTGGCTTTAGTTCACGGTAAACCATCGGAGGGCATAGAAACATTAGTTCGCGTACATGAACCTCTCACAGCATTAGATTTCTTGGACGCTAATGTCAGCACCCACTCCTGGCCACTGGCGCAAGCACTCCAAAAGCTAGCAGCCTCACCAGCTGGCGTCGCTGTTTTACTCAATACCTCTGGTATTGCAGCTCCAGGAGATGCAGATTGGTTGGCACAGTTTCATAAACTCAACGGCACACAGTCAGAAAACCCAAGTGCACCGCAAGCACGCAAAACAGATTTCCGCACTTACGGCATTGGTGCACAAATCCTTAAAGATCTTGGCGTAGGAAAGATGCGTTTGCTGGCCAACCCAAGTCCGGTCCCAAGCCTATCTGGATATAAGCTTGAAGTGACTGGCTATACCCCTTTTCAATCCAATCTTGAATCTAAACAATAAGTAATTCCGGAAAATATAATGAACACATCCAATGACGAATCTGCTGTAGGCGTACTTGCTACCGACCTCAATGGTCAAGATCTACGCATTGGTATCGTGCAAGCGCGCTTTAATGAAGAGCATTGCGTTGCACTCACTACCGCATGTATTGAAGAGCTAGTCAAGTTAGGCGTCTTCCAATCTGATATCAAGTTAGTCACCGTGCCGGGTGCATTAGAAATTCCATTCGCACTTCAAAAGCTGGCTGAAACAGGTGAGTTTGATGGCTTGGTTGCGCTAGGCGCCATCATCCGTGGCGAGACTTATCACTTTGAACTCGTATCGAATGAATCTGGGGCTGGCATTACCCGTGTTTGCCTTGAGTCTGGACTACCAATTGCTAATGGTGTTCTCACCTGCGAGACGGATGAGCAAGCGCAAGTACGCGTTCAAGTTAAAGGTGCTGATTGCGCTAAAGCCGTTGTTGAAATGGCTAACTTAGCATTAGCCCTCACACCCGATATTGATTTTGAAATCAATCCCAGCGAAGAGTAATGATTGATATGACTAAGACCCCCGCAACATCACAAGCCCCTGTGGCCAGCGCACCAAAACGCTCCCTCACGCCACGCCGCCGTGCTCGTGAGTATGCCCTTCAAGGTGTATATCAAAGCCTAGTGATGCGTCGTGCAGGTAGCCTGCCGAATGCTGCAGCCATTGCTAAACAGTTGGCAGAAGACCCTGGCTTTAGGCGTTGCCAACATGATTTATTCCAAGGTATTTTTGCTGGCGTTTTAGAGCGTACAGATGAGCTCGAAGGCATCATTACCCCTGCGCTGGATCGCCCTATCAATGAGCTCTCCCCTGTAGAGCATGCCGCCCTATTAATTGGTGCGTATGAGCTGGCCATCGATTTATCTGTTCCATATAAAGTAGCCATCAATGAGGCTGTAGAGCTTGCTAAGACCTTCGGTGGTACCGATGGTCATAAATACGTGAACGGGGTACTTGACCTCTTGGCTCAAAAGCTAAGAAGCACAGAAATTCAGGCGGGTTAAGCTCACCAGCAGCCCAAGCCTCGCAAAGCAGTTCACTAGGCCCCTGCACTCGCTCAGAGTTCAGGGGTTTTTCATTACCCTCGCTTGGGGGATAAAATCAGTTGACTAAATAGATTAAGCTAACAACCATCAATAGCTAGAACGATTTTGGAGACTTTGCCATGCAAAAAATAGATATTCGCCCCTTACTCAAAGATCCAGGTTTATTTAAAGAAGATGCTTTCATTAACGGTGCTTGGGTAAAGTCCAACAATACCTTTGCCGTTACTAATCCAGCTACGGGCGAGTACATTGCACAAGTAAGCAATCTTGGAAACAAAGATGTAGAACTAGCTATCCATGCAGCAGAGGGCGCTTTTCAGGAATGGAAAAGTAAAACTGCCAAAGAGCGTGCCCAGGTGATGCGCAAATGGTTTGATCTGATTATTCAGAATACTCAAGACCTTGCCACCCTCATGACCCTGGAACAGGGCAAGCCCTTAGTTGAGGCAACTGGTGAAGTGACTTACGGCGCCTCATTTATTGAATGGTTTGCAGAAGAAGCTAAACGGGTAGCAGGCACTATTCCAAGCACAACTTGGAGCGATAAACGTCTCATCGTGATGAAACAGCCGATTGGTGTCTGCGTAGCAATTACTCCGTGGAACTTTCCGATTGCCATGATTACCCGCAAGATTGCGCCAGCAATGGCAGCAGGTTGCACCATTGTTATTAAGCCTGCCGAACTAACCCCGCTATCGGCTCTTGCCCTAGCTGAACTTGCACAACGTGCTGGCGTACCAGCAGGCGTAATCAACATTCTGACGGCAGATGCTGAGCAATCTATTGTGATTGGTCAAACACTGTGCGCCTCACCTATAGTTCGCCATCTATCATTTACTGGATCTACAGAAGTTGGCCGTATTTTGATGGCTCAGTGCGCACCTACCGTAAAAAAATTAGCCCTCGAACTGGGTGGCCACGCACCCTTTATTGTTTTTGAAGATGCGGATATCGATGCGGCAGTCTCTGGCGCAATGGCATCTAAATATCGCAACTCTGGTCAAACTTGCGTTTGTGCGAATCGCTTTTATGTCCACAAGAATGTGCTCGATCAATTTGTGGAGAAGTTTGCCAAGGCTATTGAAGCGATTAAAGTGGGTAACGGCATGGAGGCTGGAACCACTCAAGGCCCACTGATTGAGCAAGCCGCACTTGAGAAAGTAGAAAGGCATGTAGCTGATGCACTTAGCAAAGGTGCTAAGCTGGTCAGCGGCGGTAAGCGATCTGCGTTGGGGGGCACTTTCTATGAACCAACTATTTTGTCCAATGTCACTAATGACATGCTCATTACCCATGAAGAGACCTTTGGTCCAGTTGCCCCCATTATTGCTTTTGAAAGCGATGAAGAGGCAATAAGATTAGCGAACAACAGTCAATTTGGATTAGCTTCCTACTTCTACAGCCGAGATATTGGTCGTATCTGGAAAGCGGCAGAGGCATTGGAGTACGGTATTGTGGGCGTGAATTCTGGAATCATCTCCAATGAAGTGGGTCCATTTGGAGGAGTGAAACAATCCGGCTTAGGGCGTGAGGGTAGCGTCTATGGCATGGATGAATACCTAGAACTCAAATACGTTTGTCTTGGTTTGTAAGTCAAGATCAGAAACTAATAAAGCCGCTCTTTTAGCTTAAGTGAGCGGCTTTATTTTTGACATCATTGCTACTTTATTTTTTCTTATAGACTAAATCCCACACACCATGTCCTAACTTAATGCCGCGAGTTTCAAACTTAGTAGTTGGTCTATATGCAGGTCTCTCCACATACCCAGAATGCTTAGCCTCGAGTTGCTCAAGAGTAGGCTTGAATTCTTTAAAAGACTCTTTAGCAAGCTCAATTTCACTAGCAATATCAGTCGCTGAAAAAGTTTCAATGCGTATTTGATCAGAAGAGGTATTTTCCAAGTCAGACTCTGCATTCAATACTAAGAGCATTTGCTCGGCATAGTTATGCCAGTCGGTAGCTAAATGCAAATAGGCGCCAGGCTTAAGCCGAGAGACTAGCAGCCTCACAAACTCTGCCTGAATTAAACGGCGCTTGTGATGACGCTTCTTGTGCCAAGGATCTGCAAAGTAAATATGAATACCATCCAAAGAATTTGGCGCAATCATCTTCTCTAGCACCTCAACTGCATCATGACGAATCAAGCGTAGATTGGTGAGCTGGTTTTCGCCAATCAGCTTTAGTAAAGCGCCAACTCCTGGGGGGTGGACTTCAATTGCCAAAAAATCATCCTCAGTACGCAAGGCAGCAATTTTGGCGGTGGTCTCACCCATCCCAAAACCAATCTCCAATATCTTTGGACGAGAAGAGCCATTAAAAGCCTGAGGAAGATCCAATACGGTCTCCTGAAATGGCACTAAGAACTGAGGGCCCAATTCATCAATAGCTCGCTGCTGGCCAGCAGTGGTTCTACCAGCACGTAATACAAAAGAGCGAATGCGATCTGTTCTAGAAGAAGTCACTATAGAAATATCTTTATTTTGGGAAAGGCGTATTCCATCCAGCCGAGCGATAGGCATACACCACTTCACCCAAGACAATAGATAAGGATGTCATAAACGATATGAGGCCCAATACGAAGGTCCAAATGACGTAGGTAGCTTGTAATGATCGAACTGCGCCCGCTTGAAAGAAGAATAGCTCTAGAACTGTTAAGGAAATAAATACACCGCTTAATACATCAAAGAAAATCGCAGCTGTACAAAGACGTCCCCTTACCTTTGCCTCATTCGCTTCTTTCATCATATGGGCCAGCATGTCTTGATCCTGAATGCTGCCCTCTTGAATTCGGTGCTGAATAGCGCGCATACGATCCACTGATCGAGCCAAGCGAGCAGAAATCGCATTAATTAAAGTTGCTACTGCGGTCAATAAAAAGACTGGGGCTAATGCCAGCTGAATATTATTGGTAATAGCATCAATTGATACATCCATATTTATTCCAATCAGCGTCTATAAATTTGCATTCTCTTAGTTTAGTTGGACCAGGCTACAAGGCCGGTGTATGCACTCACCAATACCAGCACACCAAAGACAACGCGATACCAAGCGAATGGAATGAAATTATGTCCTGCAACGTAATGAATCAACCAGCGCACGCAAATGAAAGCGGAGATAAAAGCGGAGATAAAACCAACTACAATCGCCCAAGTAAAATCACCAGATAAAGAAACGGGATTTTTCCAAAGCTTGAGAAGTTCGTAAGCAGTTGCACCGCCGATTACAGGAATGGCCAAGAAGAAAGAAAACTCAGTCGCAACTGCACGCGGCAAACCAAATAACATGCCGCCAATAATGGTTGCACCTGAACGAGAAGTTCCTGGGATTAAAGCAGCGCATTGCGCCAGCCCGACCTTTAAAGCATCCATTGGGGTGAGATCATCTACCGACTGAATACGTGATTTGCTTAAAATGACTTTTTGCTGACGGCGCTCCGCCCAGAAGATTACCAGCGCACCAACGATAAATGCAGAAGCCACTGGAATGGGCGCAAACAAAATAGCTTTAATGTATTTGCCAAATACGAACGCCAAACCCATCGCTGGAATAGAGGCAATCACTAGATTGAGAATGAAGCGTTGCGAGATGGCACTTGTTCGAGCCGAAGAGGCAACCTTCCAGAGCTTTTCTCGGAACTCCCAACAAACTGCCAAAATCGCGCCAAACTGAATAATGACCTCGAAAGCCTTTCCACGCTCATCATTGAAGTCGAGTAAATCACCAACCAAAATCAGGTGGCCCGTACTGGAGATTGGCAAAAACTCGGTTAAGCCCTCCACTACCCCCAGTACTATCGCTTTAGCTAGCAAAATTAGATCCATAGGCGCAATTTTATAGATAGATGAAGCAGATCCTAGGATTTGGCAAAATAAGGCTTAAATCCAGCGCTTTAGTCAAATAAGCCTTAAACTTCAGGCACATTGAAAAGTACCCGAATTAGATGACATCGACACGTTTTCGCCTCTCTCAGTTAACCAGTTTTGGTGTAATCCTGGGTCAGGCGTTCGGACTCGGAGTCTATCCGTACGCAGTACTAGCGCAAAGCGCTAATGGGGCCAAACCTTCATTGCCAACCCCTGTGAGTGCACAGTCTTTAGTAGGTCTAGACATGCCACCACAGATGGTCGCTTTGCCAAAGCAAGCCATTCCGATCAATGAAGCGCCGTCTAATGTCAGCGCTAACAGCACAGCTAATATTAGCCAGGCTACTGATTTAATTCGACTCTACCAAGAAGCCGCATTCAGCGACCCCGTCCTCAATGCGGCTCGGTTTAACTACCAGGCGAGTAAAGAACTTTTCTGGCAAGGCTTGTCACTATTACTGCCGCAAGCAAATGCGGTGCCTGGCGGCACTCGGTATTACCAACATACCGCAGGTAATGCGCCCGCTGGGGCTGTAACAGGCTCTAGGGTATATGACCAAAAAAACTATACCGTTACACTGACCCAACCTGTTTTTAATATGGCAGCATTTGAGGCATTTAAACAAGGTGACCTCAATACCAAGATTGCGGATATGCGCTTTTACTTGGCGCAACAAGATCTAATAATTCGTGTTTCACAATCGTACTTTGATGCGCTCACTAGCCAAGATAACGTAGAGCTCTATCGCAATAAAAAAGGGCTTATCAAACAGCAACTAGAGATTGCTCAAGCCAAGTTTGATGCTGGACTGGCAACCATTGTTGATGTCAACACCGCACAAGCAGCTCTTGACCTTGCTAATTCTCAAGAAATTGCTGCTCAAGCAGATCTAATTGTCAAACGCGGTGTATTAGAGCAATTGGTTGGTCGTCCTGTGGGTGCCTTAAAGCCGCTGACTAAAGAGGCTAAGATTGATGGCGTTCTTAAAGACCCTCGCTCTAAAACAAAGGGCAGTAATGGCATTCCAATTACAGATAGCGTAAATCCACATTTACCAAAAGGCCAAACCCTTGAGGATTGGATACATCAAGCGGAAGCTGCAAACTTTAATGTACTGGCTGGTCAGTTATCTGTCAGCCTAGCTGAAAGTAGCTATAAAGCCTCGCAAGCGCTGAACTATCCCTCCCTTAATTTTGTAGGTACGGCTGGCTACAACACCTCTAATGGAACAGCGAATAGCTTAACTCCATCACAAACAAATATTTATAACAATACTATTGCTTTACAGATGACTATCCCCCTGGTCTCAGGTGGATACAACAGCTCCCTCATTCGTCAGAATGCTGCTCTCCTAGATGCAGCAAAGGCAAACTATGACAATGCACGCCGTACCGCAGCCCAAAGTACCCGCGCAGCATTTACTGGCTTCTATGGTGGTCTAGCCAGCATCAAAGCCTTTGAGGCGGCTGAGCGCTCTTCCTCTTCAGCACTTGAATCAAGCAAGCTGGGATTTCAGGTCGGAACCTTAATTAACATTGATGTGTTAATCGCATTAGATACTGTCATCACTACCCGCTCACAATTACAGCAAGCACGCTACAACACAATTCTGAATGCCATAAAACTAAAGGCGCATGCGGCAGCACTATCAGATGAGGATCTCATCTCCATCAATACCTTGCTGCGCTAATAGCCAAAAATCAGTCAATATTTAAGCTTGATCTAGAAGCTTTAAGGATGCGTTAAGAACCTCTTGAACGCTGGGTGGATTTTGAATATCGCCCACATTACAAATTCGATCGGACCAATAGCCTTCCGTTTTCCAACGTGGTGAATCGCAATAAATCTCTACAGTAGGCCTATCCAATACCGCTGCCAAATGAGTCAGACCAGTATCTACCCCCACCGTTAAAGCAGCGTCAGCAATTACCGAAAAAGCATCCTCAATTGAAAAAGCTGGGGGCACCAGTGCATTTGGAATTTGCGAAGCTAGTAATTGACTAACAGAATGTTCAGCGGCACTACCCCAAGGGAAAACCATCTGATAGCCACGAACGGATAATTCTTTTCCGAGAGTAACCCAAAATTCATTGGGCCAACGTTTCGCCTCACGCGCAGTCGAATGAAAACAAAGAATAAAGGGTACTTTCAAGCCTTGGATTACAGCGCTTGGAATATTTTTTACAAATGCTTTGGGATAAAACTGAGGCGCATCACTTCTCTCCAGCAATGGCAGATCTAAAGCTGAACACATCACCCAGCGTGAACGATCAACCGCATGACACTGCGTAGGAACCTGCACTGACTGGTTATAGAAAAATCTAGCCAAAGGCTCGTATCCAGAAAATTCTGTTGCATTAGCAAGGCCTGCAACTACAGCATTAGAACTTTTCTTAGTCAAGGCGCAAACGATGGCAGACTTTAGCAAGCCCTGAGTTTCTATCAAAATATCATAAGAGCTTGCTTGTAGCAATTTTTTAAATTCAAAAAACTCTTTCCAAGTAGCAAGGCTAAGAAGATTTTTCTTCCAGCGCCGCAATCCGAAGGGAATGATGCGATCAATTCCTCGAAAAGCATCTCGAGACAATAAGGGCTCAAGTAAGTGGACATACCCCTCTTCGACCACCCAATCAATTTGAGCGTCCGGCAATCGTGTACGCAAGTCCCACACAATCGGCAAGTTATGCAGTACATCCCCTAGGGATGAGAGTTTTACTAACAGGATTTTAGGAGAGGCGCTCATGCGAGCATTATCTTATCTTTTGCAAATACACCTAAGTTCAATCAGAGCTTGGGTGCAGCATCCCACGATAGACCAGCAGAGTCTTTGGCGTTCATATTAGGAGCGATACTCTGCGGTAATGGCCATTGAATACCAACGCTAGGATCATTCCAAGCCAAGCAGGCCTCGCTTTGAGGGTGATAGTAATCCGTAGTTTTATATAGAAACTCGGCAGTCTCCGACAAAACCAAGAAACCATGCGCCAAGCCGGGTGGAATCCACATTTGCTTATGGTTTTGAGAGCTCAACTCCACACCAACCCATTTGCTATAGGAAGGCGAATCTTTGCGAATATCTACAGCTACATCAAAGACACTTCCAGCTACAACGCGCACCAGCTTGCCTTGCGTCTGCTCAAGCTGATAATGTAAACCGCGCAAGGTCCATTGCCTAGAAAAGGAATGATTATCTTGAACAAAATCGACATTCAACCCAGTAGCAAGCGCAAAATCGTGCGCATTAAAAGATTCTGTAAACCAACCGCGCTCATCACCAAATACTTTTGGCTCGATGATCAATACATCATGAATGGCAGTAGAGCTTACTTGTAGCTTCAATGAGGTATTCATCCAATCATCTTTTTGTTAGATAAAGAAACTGGTTTTGCAGAGGTGCTGAGCTCATTGAGAATTTTATTTAAGTATTGGCCATAGCTATTCTTACTTAGTTGGTTAGCAACCCTTTGAACATCTTCTGCGCTAATCCAACCCTGACGATAAGCGATCTCTTCAGGGCAAGCCACCATGAGGCCTTGGCGCTTTTGCAAGGTAGCAATAAAGCCTGCTGCATCTAGCAATGAATCATGTGTACCAGTATCAAGCCAAGCGAAACCACGGCCCATAATCTCTACACTGAGTTCATTCTTCTCAAGGTAAACGCGATTGACATCAGTAATCTCTAGTTCACCGCGAGCGCTAGGTTTAATCGTGGATGCAATATCACATACTTGATTGTCATAAAAATATAGGCCCGTTACCGCATAACTGCTTCTGGGTTTTAGAGGCTTTTCCTCAATGGAAAGTGCTTTGTAGTCTTTATCAAATTCAACAACACCATAACGCTCTGGATCAGTGACGTGATAAGCAAATACGGTGGCACCAGCATTGCGAGCACTTGCACTATCCAGTTGATCTACCAACTCATGGCCATAAAAAATATTATCGCCAAGCACTAGGGCACTTGGGTTATTGCCGACAAAGTTTTTTCCAAGAGTAAAGGCTTGCGCCAAACCATCTGGTGAAGGTTGCACGCAATATTCAATATTCAAGCCCCATTGCGAACCGTCACCAAGTAATTCTGCAAATCGAGGAGTGTCGTGCGGAGTGGAGATTAATAAAATATCCCGAATACCTGCCAGCATCAGAGTAGTCAACGGGTAGTACACCATCGGCTTGTCATATACAGGCATAAGCTGCTTAGAGACGGCCTGGGTAACTGGATATAAACGAGTGCCCGAGCCCCCTGCCAAAATAATGCCTTTACGATTCGTCTGACTTGCTGCCATCTCGCTCTTTCTAGATAAGTCCATCTTTGGCCAAATTGCGGACATAAGATCGAACAAGCCCATCCCAGGGCTGATTTAGTAGCTCCAATTTTGACATATTGCCTTGAGTGCTAAATACCTTAGCCAGCTTATCTGTCGACATACGTGAATTCATGGGTCTTGGGGCCGGCAAAGGGTATTCCACTGCAGGAATAGGCTTAATAAGCCGAGGAGACGCCTTTAGTACCACTCCAGCATCTATAGCGGCCTGGGCGGCCCCACATGCCAATCCATGCCAGCTAGTCTCACCAGCAGGAACAGCGTGATAAATACCTGACGGGAATGCACTCAAGCGCCCTTTTGCATCTATTGCCAAACCTAAACTTATTTGGGCAAGCCACTGAGCGCTGGTAGGAACACCATACTGGTCTTCAATCACCTTGAGCTCATCTCGGTCTTTCGCTAGACGCAAAATCGTGCGAATAAAGTTGCCGCCATCGCCATAGACCCAGCTTGTTCTAAAAATTGCATATTGACCAATACTTTCAGGGGGCTTACTTGCAAATGCTTCGGCTATCGCCTCTTCTCCTGCAGCCTTACTCTTTCCATATATACCCAGAGGATTGCGCATGTCATCCTCTAGATAAAAGCCATACTTCTCGCCATCAAAAACATAATCTGTGGAGTAATGCAAAAAAGTGGCTTCGTGCTCTGCTGCATATTGAGCCATTAGCTTAGGCGCTGTTGTATTTACTGCAAATGCCAATTCCGGCTCAGACTCCGCCTTATCAACAGCAGTATACGCTGAGGTATTAATAATGAGACTGGGTTGGAATTGATTTAGAAGAGAACTCAATGCTGCTGCATCAACAAGGTCACATTCGGCACGGCCAATATATTGGATATTTGTTTCATCTGCCAACGTGGGTAATAGTGATCTCAACAAAACATGGAAAGCTTTACCTAATTGGCCATCTTTACCAAATACCAGGATGTTCATTGAGGGCTGAACCTTTTAGCTGTACTGCTTATGCAACCAGTCGCGATAGGTACCGCTGACGACCTCCTCCACCCAGACCGGGTTATCCAGATACCACTGCACAGTCTTACGAATGCCTGTATCAAATGTCTCCGTGGGACGCCAACCTAACTCACGCTCTACCTTGCTCGCATCAATCGCATAACGACGGTCGTGCCCCGGACGGTCTTTTACGAAAGTAATTTGCTCCGCATAAGACTTGTGATCAGAACGGGGCTTTAGCTCATCCAAAATAGTGCAGATGGTTTTTACTACCTCAATATTAGCTTTTTCATTCCAACCACCAATATTGTAAGTCTCACCCAATTTGCCTTTAGAGAGCACCTCGCGAATTGCGGAGCAATGATCTCCAACATAAAGCCAATCACGAATCTGCTGACCATCACCGTAGATTGGCAGTGGCTTGCTGTTCAAGGCATTAAGAATCACTAGGGGAATCAACTTCTCTGGAAAGTGATAAGGGCCATAGTTATTAGAGCAATTGGTAGTAACAACCGGAAAACCGTAGGTGTGAAACCAAGCGCGGACTAAATGATCTGAGGCAGCCTTTGATGCGGAATAAGGGCTGTTAGGCTCATAGGGATTTTTTTCAGTAAAAGCAGGATCAGTTAATGACAGCGATCCATATACCTCGTCTGTGGAGACATGA
The DNA here is from genome assembly GCF_018688335.1 of Polynucleobacter sp. AP-Jannik-300A-C4. NCBI lineage: Bacteria > Pseudomonadati > Pseudomonadota > Betaproteobacteria > Burkholderiales > Burkholderiaceae > Polynucleobacter > Polynucleobacter sp. AP-Jannik-300A-C4. The sequence goes on along the minus strand of NZ_CP061316.1, from coordinate 251,181 downwards.
TGAAAGCGAAATGCTTTCTTTGCTGATTCATCCAAGCCATTCCAATACTCTCTTGCGCACTCCAATAAATTAAAAGTGCCCAGCACATTGGTTTGGACAAACTCTGCAGGGCCGTGAATGGATCGATCCACGTGACTTTCAGCAGCAAAATTCACAATTGCACGTGGCTGATGCTCTTTTAACAACTTAGCAACCAGCTCCTTATCGCCAATATCACCATGAACAAAAGTATGGCGGGAATCATCTTCGAGCGTTGCTAAATTTGCCAAATTACCAGCATAAGTCAGCTTATCAAGATTAATCACGCCTTCAGCTTGAGGATTGGCAAGCCAATCAAGGGCGAAATTACTTCCAATGAATCCGGCGCCGCCTGTTATTAAAATCATGGTTTACCAATAAATGAAGTGCGAAATGTAATACGATAAGAATAAGTGAGAGTTTTCTTAAATCGAGGCTAAACCCATAAAACCTGGAACTCATACTTGTATGAGCATTTTAACAAAACATTACCCCAATTAAATCGTGAATCCTAATAAATACAGCCTGACATTTGCCTGCTACAACTCTGTTGAATACACAAAAATGTGCATTGATAGCATGATTAAGCATGGCACCCCCCTAGATAGGGTTGTAGTTGTGGACAACCACTCCACTGACGGGACTCGCGATTATCTTGCCACACTGCCTTTGGGCGGAAGAATCTTGAACTCCGCCAACCTCGGTTGCGGAACCGCTTGGAATCAAGGTGCGCTAGCACTTCAAAGCGAATGGAGCATCATCATGAACAATGATGTTCTGGTTTCGCCATTGTGGATTGAGAATCTCATTTATGCTGCAGAGTCTAAAAATCTCAAGGTCATTAGTCCAGCATTAATTGAGGGGCCACTTGATTATGACTTTGAAGCATTCAATTTAAAAGCTAGCGAAGAAATGAGGGATGTACATCGTTTTGGCAGCAAGCATGCTGTATGCCTCGCTATTCATAACTCGGTATGGATGGACGTGGGTTATTTTCAACCAATTCCCAAACTCCTCGGCTACGAAGATACCCTGTTCTTTAATGAACTCAAGAAGTCTAATATTCAAACTGCGATTACTGGTGCGTCGTGGTTACACCACTTCGGCTCAATTACCCAAACTACAATGAAACAAGAAAGAGGGCTCGCAGAAAAAGATGGTCTGGCTAATCGCTACAACTACAAACTACTAAATCAAAGCTGGATACAAAGAAAGCTAGCCAAGATTCAAGCGAAAAAACACCAAGCAGAAGCTAGTCGAAATGAAGTGAAAGAGCATGGGATGTCCATACATGGACTCAGAAAAAATAATGCCTTTGAATGGATTTAATTACGCTTTTTCAAATAAGCTAATTAGGCTTTGAGTATTCGCATCAAGAGAAAATTTATCAACAACCATTCGCTTTCCCGCTTTTGACATTTGCTTTGCAGGCTCTGGATTAGATAACATCCAGATGATGGCCTGAGCCCACTGCTCAACATTGCCAGGCTCAATCATGAGGCCAGTCTCTTGATTTAGCATAGTCTCAGGAATACCGCCAACCCTACTTGCAATCGTGGGCACCTCCAAGTACTGCGCCTCAATCTGAAACATCCCCAAAGGCTCAACCAAGGAGGGCAGCACTGCGAGATCGCTCTTTCTAAGCAATGGCGCAATCTTTTTTAAAATCCCGGTTAGCAGTACATTCTCAGTCAATCCAAGCGTTACAATCTCGACCTCAAGTAACGGCTTATCTTGCCCCTCTCCAGCAATTAAATAGCGCACATTTGGAATGTGCCTCTTCACTTCAACAAGAGCCTTCAAAATCGTGCTGTGACCTTTTTCACTCCGCAGAATTGCTCCATGCGATATAACCGGACCTGGGTGAGCATCTAGCCAATTCAAAACATGATCGGGCAGTGGATCAGTTGAGCAATCCAGCGCTGAAAAATCAATCCCAGGATAAACCACCTGGAGCTTATTGGGGATGATGGCAAGATTTGCCAAAAAACGTGAGCGTAAATAGTGGCTAGGAATAACCGTTCCTGAAAACAAATAGTTATATGCAAAAGATAGCGGATAACCATGCTGGAAAGTTTTTACCCGGAAAACAGGAATGCGCTTACGGCCAAGAAGAACTTGCACCATACCCACTAGCGCACAAATCAAAGCATCATGACTGCCATGACAAAACATAGCTACAGGACTTTTTTCTTTAACTAAACTAAATAATTGCATCAGACTTGGTATATGAAAAGCATTCCGAAAACGAATTTCCTGAACCGCTAAACCGTCATTCTTTGCGCGGCTGACAATTGCGCTGTTGGGCTTGCATAGCAAAATTGTTTCATAGCCCAGAGCATTGAGTGAGCGCATTTGCTGCAACGCTTGCAACTCTTGGCCACCAATATTAATAGACGAGTCAGAAAAAAGAATAACTTTTGCATCAGCCATAGTTCAAAGCCACATTAATTTATGCGCCCTGCTGAAGGCTTATGGAATACCTGCGCCAATAGCACAGCAACCATCATCCCATAAAAAGTACATAAGTACTTAAGAGACAACTGCTCATTAGATAGCCCTGCAATAAATATGCCGGTGATATAAAAAAGGCCAATTCTGGCTGCTTGCTTTACGTTGAAATCAAGGGCGTTGCGACGCTTCCAAAAGATAGAAAATGGCACAAGCAAAAGACTCAAGTAGGCACCCAATCCAAAGAGCCCTGCAGATAAGAGCTTACTCAGAATATCGCTGTGCGGGCCAGTTAATGCCATGGTGTTGATGGCGGTTTCATTTGCGGCAATATTAAGCGGGCTACCCTGCAAAACCTGCATCATATTTTTCTCTTCGCCGTAACCAAAGAGCAAGCTCTCGTTAGCAAACTGAAAACCAAACTTCCACATACTCAGCCGAGTACCCGCAGATGTATCTAAATTGGCCCCAGTAAACCAATGTAGGATTTCAAAATAACCACTAATAATTCGAGTTGATAACTTCTCTGAAAAATAAAATCCTATTAAAGATACAAAACAGATGCCAATGCAAATCGCAAGCGTCTGTAACCACATTTTTTGTTTTTGGAGGTTACTAGCGTGGGAAATATCGCCAAACCTCAACAATAAAATAAGTAAAAGAATAAAAGGCGCGATAAGCCAACCACCGCGCGAGCCTGAGCCAACCGAAACATATAAGCCAAGTATTCCGCCTAGGACCTGTAAAACCATTAATGCTTTGGACTGCCTACCATCCCAGCTAATCATCAGGAGTGATAGGAGGCCAAGAATAAAAGCTTGCGATCCTAAAGTATTTGGATCAACAAAATACATAGAGTACCTACCCATCCAATGGGGATCGAGAGGCCTCAAAACAATAATCCCGAAAATGCAAATGAGTGCCAGTGGGATTGCGATTTCCAATATTCTTATATAGGGAATATTTAAACTCTTGAGCAATAGGAAGACTAAGCCTGCGAGCAAGATTCGGGAAGGGCCATCGAATGCAGCAAAGTGCATGGCACCCCGAAATACTTGGGAAAGTAAAACCGATAAAAATAATCCTGCAAATGTCAGGAGAATGAAGGGGTCGATCGGATAATTCCACTCGATCTTTGGCGCTTTAGCACTCCAAAAGTGGTATGCAGCTAAAAGTACAAGCGCAAATAAAGAAACATGGACGCCGTGTCGGACCGTTAAAAACGTCACCGGGAACATGAAAACACACAATATGACAAACCAGTCTAGCTTTGTATAGGCGTGATTTAAGTTGAGTTTCATAGGTATTTTATAAATTTACTGCGATCATCAGTTGCAGAGGATTATTATTTATGGAAATAATGTAATGCCTAATTAATATATTTTTAGCCCTGTAAGGCCGCATCTCATGAGAATACCATTAGGAACTTAGCGCCCCTTTACTTTTAATATCAAGAGAAACATGAAGACAATTTTGGTCACTGGCGGGGTCGGGTACATAGGCTCACATACTGTAGTGGCCCTTCAAGAGAACGGCTACAAAGTTGTGATACTGGATAACCTATGTAATAGCAAAGCAATCACCCTTAGTAACATTCAAAAGATTAGCTCTCAAGCTCCTATTTTTTACCAAGGTGATATTCGAGATCGCCCCATGTTACGCGATATCTTTAAAAATCATCCTATTGATGGAGTCATTCATTTTGCGGGATTAAAAGCAGTTGGCGAGTCCCAAAGCGAGCCGCTTAAGTATTACGACAATAATGTGGTCGGCAGCATCACCCTCCTAGAAGAAATGATTAAGGCCAAAGTAGATACCTTTGTATTTTCTTCTTCTGCAACCGTATATGGAGAGCCAGGGGCTACTCAATACCAAGAGGGTATGCCTACCACTCCTATTAATGTCTATGGCCGCACAAAACTTATGGTTGAGGAGATACTCAGGGATGGAGCAAAAGCTAACCCCGGCCTTAGAGTCGCCTGCTTGCGCTACTTCAATCCTGTGGGAGCTCATCTATCAGGCTTAATTGGCGAGAATCCAGTTGGCACCCCCAATAACTTAATGCCCTATATCGGCCAGATTGCCTTAGGCATCCTCCCAAAATTAAAGGTCTTTGGAAGTGATTACCCAACACCAGATGGCACCGGCCTCAGGGACTATATCCACGTACACGATCTAGCTCAAGGCCATTTACTCGCCTTGCAGTATCTGGAGGATCACCCTGGCGCCCTTACAGTGAACCTGGGAACCGGAAAACCCTACAGCGTTCTTGAAATGATTTCGGCCTTTGAGAAAGTCAGCGGCAAGAGTATTCCATACGATTTAGTAGAGCGAAGATCTGGAGACTTGGCGGAGTATTATGCAAATTCAGACTTAGCTAAAACAGTCCTAGGCTGGGAAGCAAAACATGGAATTGAGCGAATGTGCGAGGATACTTGGCGCTTCTATAGGCAATTAGATTCAGCACAGTCTTAAATATCACTTACTGAGATTCAAATACTTTCAGATGCATAACTATAAAAAGATATTAGTGGTTTGCCCAGCTGGTGCTGTTACCGGCGGCCCTGAAGCACTGCACCAACTAACGGCACATATGAATAGCCTAGGTTTACCAGCCTACATGTGCTATCTCCCATTCTCAGAAGCTGCAAAGCCCCCAGCTCCTTACGAGCGCTACCAAACTCAGTCAGCCCCCTATGAGGATGTACCAGGCAACCTGATCATCTTCCCTGAAGTAGATCCAATGCTTGCACTCAAAGTGAAGTATGCAAAAGCAGCTCTGTGGTGGCTATCTCTGGAAAACTTCTTAGAGCGCCGGCATATCTGGCCACTTCATGATCGCGTGCGCTATTTCAAAAGAGTTCTTCAAAGACGCAGACCCTGGGGTGGCGCAAAAAACCTCAAGAGTCTCCTACACTTTTCGCAGACTGAACATTCAACTCAATACTTAAGATCCTGTGGCATTGATCCCATTCCACTGATTGACTCCATCAATGAAGATTTCCTCACTGATAAATTTCTAGACAAGATTGATCACAAGCAAAATATTATTTTGTACAACCCAACTAAGGGTTGGAAAGTTACACAACAATTGATTGCGCGCTACCCTCAATGGAAATTCCTGCCTCTTAAAGGTTTAAATCGTGATCAACTCTCTGAAAAACTTTACAGCGCAAAGCTATACATTGATTTTGGACATCATCCCGGTAGAGATCGTATGCCACGTGAGGCAGCAATGCATGGATGTTGCCTAATTACCGGGAAGCTAGGTTCAGCTGGAAACGCAGTTGACCTACCAATACCATCGCAATACAAATTTGATAGTAGCGCCCCAAACTTTGTGGAAGACTTTGGCGAACTTGCTAAGGATGTGATGGAAAACTTCCCAAAACACTATGCAGATTTTGGCGCTTATAGAAAATGGCTGCAAGATGAGCCAAGAATATTTAAACAACAAATCGCCGATTACTTTTGCAAGTAAACCTAGTTCACTTAAATCCCTTAAAAAAGGATTTAAGTGATTTTTTCCGATAAGGCTTAGTTTTTGTATCGACATTCAATGCGCAAGATTGAATTTTCTGAATATAAGCACTGAACAGACTTTGCCGAACTAAGCTGATATTAGCCGCGTTTCGAGCTGACATTGAAAATGCAAAACGCTGTAGATCTCCATCAGAAAAAGTATTTCTACTTGTCTTGATAAAGATGGCCTCATAAGGGTGAGCACTCCTCCCAAAATAAGAACCCTCAAAACCGCTATCACCCTCTCTTGACGTGGGATTTATATCCACCAAGGTTTCTCGATAGTCGATCTGGTTATATTCTGGAAGCATACATCGCAAATTCAAACCCATATCCAAAATGAGTTGAGAGAGGCGAATTTCATAATCTCGAACCGTTTCATCCTTACTAAGCTCATCAAACCCCTCATAAAAACCATCTTCAATAAGCTGACTGAGAACATCGCGACTCAATACATAACAGGTAGTTTGAACATGGCCCAAGAACTGCTCATTTCGATCAAGCACCCCATACTTTTTATAGTACATCTTTGCAATAGAATGCTCACAGGGAGTGGTACTGATAACAGATCCGACAATTCCAACATCATTCGAAAAATTCTCAATAAATAGCTTGGTCCATTTTTGATTACAGTGCCCCAAAAGAAATGGGCCGCGTACAGATGAGTTAATAAAGAAATAAAAATCGTACCGCTGCCATAGGTTTAAATTTTTTATGGCCGCACAATAACCACCATAGTCAAAATTTCTATTTTCAGTGAATAGATACTCAATATTATCTAAAGCAGGTAGTTCAATTGAATATTCGCCAGCAACAATAATTAAGTAATTTAGACTTGAGTCGTAGCCAAATCTCAAAAAATGGGCAAAGTTATCAATGTAAGACTGGTCTTTTTCAAAGTAATGGTAAAGCACCAATACATTATTGGAGTCAACCCTAGGTTTGATTTCAATGTCCCTCACCAAGCTCAAACTTTTCTCAGAAGGCTGATTAAATGAGTCGAATGACGAACTTGACTCTCTATCTTGAAGGCGCCATTGAATCCATACATTCTCCCCCACTGACACTGATCATCAAAATATTGAGAAAACGTTTCGCTCGTTATTGGATTGACATGAGTTGGATCTGTGAAGCATGCAGAAAACGGATATACAGGTGTTTGAGCCAAAAAGAGTCCGCCAGGAGTGAGGACGCGATAAACCTCATTCATTAACTCTATAAAGGAATAGCGAATTTGAGGCAAATAAACAACCCGGGGGACGTGTTCAATAAAATCAAATGCAGTAATGTAGTCCATGGAGGCATCACCATGGGGAATTCTCTCTTGCGCAAGATCAGCTCTAGCAATGTTAGGATTAGCGCTATCTCGGATATCAATCCCATAAAGAAGGTCTGCCTGGAATGGATTTCTAGGGACGCCTCCACACCCTAGATCCAAGGTTTTAGAATTGACATTGTCAGAGGGACTGGCCCGGAATTTCGAATAAAAAGGCTCTAAATCCTTTACCTCATCCATATCCACAATATGGCTAAGAGACCGAAACATCAATTTCAGGGTTTTAAAATACTTTACAAGCCTCATATAGCCTCTGGCAGTGATTAAAAGGTTCTCTAAGCAGCAAAAGAAGTATTGAATGGCATTGTAAACTTACACAATCATCGCCACCAAGGCCTCACCCCTTATGACCCGCATACTTATTGTTTATCAGTCTAAGCCAGCTATCGTTCCAGGGCTAAAAAAGGGCTTTGAAAATGCAGGGGTAGAAACAATTACCTTTCTAGCAAATGAGCATCACCATTGGGTTGATAAATACGTATTTCATGCCATTAATAAATGGGCACACAACCTTAGACTTCTTAAAAAGGGAAAATTTCTTTTCTCCAATCACCCGCTAACACATTGGAACTATCTCAACACTGAGCTCGTTAAGTTTTACAAAAAAAATAATCCTGATTATGTATTTTTTATTCATGGCATTCATTATTCAGAATCAACACTCACCCAAATTAATGCCCCTAAGATTGCCTGGCTTGTTGACCCAGTTCAAGACCCCAAGCGACTGGCTTTATTTTCGAAGAATCTTGATTGGTATTTTTCTTACAGCAAGTTTGCGATAAGAATCCTACAGGAGCTAGGCTTTAAAAATACAAGCTATTTGCCACATGCGGTTGACCATAATGAATTCCGCCATATACCTGACACTAAAAAGCCTATTGATATCTCGTTTGTTGGAAAACATAGCGTTCACCGAGAAAAATTTATTCTAGCGGCATTAGAGGTAACCAGTAAAGTTAGCCTCTATGGCTCAAGGTGGGTAGCGCCTGCTTTATCTAAACCCTCACTCCTTAAGGCAATCAAAGGCATTGAATGCTATGGGGAAAAATTAAATAATCTCTACAACTCATCTAAAGTCGTGCTTAGCATTATTGCAAAGCCAGAAAATGCATTAGAGGCTCAAAGCGGAATTAATATGAGACCTTATGAAATTTTGGCTTCAGGATCAATTCTATGTTCCGACAATTACGATGAGCTCCATCCAGAGCTAATTAATAATGAGAACTTAATTCTTTTTAATAACGTTGATGAATTCAAGCAATCGCTTTCTCAACTACTGAAGGATAAGCATAAAATTGAGAATATTGCGGCCTCAGGAAGAAGATTCATTGAGAGTCGCTTCTCTTATGATGAAATGGCGAAGACCATTCTTGCTAAATTTAAAGAGGTTAAAGACGGCACATCTTTATAAAATGGCTGGCGTGGTCATAAATTGACTCTAATTCCCTGCCACAATCGACATCACCGCCATACGCACTGCAATACCAAAGGTAACTTGATTCAAGATGACGGATTGAGGTCCATCTGCTACTGATGAATCAATCTCTACACCGCGATTCATTGGGCCTGGGTGCATCACAATGGCATCGGGCTTGGCCAAGGCTAGGCGTGTGGGAGTTAAGCCATACTGCTTGAAGAAAGAATCACCCTCAGGCACCTGACCGGCTTCCATGCGTTCTTTCTGAATACGTAGGGTCATCACAACATCGACACCCTTGAGACCCTCCTCCATGCTATGGAAGACCTTAACCCCAAGCATATCTAAGTCACTTGGCAGCAAACTCTCAGGACCAATAGCCCTGATATCAGTACAACCCAAAGTTCTCAATGCGCAGATATTAGATTTAGCAACACGGCTATGTACGATATCGCCAACGATAGCGACCTTAAGCCCACTAAAATCTTTCTTAAAATGGCGCATCGTATACATATCAAGCAGGCCTTGTGTAGGATGCTGGTGACTACCATCGCCAGCATTGACTACGTGGACGTGCGCAGGAATATGTTGAGCGATCTCAATCGGCGCCCGAGAAACACTATGACGCACTACAAAGATATCTGCCTGCATCGCCACTAAGTTATCAATCGTATCCAACAAGCTCTCGCCTTTAGCGGTTGAAGATGTTGAAATATCAAGATTGATCACATCAGCCGATAAGCGTTTGGCAGCGATCTCAAAAGTAGTTCGAGTGCGGGTAGAGTTTTCAAAGAAGAGATTAAATACACTCTTGCCTCTAAGTAATGGCACTTTTTTAACTTCTCTAGCAGGGTCAGTCACACTAACAAACTGCTGAGCAGTGTCCAAAATATGCAAAATCTGCTCTTTCGGTAAACCTTCTAAGGTGAGGAGATGGGTTAACTCACCACTACTATTAAATTGGTTTACATGGCTACTCGATGGAGTATTTGCTGAAGTGATATCTACGCTCATGCTGTACGCGCCTCTAATTGGAAGCCGAACTTGCCAGCATCATCTTTTTCTAAAACTAATATTTGATTATCTGGGACGCTAACTTGCTCCCCCACAAAATCAGCAGAGATTGGTAGCTCACGTTTCTCGCGATTGGCTAGCACCATTAACTGTACTTGTGCAGGTCGACCAAAATCAAATAACTCATTAAGGGCTGCACGAACCGTACGACCAGTAAGCAAAACATCATCGATCAAAATGACGTTTGCACCATTGACCTCAAAAGGAAGGTGAGTAGACATCGTGCTAGCAGTACGAAGCGCTGTCATACCCTTCTCAGCATAGTCATCTCGATGAAACGCCACATTAATTACACCAAAGTGAGATAGATTTAAATCTGCAGCCAAGCGCTCTGCAATCCAAGCCCCGCCCATTGCAAGACCAGCCAATTCAAATGAATCGCCAGACTTTTTGCGCTGACTCAAAGTCTCTAGTAATTTCAGATAGGACTGCTCTGCATTCATCTCAACTAATCCAATTCTTTTCAAGAAAATACTGCTCCAAAATCAAGGCCGCAGACTCGGCATCCAAATTCTCTCGCATATCAGGGTCGCCTTCTAAAACAGCGGAGGTATAGCGCTCATCCACCCACTCCACTGGCAGCTGAAAGCGTCCATGCAGCTGGTTGCCAAAGCGACGGGCCTTGGCGCTCATCTTATGCTCAGTCCCGTCAGGATGGCATGGCAACCCCACAACCAACTGGTTTGGTTGCCATTCTTTGATGAGGGTTTGAATAGCCCTAAATCTCACATCCTCAGATGGCTCCTCAATAATCCTCAATGGCTGGCCAGCTTTGGTCAGGGTATTGCCAACAGCAACGCCAATACGTCTCGTCCCGAAGTCAAAGGCCATGACCGTCCGCTCTACGCTCTTATTAATACCCTCAGGCATGCCCTGCCTCGCCAGAAAGATGGGATGGATCAAAACCTAAAAGACTCATCGTCCTCTCGTAGCGCTGGCTAGAGGGGGTGTTGAAAATAATCTCACTCATTTGCTGCTGGGATAAGGGAACATTGATCCAGCCATTGAGAGTGATCTCCTCCTCAAGCTGGCCCGCACTCCAACCCGCATAACCTAAGATCATTAAGAATTTGCTGGGCCCAGAACCTGTTGCCACGGCCTCAAGTACATCTTTAGATGTCGTCATGGTTAAGCCACCTGGAACTGCTAAGGAGGAGCTGTAAGCCACTTCTGTGGTGGGCTCGTGTAAGACAAAACCCCGCTCGATTTGTACTGGACCACCAAAATAGACCGGTTGTTCAGATACTGGCTCAGCCTCCAGCTTGACCTCAATTTTTTCAAATAAAGCACCCACATCCAGCTCAGTTGGGCGATTAATCACCAAGCCCATTGCACCGCGTTCAGTATGCTCAAAAAGATAAATGACTGAACCTGCAAAATTGGGGTCGACCATCCCAGGCATGGCAACAAGGAATTGGTTTGCTAGATGATCAGCGGAATAAGAAATTGAGGACCCAGCAGCTAAAGCGTGGGAAGTCTGGGTGGGTAGTGCATCGTGTCCCACAGGGGCTTTTTTAGCCATGTTCATTTGGATTTTATTTTACCGAATTTCTACCCCAGCTAAATCTTTCCGGTAATCCAATATCCCAAAAGACCAATAAGCTCGTGCATCAATTTATTCCAATTTTGCATACCAGCCGCCAGGTCAAATTTCTCCCAATGCAAGCGAAGACCAGTTTGGTAATCTACTGGAACCGGAATTACCTCAATTTCTTGTTTTTGAAAAACCTTTAATGATCGGTACATGTGGGATGCTGAAGTAATCAACAGCCAAGGCTTGGGGGTTATGTCAGAGTTATTAAGGTCCTTAGCCTCCAAAACCAAGATCATCGGCTTCATCAACAGGGCGTTTTCATAGGTATTGCGAGATTGATTTTCATAATGAGCATTATCTCTTGATAAACCCTGCTCTATAACCAATCGCTTAAAGGCATCTGCCTCAGATATTCCCACTGGAGAGAGGCGATCAGAGAATCCGCTAAAGATAAAAGGCAACTCTGGATATCGACGCATGAGCTCAAAAGCCTTGGTGATACGCTCAGCAGCAGAATAAATCGAAATCTCCCCACGATCTAGGGCAATTTCACCACCCCCAATCGCGCCACCCAAAATAATGATTCCGCCAAATTTCGTACGTGACATTTGCGCAAGTTGGGCCTTGGGTACGCTATCCTCAAGGGCTCTTAAAAAGACCTCGGAAGTCGGCAACCAACCAACCAGGAATAAGTCTGCCAAAGCTAGAATCAAGAATCGTTTACACAGATAGGGTTTTCTAAGAACCAGAAATAACAGACTGAGTGCCACAAAAACGATCAGCCAATTAAGAGGCTCAATGCAAAACTGCACCGATTTTGAAAAAACGAAAAATAAAGTATCCATTAGCTATCAGTCTATTTAATATGCAGAATATTACTCGCAAGCCAAGCGAAGCTCTTTAATAAGCCCTAATATAGGGGCTATGCAAAAAGCTCTCGTTTGGCTCCGCCGTGACCTGCGTCTCTATGACAACGCCGCCCTTCATCACGCCCTGAAAAATAATGCCCAGGTTTGGCTTGCGTTTATCTTCGATACCGATATTCTGGATCCACTCAAGTCTGAAGATCTAGATGCAAGCGGCCTGAAGCATGATCGGCGTGTAGACTTTATTTGGCAAGGTCTGAAGCAAATCGATGAGCAATTACGCAAACAAGGTGGAGGACTGATTGTTCAGTTCGGAAAACCTACTTCGTGCATTCCGAAGATTGCAGAGACATTGGGTGTCAATACCGTTTACACCAATCATGACTATGAGCCATCAGCAATTGCTCGTGATACCTCGGTTGCTAAATCACTAGACAAGCTGGGTATTAAATTCCAGACCTTCAAGGATCAAGTCATCTTTGAGAAAAAAGAAATTCTTACCAACTCCAATGCAGTCTTCTCCATCTTTACGCCATACAAAAATAATTGGCTTAAGACTTTGCAAGAAAAAGATATTGCCGCTTATGACTGCGATCCTAAAAAAGGTCAGTTAGCCCCTATCCCCAAATCATTAGAGACACCCTTTCCATCGCTAGAGTCTATGGGCTTTACCCCGACCGGGATTGAAACTTATCTTCCGCCAGGATCCAAGGGTGGTCAAAATTTCTTAGAGGATTTTCTGCACCGCATCGATCAATACCAAATCGGTCGAGACTTCCCAGCCATTAAAGGGGTGAGCTATCTATCTACCCATCTGCGTTTTGGCATGCTATCCATTAGGGGCTTGGTGCGCGAAGCACATCGCCGTATGCTTGCTGGCAGCATGGGTGCAACGATCTGGTTAAGCGAACTAATCTGGCGTGATTTCTATTTCATGATTCTGGCCAATCACCCACGTCTTGCCGAGGGTGCAGCATTCAAGCCAGACTACGACAATATCGAGTGGGAAAGTGGTGCTACTGCCAAGAAATTATTTAAAGCTTGGTGTGATGGTAAAACGGGTTACCCTTTGGTAGATTCTGCCATGTGCCAACTCAACCAAAGTGGCTATATGCATAACCGCTTACGCATGGTGGTTGCCAGCTTTCTCACCAAAGACCTAGGAATTGATTGGCGCTGGGGCGAAATGTATTTTGCAAAACACCTCAATGACTTTGAGCTTTCTTCCAACAATGGTGGATGGCAATGGGCCTCCTCTTCAGGATGTGATGCACAGCCCTACTTCCGCATCTTCAATCCGATCACCCAATCCCAGAAGTTTGATCCCGAAGGAAAATTTATCCGCCGCTACTTACCTCAACTGGACAAGCTCTCTAAGAAGTCTATTCATGCGCCTTGGGAAGCCGGTCATATTGAACTGGAAGCTGCCGGTATTCTGCTGGGTCGTGACTACCCCCTTCCCATCGTGAATCATGATGAAGCACGTAAAAAGACTTTGGTGCGCTATAGCGTAGTTAAAAAAGTCAGTCCCGAATCTGCATCCGAATAACTAATTGAAGACTCTGGCACTTTCCGATTTAAGATAGAGCATGAGCAAGATCTACGCCGTCGGTGATATTCAAGGGTGCGCACCATCCTTAAGGGCGCTCGTCAAAAAACTCCCCACTCAGTCAAAGATGATTTTTTTGGGTGATCTCGTGAATCGAGGTCCTGATTCATTAGGCACCCTACGTCATCTAAAGCAATTACAAGAAGAAAAGCGCATTGAATGCATTCTTGGAAATCATGATCTGCACTTGCTGGCCGTAGATGCGGGCATTCGCAAAACCAAGGGGTTGGATACTGTTCAACCCATACTGGATGCACCCGATAGAGCTGAATTAATTCATTGGTTACGCCATCGACCGATGGCTCTTAGTAATGGAAAAGTTTTAACAGTTCATGCCGGGGTTTTGCCTCAATGGGATCTGCAGCAAACGATTGAATGCGCACAAGAAGTAGAAAAAGCACTTCGTAACAAATCCTATAAAGATTTTTTAGCGAATATGTATGGCAATACTCCAAATAAGTGGAGTAACTCCCTCAAAGGTTATGAGCGTTTACGCGTCATTACCAATGCACTAACTCGCATTCGTTTTTGCACTCCTACGGGCACCATGGAGTTTGAAAGTAAAGAAGGTTTTGAAGATGGTCCGAAGGGCTATATCCCCTGGTTCAAAACCCCTAATAGAAAAACGCAAGACTCCCTCATTTACTTCGGACACTGGTCCACTCTAGGACTACTGCAACACGAGAATGTCATTGGGTTAGATACTGGTTGCGTGTGGGGTGGCAAACTCACCGCCATGGAAATTCCAGAATCAGGCAAGCCCAGCAAGGGCATAAAAATGATTCAAGTGGATGGCTATGACCACCCACTCAGAATGTAATTCCGCGTGGCGCCTCTTATAACTTTCTAAATGCAGTTTTTGCTGCAGCAATAATCTCTTCCAGCACTGCATTGTCATGAGTAATAGAGGTAAATCCAGCTTCATATGCTGATGGTGCAAAGTAAACACCTTGATCCAGCATCAAGTGGAAGAATTTCTTAAACGCTTCGATATCAGTTTTAGTCACCGCCTCAAAGGAAGTTGGGACTTCATTTGCAAAATAGAAACCGAACATACCGCCAACACTATCTACAGCAAACGGTACGCCCGCTTCATCCGCAGCCAGCTTTAATCCAGCCATGAGCTTTTCAGTTTGGCCAGTCAAACACTCATAAAAACCTTCTCTAGAAATAATCTCTAAGGTCTTTAAGCCTGCAGCTACTGCTACTGGATTACCTGACAAGGTGCCCGCCTGATATACATTGCCCAGCGGAGCGAGCTTAGACATGATTTCTTTTTTACCGCCAAAGGCAGCCATTGGCATGCCACCGCCCATCACCTTACCAAGACAAGTGAGGTCAGGAGTAATACCTTGAAGGGATTGGGCTCCACCTAATGCGACTCTAAAGCCGGTCATTACCTCGTCGTAAATTAATACACTGCCATGCTGGCTGGTGAGCTGGCGAAGTGTTGATAAAAATTCTTTTGAAGGTTTAATCAGATTCATGTTGCCGGCAATTGGCTCAATGATGACTGCCGCAATCTGATTGCCCTGCTTTTCAAATACTTCCTTTAGTGCTGCCACATCGTTGTATGGCAACACCAAGGTATGTTTCACTAGGTCATGTGGCACACCACCAGATGACGGTGCGTTTTGGGTTGAATCCGCAAAGGTCAAGAGGCCAGAACCTGCTTTAACAAGCAAGCTATCGGCGTGCCCGTGATAACAGCCCTCGAACTTGATGATGAGATCACGCTCCGTATAGCCACGCGCAAGGCGCAGAGCGCTCATAGTGGCTTCAGTTCCGCTCGAGACCATACGAACTTGCTCAATACTAGGAACTAAATGGCAGATGCGTTCTGCTAATTCAATTTCACCTTCTGTAGGGGCGCCGTAGCTAAAGCTGGTTTCTGCAGCATGCTTTACTGCTTCAACCACTTCTGGATTCGCATGGCCTGCAATCATGGGGCCCCAAGACATAATCAGATCAATATAGCGCGCACCTTCAGCATCCCAGAAATAAGGACCTTTAGCCTTAGCAACAAAACGGGGCGTACCACCGACCTGACGAAAAGCGCGTACTGGCGAGTTCACCCCACCCGGAATAGTCTTTTGCGCCCGCTCAAATAAGATGTCGTTTTGTCCCAAGATGCTGTCCTGCTTTCGCTAAAGTATTTTTAGTAATTGATTAATTCAGGGCGATTAGATCGCCATCATTTCAAAGTCTTCTTTACGTGCGCCGCACTCAGGACAAGTCCAGTTCATAGGGACGTCTTTCCAAAGCGTTCCTGGTGCAATACCCTCTTCAGGCAAACCAGCGGCTTCGTCGTAAACCCAACCGCAAATTAAACACATGTATGTTTTAAATTCCATCGCCGTCTTCCTTGTAGATATCTTTATTTTAAATCTGCTACTGCATCGCGTTTTTGATGCATCTCAAACTTAAACAGCCTGCACTCCAACGGACCATTAAATAAAGGAGTGCGCTTGGATTCCTTAATACGCAACTGCCCTGGTAAGGCCATGTCCGCTGTGAGTACAAAGACATTCCAACCACCAAAAGCATCCTTAAGGTGCTGACCAAATTGTCTCAAGAACTCGACAAATTTGGGGTCTTGCTCTTCTTGAGCTTGCAACTTTTTGAGAGACTCGCGGCTCGAACGTTTAGCGCTCTGACGACCTGTTTCCAAATTAAAGGCGTAGCGATCTTCTGGCTCTTCAGCTTGCTCATAGGAGTCACGCTCCATATCACCGCCTGCAGCACGATCCTGACCTCGCCCACCTTTGATGACTAAGCGCTCACCATATGGAGGGTTCAAGAGCATGACACCCTCTTTAACATTCGATGGTGGTTTGCTAGCCAAGGCGTCAATCTGGCGAGTCACTGGTAAGCCAGGTAACTGCGCACGCTGCCAATTACCTTTAAACATTGCCACCAGACGCTCATTAATATCGCCACCGCTAATAACTAAAGATTCTGAATCCGGGAACTGCTTACGCTTTTCCATCATCTCTGCGTGTGCAGCGTCTTTCAGAGAGATCCAGCGCTTTTGTTCAGCAGCTTCGTTAAAAGGCTTGAGTCTTTGAAAACCAAAGCCATGGGCTGAAGTCACTAATGGACGATAGGCCAAGCGACTTGGCTTCGCATCGTCACCATACATCCCTGCCCGAATAGCTCCCGGCGGAACAGCCAAAGCCATTTGTGCAGCTTCGATCAAAAAGGTGCCACTACCGCACATCGGGTCAAATAAGGTTTGAGCGGGTTTCCAGCCGGTAATCGACAAAATTCCTGCTGCAAGATTTTCTTTTAAAGGCGCATCACCTTTTTCATCGCGCCAGCCACGTTTAAATAAGGCCTCGCCAGAAGTATCCAAATAGATCGTGGCATGAGTGGCCGTTAGATGGGCCTGCACACGCACATCCGGAAACGCAGTATCAATGCTTGGGCGATCACCAGTGACATCACGCAGGCGATCCACAATCGCATCCTTGATCTTCAGAGTTGCGAAATTCAGACTCTTAAGTGGAGAGCGATGCGCAGTCACATCTACTCGAAGGGTTTGCTTAGAAGAAAACCACTCCTCCCATGCCAAACCGCTAGCTAATTTATAGAGATCTTCCTCTTGGCGATATGGCGATTCAGCCATTTGCAGTAGGACTCGGCTTGCAATACGTGAATGCAGGTTCAAAGCCATTGCAGCAGAAATAGGCGCAGCTAAACCTACACCACCTGTAGGGCTAGTTGGTGTTGGATCAATCACCCAAGCGCCCAGAGCCTTGCAGTCAGGGCGCTGCGCAATACTTGCTAGCTCTTGTGCAAGAGGCACTTCCAGTCCACCTGGACAAACAACAAAAAATCTCATGGAGCTAGCAATCTAAAAAGGTGAAGTAAAAAATTATCAAAACAATTAAACAATTACTTAGGTGTCAGCATTAAGGCTTGATCACGACTAAGGCTGTCACGATCAATAAAAGGATCACAGGCACTTCATTAAACCAGCGATACCAAACTCCAGAGCGGGCATTAACACCATTACGGAACTTTTTGAGCAAGCCCCAACAAGCATGGTGGTAACCAATAACTAAGATAACAAAGAAAAATTTGGCATGCATCCAAACCTCACCGGCACCAATCTTAAAATGCAGCCAAAGTGTCAGGCCCAACAAGACTGCAGGTACTGCCAAAATGGTCATAAAACGAAACAGACGATCAGCCATGCCGAGAAGACGTGCATAGACTTCAGGATTTTTCTCATCCGCCAGGTTCACAAAAATACGTGGGAGATAAAACAAACCTGCAAACCAAGAGGCAATTAAGACAATGTGAAGTGTCTTAGTCCATAAATATGCATTACCCATAATGAATAGTCTCCGTTAGGTATTTTTTATCGTTCTTGAATCGGGATTGATTAAGTACGCATTTAAGTACGAATTTCGCCATGACCCATGACGATATATTTGAGGGAAGTCAAACCATCTAAGCCAACAGGGCCGCGGGCATGTAGTTTGTCGTTAGAAATGCCGATCTCTGCGCCAAGGCCATATTCAAAGCCATCGGCAAAACGCGTGCTGGCATTGACCATTACACTGGCACTATCAACCTCACGCAAAAAACGATTCGCTTGAGCCTGATTGTTAGTAATGATGGCATCAGTATGTTTACTGCCATATTGCTCAATATGACCCATTGCCTCATCCATATCCGCAACCGTCTTAATCGACAAAATCGGCGCTAAATATTCTGTCTGCCAATCTTCTTCAGTGGCATTGACTAAGCCTCTAAAACCAGCCGCCTCAAGCGTATTTCGGGTTTGGTCATCAACACGTAATTCCACACCCTTGTCTTGGTAAATCTTACAAAGAGCTGGCAAAACTTGCGGCGCAATATTCTTGTTGACCAGGAGTGTTTCCATCGCATTACAAGGCGCATAGCGTTGGGTCTTGGCGTTATCGCAAACCTTAATCGCCATCGCGATATCTGCGTCAGCATCAATATAGGTATGGCAGATGCCATCCAAATGTTTAATCATTGGTACGCGTGCTTCTGCCATCAATCGGGCGATCAAACTCTTGCCACCGCGTGGCACGATCACATCGATGTATTCGGTCATGGTGATCATTTCGCCAACAGCAGCGCGATCTGTAGTGGTCACAACTTGAACTGCATCCATTGGCAAATTAGCTGCATCCAAACCTTCTTGAATCAATTGCGCCAATAAGGCATTTGAGTCAATCGCCTCTGAGCCACCACGCAAAATCACCGCATTACCTGACTTTAAGCAAAGCGCTGCGGCATCAATTGTCACATTTGGACGAGACTCATAAATAATGCCAATCACACCGAGTGGAACACGCATCTGACCGAGTTCAATACCAGAGGCCTGTTTTTGCAATGGCGTTATTTTTCCAATCGGATCTTCCAAAGAAACAATTTGCTCTAAACCCAATGCCATAGACTCAATCGTCTTGGGAGTCATGGTGAGGCGGTCAATAAAGGCGGCGTCTTGCCCATTGGTTTTTGCGCGAGCAACATCAAGCGCATTAACTCGCAAAATTTCTTCAGAACGCTCACGAACCAACTTGGCGATATGCAATAAGGCTTTATTTTTCTGTTCGCTAGATGCCCGCGCCATTGCGCGTGATGCCTGACGAGCACGTCGGCCAATATCTTGCATCATTTGCTGAATGGTATTTGTTGAATTACTCATATATTTACTATGTCAAAATTAATATTGATGTATCTAGCGCAATAGATTTCCCACTAAACGCAAACCATCCCAAGGATCTGCTGGTAATTCCGCCGCATGCAATCCTTTAGCCTGACGATCTAAACCTGCAGCTAGCTGCATTGCTCTGCGCAACCTTAAGGGCTGTACCCGCTTTAAAGCCTGAGGATATAAACGCTCTTTATTACCCCAAATGCGGTTAGCACGCATTAAGTTCTGCACAGACTCCCCAGCATCACTTGCTGCCTTCAGTTTCGATAGTATCCGAAGCTCTTCCGTTACGCTCCATAGAATCAAGACCAAAGGCTCACCCTCACCCTTGAGGCCATCTAACATACGATTGAGTCGAGGCAGATCACCAGCCAACATCGCTTCAGTTAGTTCAAAAACGTTATAGCGAGCCACTTTCAAAATAGCTGACCTAATTTGGTCCTCAGTTAATACGCCTGCAGGATGCAATAAACCTAGCTTTTGAATTTCTTGATGGGCAGCAATCAGGTTTCCTTCTACTTGCTCAGCAATGAAAGCTAAAGCGCGCTGTCCATCTGGACCTGACTGCACTTCTTGACCCTGCTTCTTGAGTCGTCCCGCAATCCATTGCGGCAATTGCGTGCGATCCAAGGAATCCAACTGAATCGCCATACCTGCTTCATCCAAAGCAGTAAACCAAGCAGAGGTTTTAGTCTTACCATCCAATTTAGGTAGGATGATGCAAAAAATCGTATCCGGCCCCTCGGGTCCAACTGGCTGAGACTCGATTTGGGCAGAGAACTGTTTAAGCGCATCAGCACCATCACGGCCAGGCTTACCTGTTGGTATGCGTAACTCAACCCAGCGCTTGTCTCCAAACAAAGACATAGTTTGGCCCGCACTTAATAAGGCGCTCCAATCAAACCCGCGCTCTTGCAATAAAACTTCACGGTCGGTGTAACCCATTTTTTTCGCAGTGGCACGTAATTGATCCATCGCCTCCATCATGAGGAGAGGCTCATCACCACTAAATATGTACAGGGGCTTTAATGAAGCGGCTGAATTCAGCGACTTCAAGTGAACCTGTAGGGCATCGCTCTTAACCATGCGATTGGATCGTCATTCTTTAAAAACTTTTAGGCCGTGGAACTCGGGCAGTTGCAGCAACACGACGCAGAATTTGCACAGCAAGATCTCGACGCATCAAAGACAGAAATTGTTGCATTTGGACATCGGTCGCCAAAACAGTCGATACCGAGAAGTCCATATCTCGCGTCATGTAGATCTCAGCTTCAGGTACGACATCTGCTCCAGTATTGTCATAGGCTCTAAACCCAACACGAATGTTTAAGCGATAGGCAGAGACCTGACCATTGGAGTTGTATGCCAAGATCTCACGACCATTCAAATCGCTCGTGATTTCTAAAGTAAGGTCAGCATCTTTGGGATTGATGGCCACCTTTGCATCAGTACCAGTCAAGATAGCTGTCTGTAGATCCGTTCTAAGAAGGGGTGATGGGCTACCAGTAATCGCGATGACTTTGTAGGGCAAATCCACCATGCCACGTAAGCGGTAGCCACAGGCGATCAGTCCGCTGACTGGAGCTAGAGCGAGAAACCCAAGCAGAGTACGTCGAAGTTGATTTACGCGCATGTGTTTAGTTTCTATTCAAAGTAATTTGCAAGTATCTAAGCAACAATATTGATTAAGCGACCTGGAACCACAATCACCTTTTTAGGGGCTGCGCCGTTTAATGCTTTCATGGCTGGCTCGCTTTGTAATGCCAAATTCTCAATTTGCTCTTTAGTAGCATCCGCAGGCACACGAATATCACCGCGCAGCTTGCCATTGATTTGCAACATGATGGTCAGCTCTGTTTGTATCAGCGCAGCTTCATCTACTGCAGGCCATGGTGCATCCAATAGACTGCCAAAAGATTGATCGCAAGCAATTTCATTCCAGAGGGCATGCGTCAAGTGCGGAACCACTGGGTAAAGCACCCGAATCAAAATACTGAGACACTCGCGCAATACAGTAGGCCTCACTGTAGTCTTGTCGCCTAATTTCACAGGCTCCAAGACGTTCAGCATCTTCATTGCCGCAGAAACTACGGTGTTGTACTGACGACGCTGATAGTCAAAGTTAGCTTGCTTCAGAATGGTGTGCACTTCACGACGCAATTCTTTTTCAACATCATTTAAATCGCTTGGCAATACTTCAGAGGCAGCGCGGATTGCATCAGCTTGACTGCTGGCATACACCCAAACACGGCGCAAGAAACGGGAGGCGCCCTCCACACCGGCACTAGACCACTCGAGCTGTTGCTCAGGAGGAGCAGCAAACATCACAAATAAACGCGCAGTATCAGCACCATATTGATCAATCAATGCTTGAGGATCAACACCATTGTTTTTACTCTTAGACATCTTCTCGACACCGCCAATAATGACGGGTGTACCAGAAGCATCGCCTTTTAGCTTGGCGCTTTGAGGGCGGCCTTTGTCATCTAGTTGGAGCTCTACATCCAATGGATTTAACCAAGTCTTTTTACCGGATGCTTCTTCAGAGTAATAGGTCTCATTAAGCACCATGCCTTGCGTCAGCAAGTTCTGGAACGGCTCATCAAAAGTGATGAGATTGAGATCACGCATGACCTTAGTCCAGAAGCGTGCATAGAGCAAATGCAAAATCGCATGTTCAATACCGCCAATGTACTGATCCATTGGCATCCAGTATTCGTTACGCGCATCGACCATGGTCTTCGCATCTGGACCGGTGTAACGCATGAAATACCAAGATGAATCTACGAAGGTATCCATCGTGTCAGTCTCACGACGTGCAGGCTTGCCACATTGTGGACACTTCACATTGAGGAAGTCAGCACGCTTATTGAGCGGATTACCGCTGCCATCTGGCACGCAATCTTCGGGCAGCACTACCGGTAAATCTGCTTCAGGTACTGGCACAGCACCGCAACCAGGGTTGTGTTCATCGCCACAATGAATGATCGGAATTGGTGTACCCCAATAGCGCTGACGAGATATACCCCAATCGCGCAAACGGTAAGTGGTTTTGATCTCACCAATACCCATTTGCTCTAAATCTTTGGCCACCGCATCAACAGCCTCTCCATGCGATAAGCCATCGTATTTGCCACTATTGAGACAAACGACATCATCCTTCTGCGCATACCAATCTTGCCAGTGGCTAGTGTTGAACATGTCTGAAGGAGTGCGTGGAGCAATCACCTGCTTAATTGGTAAGTCATATTTGAGGGCAAATGCAAAGTCGCGCTCATCATGTGCAGGCACACCCATGACAGCGCCATCACCATAAGACATCAGCACGTAGTTACCAACCCAAACCGGTACAGGCTCATTAGTTAGCGGATGCGTAACATATAGACCTGTGAACATGCCTTCTTTTTCTTGGGTAGCAAGGTCAGCCTCAATCACGCTGCCTGTTTTGCATTTCTCAATGAATGCTGCCAACTCAGGATTATTGGTTGCCGCCAAAGTTGCCAATGGATGCTCTGCCGCAACTGCACAGAAAGTAACACCCATGATGGTGTCAGCACGCGTCGTAAATACATACAACTGACCGTCTTGAACAAAATTACCGTTTGCATCAGCAATCTCGTGCTTGAACGCAAAACGAACGCCGCGACTTTTGCCAATCCAATTTTGCTGCATCGTCTTGACGCGCTCAGGCCAACCTAAACCATCCAAACCTGAGAGCAATTGCTCTGCATAAGCAGTGATATTGAAGTAATAGCCTGGAATCTCACGCTTCTCAACTAAGGCGCCTGAACGCCAACCGCGCCCATCAATCACCTGCTCATTTGCTAAAACAGTTTGATCGATTGGATCCCAATTCACGACTTGTGTCTTGCGATAAGCAATACCCTTTTCAAGCATTTTCAAAAAGAGCCATTGGTTCCAACGATAGTAATCAGGACTACAAGTAGCCACTTCGCGCGACCAATCAATTGCTAGACCCATCGCTGCCATTTGCTTTTTCATATAAGCAATGTTGTCGTAGGTCCATTTAGCTGGAGGTACTTTATTCTGAATCGCCGCATTTTCTGCGGGCATTCCAAAGGCATCCCAACCCATTGGCATCAGTACGTTATAGCCCTGCATGCGCAACTGTCGCGCCATTACATCGTTAATCGTATAGTTACGAACGTGACCCATATGCAACTTACCTGATGGGTAGGGCAACATAGAGCAAGCATAGTATTTTGGCCTTGGTTTACCGGAAGCATCTAAAGCATTCTCGGTAACCTTGTAAGCTTGTGCGCTCTCCCAATCAGCGCGTGCTGCAGCTTCAATACTGCGGTGATCGTAATCCTTACTCATTCAATACAACTCTTTTCTTCTATTCTGATTTACTCAACTTACTTGTTTTTTTACTTACGCAGGCCAAGAACATCTTGCATGTCATATAAGCCGGAATTCTGATCCTGCAAGAAACGTGCGGCACGCAATGAACCTTGCGCATAAGATTGGCGGCTAGAAGACTTATGGCTAATCTCAATGCGCTCGCCCTCGCCTGCAAATAAGACAGTGTGATCACCCACAATATCTCCACCACGAATAGTGGCAAAACCAATTGAGCCAGCTTTGCGCTCGCCGGTATGGCCTTCGCGAGCATACACAGCCACATCATCTAATTTCTCACCAAGCGCATCTGCAATCACTTCACCCATTCGCAGTGCAGTACCTGAAGGGGCATCTACCTTATGGCGATGGTGCGCTTCAACGATTTCAATGTCGTAACCCTCGTTCAACATCTTGGCAGCAATCTCTAGCAACTTAAATGTCGCATTGACACCCACACTCATATTTGGCGCAAATACGATAGCTAAATTGGCAGAAGCTTTTTTCAGACTATCAATTTGATCTGAGCTCAAACCAGTAGTACCAATAATCATTTTGCTACCAGTCATTTGCGCCACAGCTAAGTGAGCCATCGTGCCTTCTGGTCGTGTGAAGTCAATTAAGAATTCAGCACCAGTCAAAGCCTTTGCAATATCCGATGTAATGGCTACGCCAGTGTTTTTACCCAAGAACGCACCAGCATCTTCACCCAGCATCGGGCAAGACTCATGCTCAAGCGCGCCCACCAGCTCAGTATCTGCGCAATTGAGCACAGCCTCAATCAACATTTTTCCCATGCGGCCGGTTGCACCAGCGATTGCGATTTTCATCATTTGTATCTTCGTTTCTTATTCAAGGTTGTCGAAAAAATCATTCGACATCAATACAACTTTATCTTTACTTCGCTTCAGTAGCCTGCGGAATATTGAGAGCACCTGGGCCTAAGGGTTGGGGCTCAGGCTGGGTATCTGACGATTTTTTTGAAAAACTAAAAAAGTCCCAAAAAGAACTACTTGCAGGAGCCGCAGGTACTGGCGCCCCAGCCGGCAAATTATTGGTTGGGCTTGGCACTAGCAACTCAGGTTGCTGCAACGGCGGAGTTACTGGAGGCTTATTCGAGCCCGTCATGACATCCCAGAATGAGCGCTTGGTTTTTGCGTAGCCATCAATCTCAGCAACCAATTCAACCTCGGTTGGTAAGGCATCGCCTTGGAACCTCACTAATTTATCACCCTCGAAAAATACAGTGACACGACGCTCTTTACTCATTTGCTGACCAGCACGCTTAAATTCAAAAACGTAGTCCCAGCGATTGGCATGGAAATAACTAGCCAGTAAAGGTGTGCCCAAAATTTGACGGACTTGTTCGCGACTTTGGCCCACTGAGAGCTTGGCGTATTGCTCGCTAGAAATAAAGTTGCCTTGCACCACATCAGGAACATAAGGTCTAAAGACTTTATTCATCCAGGCGCGTTGCGTGTCATCAACGGCGCTGGTGCAGCCTGTAGCGATCATTACTGAACTCACAGCAACAATAACCAGCCCTGATCGAGCAAGGTCAAGAGCCCCAAAAATGGAGTTCAATAGACGGGTAAACAGTTGAAGGCAATTTTGCATGGCAGGCCGTATCATTAAGACATTGATTTTAGCTCCCAAACCCATGAATATGAACCAAAACCCAACTCCAGCGGATTTGCGTGACATTGGCCTCAAAGCTACTGGTCCACGCATGAAAATCTTGGACTTTTTTCATCAAAATAGCGGTACCCACTTCAGCGCTGAAGATGTCTTTATGGCCCTAGCCAAGAAAGACAAAGAAATTGGTTTGGCCACGGTTTATCGGGTCCTCACCCAGTTTGAACAAGCAGGACTCCTACTCCGCAGTCATTTTGAGTCCAGTAAGGGTGACGGAAGAGCTATTTATGAGCTTAATGAGGGCCAGCACCATGACCACTTGGTTTGCTTGGATTGCGGGCATGTAGAAGAGTTTGTGGATGAGGCCATTGAAAAAAGGCAACGTGATATTGCCAAAAACCTCGGTTTTAAGCTCCAAGAGCACTCTTTAGCCATGTATGGCCACTGCCAAAAGAAGAATTGCCGAAAGAAGCCAAAATCCTAATTTGGGAAGATAAGCACAGATAATGAAAAAAGACCTCAATTGAGGTCTTTTTTAACTACAAAATAAGATTTTAAGCTCTTTTAGCCTTAAAACCCCATCAATTACTTACCTTACAGCCATCAATGCTTCAGCAGCATTGAGCATTTGGACTGAATAGCCCCATTCGTTGTCGTACCAAGCCAAGACTTTGACCAACTTGCCGTCTGCCGACACGCGAGTCTGGGAAGCGTCATAAATACTGGGGCGTGGATCATGATTGAAATCGATAGATACCAAAGGCAAAGTATTAAAACCCAAAATACCCTTCAATTCGCCCTCGCTCGCTGTTTTGAGGATAGAGTTCACTTCGTCCACGCTAGTAGCGCGGCTGGCAGCAAAGGTTAAATCCACGACAGAAACGTTAATAACGGGCACGCGCATTGCAAAACCATCAAAGCGTCCTGCCAAAGCTGGCAACACCAAACCAACCGCTTTTGCAGCACCCGTCTTCGTTGGAATCATGCTGCTCACAGCAGAACGGGCACGGCGCATATCCTTGTGATACACGTCAGTCAGAACCTGGTCGTTTGTAAATGCATGGATCGTTGTCATCAAGCCAGACTCGATGCCAATTTTTTCCAGCAATGGCTTAACCAAAGGCGCTAAACAGTTAGTCGTACAGCTCGCATTAGAAACCACGACGTCGCTTGGTTTAAGCACTTGCTGATTTACACCGTAAACAATTGTGGCATCCACATCTTTTTCACCGGGAGCAGAGATCAATACTTTCTTCGCGCCCTGAGAGATATGCACCATGGCTTTTTCTTTTGAGGTGAACTTGCCGGAGCACTCGAGCACTAAGTCCACTCCCAACTCACCCCAAGGTGTTTCTAAAGGATTGCGAGTCGAAAACATTTTGATGCGATCGCCATTAACTACCATGCAATCACCATCTACTTTTACTTCAGCAGGAAAACGACCGTGCGCAGAATCATATTGCGTTAAGTGTGCATTGATATCGATATCACCCATCGCGTTAATTGCGACGATTTTGATATCACGTCTTGGCTTGCCATTGACTTGATCTTCATAAAAGGCACGCAAGACCATGCGACCAATGCGACCATAACCATTAATTGCGACACGAATTGTCATTCCATTCCCCTTACTAATTTTGAATTCTTAAATAAATACTCTGCTTCTGATCTTTTTTATTTCTTGGCAATGCATTGCTTTACTGTTTTAGCGATCTGATCCACGGTCAAGCCAAAATATTCATAAAGCACTGGCGCTGGCGCTGACTCACCAAAAGTATCAACACCGTGCACCGCCGCACAACCATACTTCCACCAGAAATCACTCACCCCAGCTTCAACAGCAATACGTGGAATATCAGCCGGCAAGACTTTTGCTTTGTAAGCGGCATCTTGTTGATCAAATACCGTTGTTGATGGGATTGACACTACGCGAATGCCAAAACCTTCACCCTCTAAACGCTCCGCAGTTTGTAGTGCCAAAGCAATCTCTGATCCCGTAGCAATAATCACTGCATCGATCTTGGATTTCTTGGGGTCACGCAAAACATATCCACCACGTGCAATATCTTTTACTTGTTGGCTATTGCGCGATACAAATGGGCAGTTTTGACGACTGAAGATCAAAGCACTAGGGCCATGCTTACGCTCAATGGCTGCCCCCCAGGCAACTGCACTCTCCGTGGTGTCACATGGGCGCCAAACCATTAAATTCGGAATAAGGCGCAAGCTTGCTACGTGCTCAACAGACTGGTGTGTTGGGCCATCTTCACCCAAGCCAATCGAGTCATGCGTAAAGACAAAGATGCTGCGCAACTTCATCAATGCAGCCATGCGCAAGGCATTGCGACTGTAATCCGAGAAGGTTAGGAAGGTGCCGCCGAATGGGATGTAGCCACCATGCAAAGCGATACCGTTCATGATGGCGCTCATACCAAATTCACGAACACCGTAGTTGATGTGGTTACCCCATTGGTCAGCACGCACAGCTTTGCATGCAGACCAGTTAGTTAAGTTAGAACCTGTTAAGTCAGCAGAGCCGCCCATAAATTCTGGTAAGGCTGGTGCTAGCGCTTCGATAGCATTCTGACTTGCTTTGCGAGTAGCAATCGTTTCTGCTTTGGTTTCACAGGTCTTTAAGTAAGCATCTAAAGTTTTAGAGAAGTCTTGAGATAAGTCGCCTTGCATACGGCGCTGTAATTCAGAGGCCAACTCTGGATATTTATTTTTGTACGCTTGGAATTCTTTATTCCACTCATGCTCAGCAGCTTGTCCACGCTTCTTGAAATCCCAGGATTCATAAATATCATTTGGAATTTCGAACGGAGCATACGGCCAGTTCAAGGCAACACGAGTTGCCGCTATTTCAGCTGAGCCTAATGGGGAGCCATGCACCTTATCACTGCCAGCCATATTCGGCGAGCCTTGACCAATCGCTGTCTTGCAACAGATTAAGGTTGGTTTGTCACTCTTCTTCGCTTTAGCGATTGCGGTAGATACAGCCTCTGCATCATGACCATCCACATCACGAATCACATTCCAACCGTATGCCTCAAAACGCTTTGGCGTATCTTCGTTAAACCAAGAAACGACCTTGCCATCAATCGAAATGCCGTTGTCATCCCATAGTGCAATAAGCTTGCTTAACTTGAGGGTACCGGCTAGTGAACAGACTTCATGACTGATGCCCTCCATCAAACAACCGTCACCTAAAAATACATAGGTGAAGTGATCAACAATGTCATGGCCAGGGCGATTAAATTCTTCTGCCAATAATTTCTCTGCCAGCGCCATACCCACTGCGTTTGAAATACCCTGACCTAATGGTCCGGTAGTGGTTTCTACTCCAGGCGTAATTCCATATTCAGGATGGCCAGCAGTTTTACTATGCAATTGACGGAAATTTTTTAACTCGCTCATCGGCAAGTCGTAACCCGTGAGGTGCAGTAAGGAATACAACAACATGGAGCCATGACCGTTTGATAAAACAAAGCGATCGCGATTCATCCAATGTGGATCTGTTGGGTTATGTTGCAAATGCTCATTCCAAAGACCAACCGCAATATCAGCCATACCCATAGGCATTCCAGGGTGACCAGAATTGGCTTGTTGAACTGCATCCATGGATAAAGCACGAATGGCGTTTGCCATACGAATTTGAAGGTTTGACATCGTAAATTAGGTCTCTGGAAAATTAATTAGCTATATTTCAGTAATGCCTCAATTTTATCTTCCCGGGCCATGGGAAACCCAAAAGCCAAATACCCTCACCCCTGAGCTCGCCCATCACTTGCGTGTCCGCCGTATCCAGGTCGGTGAATTCTTCCCCATCTTTGATGGGGAAGGCCATGTTGCTAAGGCCAAACTCCTTTCCCTGAGCAATAAATCTGGGGAAGCAGAGTTGAGTGATATTCGCCTAGATACCCATCGTGAGAGCCCTTATGCCATTACATTGGCACAAGGTCTGGCTGGTGGTGACAAGATGGATTGGGTTGTTGAGAAAGCCATAGAGACCGGCGCTCAAGTGATTGCACCGCTGCAGTGCGAGCGCTCAGTGATTAAATTGATGCGCTCTAGCGATGCCGAGCGGGCGCAAAAACGCCTCCTCCACTGGGAGGGTATTGTTCAGGCGGCCTGCGAACAATGTGATCGCACTGTTTTAGCTTCAGTAGAACCCGTTCAAAGTTTTGAGAGTTACCTACAAAAGCCACAAAAAGCGAAACTTAAACTACTTTTAAGCCCAGATACTGACAAAAGCCTGTACTCAGTATTAATTGAAAGTCAACCGCAGGATGTTATTTTGATGATTGGGCCCGAGGGTGGGCATTCTCCAGAGGAAGAGGCTCAAGCTCAAGCTGCTGGATATCAAATTGTTTCTCTAGGGGATCGGGTATTGAGAACTGAGACTGCTGGAATTGTGGCGATCACTGCCGTTCACAGTATTTGGGATCCAGAAATGCAAAATCGCCTCAAATAGAGGCGATTTATGCTGTTTTCTTAGTGCTCAGCCTAAATAATTACTGAGTTAGTAATTTAGGCAAAAGAGTAGAACACGCGATAAGGTGTGCGACGCTCAGACCAGAAGTCCACAGCATCACGGAACACATCTAACAGTGTCTCGCGAGCCTCTTTATCGAACTTCTGTGTACAAGGCAGGCCTTCGAGCACCACAACGAAACCTGGTTGTGGACCAGACTTATCAACCGTAGTTGTCAAAGCATCTAACAAAGGATCGAAATTCTTCGCTTGTTGCTTGGTAAATGTATACGCAATAGCAATCGCTTCCAATACTTCGCCTTTAGTCATTGCATTTGCGCAATTGGCGTAAATGAAGTGTTGACCAAGCTCTGTAGCAGCCTCCTGGAGGTCAGGAGTACGGAAAGCACGGATAGATTGCACGATATTAGGGCGCACACTGCGCAACATTGCCGGCGGTCCGGCATCGCGAACGGCCAAAGCGGCACGCCAAGAAGCTGTCACTTTTTTCCCCGAAACTTGATTTGCTGCATAGGTTTGTAAACGAGATAAGCCACCCTCGGCATATATATTGGCAGCAGAAGACTCGGTTTCAAGTCGATCATTACTATCCCAACTTTCAGCGCGACTGTGTTCGTCGAAGCTTACTGTAGTGCCGTTTTCAGAGCGATTATTCATGATGGGTGCTAGGTTACCCTTAACACGCCATCAAATCAAGCCCAATTACAGCACATTTTACATAAACCATTGATTTATATAATAATTATTTATGTTAGTTACCGCTAACTAACATAAATAAAAGCTTACTCTTACTTCTTAAGCCACGCCCCTGGCGTTACTTGCCGCTTCAACTACCGCCAAAGTAGTGACATTGACGATACGACGCACAGTAGCGGATGGCGTCAGGATATGAATCGGCTTAGCGGCACCTAGGAGTAATGGTCCGATTGCAATGCCGTTACCAGCTGCAGTCTTTAGCAAGTTGTAAGAAATGTTTGCAGCATCAATATTTGGCAACACCAGCAAATTAGCATCACCCTTTAATGGGGATGAAGTAACGGCGCTGGCACGAATAGTTTCATCCAAAGCGCTATCACCATGCATTTCACCATCAACCTCAAGGGTTGGATCTGCTTTTTGAATCAATGCCAACACTTCACGCATCTTCACTGCGGAAGGCGCACTGCTTGAACCAAAATTGGAGTGTGACAATAGTGCAACTTTAGGCGCTAGACCTAATTTACGCATTTCGCATGCAGCCATCAAGGTCAATTCAGCCAACTGCTCTGCACTTGGATCGATATTGACATGGGTATCAACCAAAAATACTTGGCGTCCCGGCAAAATCAATCCAGACATGGCGCCATAAACATTCGCACCTACTTCATGACCCACTACTTCATCCACATACTTCAAATGCGTAGCTAAATTACCAACAGTTCCACAAATCATGCCATCGGCCATACCTTTGGTAATCATGACCGAGCCAATTAGGCTGTTGCGACGACGCATTTCTAACTTAGCGAAAGATTCAGTAACGCCTTTGCGCTCCGTTAAACCTAAATAGGTTTGCCAAAAATCACGATAGCGTGGATCGTTCTCAGGATTGACGATCTCAAAATCTTCACCAGCTTTAATACGCAACCCAAACTTGCCAATGCGGTGCTCAATTACTGCGGGGCGTCCGATCAAAATTGGCGTCGCTAAATGCTCATCAATGATGATTTGTACTGCACGTAATACACGCTCATCTTCACCCTCAGCAAACACGATACGTTTTTGTGCGGCAGGAACACCCTTAGCAATACTAAATAGCGGCTTCATCAAAGTACCAGAGTGGTACACAAATTGTTGCAACTGATTACGATAAGCGTCAAAGTCTTTAATCGGACGTTGAGCAACGCCATCATCCATCGCCGCCTTAGCAACCGCAGGTGCAATGACCGTTATCAAACGTGGGTCAAATGGCTTCGGAATCAAATATTCTGGGCCAAAAGACAAGTTCTCAATACCATACACAGAGGTCACTACTTCGCTTTGCTCTGCTTGCGCTAACTCCGCCACAGCCTTAACTGCCGCGACTTCCATGCCACGCGTGATAGTGGTAGCACCAACATCCAGTGCACCGCGGAAGATGAATGGAAAGCACAATACGTTATTCACTTGGTTCGGATAATCAGTACGGCCAGTTGCCATCACTGCATCAGGACGAACTTCTTTAACTTCCTCAGGAAGAATCTCAGGCGTTGGATTTGCTAGGGCATAAATCAATGGCTTATTAGCCATCTTTTTAACCATGTCTTGCTTTAATACACCACCAGCAGAAAGACCTAAGAAAATATCAGCGCCTTCAATCACTTGATCTAAAGTGCGCAAATCTGTCTCTTGACAGAATGGCTCTTTCTCCGGATCCATGAGTTCTTTGCGACCTTTATAAGCAACACCAGCCAAATCAGTAACCCAAATATTTTTACGAGGAATGCCAAGGTCAACCAGCAAATCCAAGCAAGCTAATGCAGCAGCACCAGCACCTGAGGTAACTAGCTTCACGCTAGCCACATCTTTACCAACTACTTTCAAGCCATTCAGAATTGCGGCAGCGACCACAATCGCAGTTCCGTGTTGGTCATCATGAAAGACTGGGATCTTCATGCGAGCCTGTAATTTGCGCTCAACTACAAAACAATCTGGTGCTTTGATGTCCTCTAAATTGATACCGCCAAAAGTAGGCTCAAGTGCAGCAATGATCTCAACTAATTTATCTGGATCGTTTTCATTAACCTCGATATCGAAAACATCAATGCCAGCAAATTTCTTAAAGAGAACTGCTTTACCTTCCATCACTGGCTTACTTGCCAATGGTCCAATATTTCCCAAACCTAATACTGCGGTACCGTTCGTAATTACGCCGACTAAATTTCCGCGTGCTGTGTAACGAAATGCATTGGCAGGATCCTTAGCAATTTCTTCGCAGGCTGCTGCAACACCAGGGGTGTAGGCAAGTGCTAAGTCTCGCTGATTAGTTAACTGCTTAGTTGGAGCAATTTCGATTTTTCCGGGAACAGGAAACTCGTGATAGTGGAGGGCGGCCGCTCTTAAATCCGCTATTTGTTGTTCTTTGCTGCTATTGCTTGGTTTGCTCATCAGTTCACTCATCTATCAGACGTATTCAAGCTTCTAATTCTATTCCTCTCAGATGAAAGAGTCCCAAGAGCCATAAAATGGGGCATGCAATCTCAAATCTCTCGACTTGGCGAATTTGACCTGATTCGGCGTTTCTTTAAAACACAGTCAGAACTCATGCTTGCGAACAATCCCGGCTCGGTGAAATTGGGAATTGGTGATGACTGTGCGCTACTCAAAATCGACCCTACTGAAGAAATTGCTATCACCAGCGACATGCTGGTCTCAGGACGACACTTTTTCCCTGACACCAATCCAGAGTGGCTAGGCTGGAAAGCCCTAGCCGTCAACCTCTCAGACCTAGCAGCCATGGGCGCCAAGCCTTTGGGCTTCACTTTGGCACTAGCCTTACCAGGGCCTGATTCAGCCTGGCTAGAAGCCTTTAGCAAGGGCTTATTTGCTATTGCAAATCAATATAACTGTCCATTGATTGGTGGTGACACCACTGCTGGTCCACTCACGATTTGCATCACCGCCTTTGGCAGCGTCCCAAAAGGCAAAGCCATTTGTAGATCGGGGGCATTAGAAAGCGATGACATTTGGGTTTCAGGAGCTGTAGGTGATGCCCGACTTACTCTTGCTGCACTGCGTCATGAAATTGAATTAGCAAAAGAAGATTTGGAGAAAATTGAAGCACACATGCATCGCCCAACTCCTAGACTGGATTTAGGCATTGCCTTAAGAGGTTTAGCCAATTCTGCTTTGGATGTCTCTGATGG
Source organism: Polynucleobacter sp. AP-Jannik-300A-C4 (assembly GCF_018688335.1). Taxonomy (NCBI): domain Bacteria; kingdom Pseudomonadati; phylum Pseudomonadota; class Betaproteobacteria; order Burkholderiales; family Burkholderiaceae; genus Polynucleobacter; species Polynucleobacter sp. AP-Jannik-300A-C4. The sequence goes on along the minus strand of NZ_CP061316.1, from coordinate 217,284 downwards.
CCTATTGGGCGATCTCAAACACATCCTGGAAGAGTCTGGAAAAAGCGCTGAAATCTTTTTAGACCGGATTCCAAAATCCAGCACGCTTCTCAAGCAATCACATGCCATCCAAAACCAATGTGCTGCAAATGGAGGGGATGATTACGAGCTGTGCTTCACCGCCCCAATTAGCAAACGGGATGTCATTACCCAAATCAGTGCCGACCTCAATCTTCCACTCACACAAATTGGCAACATCAAATCCATGCAACACGCAACAACTGAGATACGCATCATCGATAAGGATTCAAAAGAGTTGGATACTCAAGAAGCCAATTTACTCATGAAGTCCTTTGATCACTTTGCATGAATACTCAAGCCAATACACCCAGTGCTTCCACATTCATTCCCAGTTTTAAGTGGGTGTTTAGCAAACCCAGCCGCGCCCTGGCATTTGGCATGGGCAGCGGTTTAGCGCCTTTTGCACCTGGTACCGCAGGAACCCTGTGGGCCTGGGCCGCATTCTTAGTGGGTGAGTATTTTCTATCTACCGAAGCCTGGCTGTGGACCATTGGCATAGGAATTGCTCTGGGTTGCTGGATCTGCGGACAAGTTAGCGAAGAGTTGGGTAAAAAAGATTTTGGTGGAATTGTCTGGGATGAAGTTGTTGCCTTCTGGCTAGTATTGATTTTCATCATGCCGGCAAGCCTATGGGTGCAAATTGTGGCATTTGCACTCTTCCGATTTTTTGATGCCGTCAAGCCAGGTCCGATTGGAATGATTGATCGTCACTTTAAACATTTAGAAGGTGGAGATAACTCCTCTCCATCAAGTGTTGGCTTAATACTGTGGCGCGGCTTCGGAATTATTGCTGATGATTTGGCTGCAGCATTTTTCACTCTCATCACCCTGACGCTTTTACATATTGGATTGAGCTATATCTTATGAAAAATAATAACGATCCCCAGCATGAACTAGCGAGAGCTGTTGCGCTTACCTTAATAAGCCGAGGTTGGAAAATTGCCTTAGCTGAATCCTGCACCGGTGGCCTGGTCTGCGCTACCCTAACGGATTTAGCCGGTTCCAGCGATTGGCTTGAGCGAGGCTACATCACCTATAGCAATGCCGCAAAATCTGAATGCTTAGACGTTCCAATAGAAACGATTGAATCCTTTGGCGCGGTCAGCGAGCAAGTTGCTAGAGCGATGGCTGAGGGAGCTCTACACAATGCACATGTCAATGCCGCTATCTCTATTACTGGCATTGCTGGACCAACAGGTGGCTCACCAGAAAAACCAGTTGGTACCGTGTGCTTTGGCTGGGCAATTAAAGAGAGTATTGGAAATGATGTCATCAATACCGCCACACTGACTAAACACTTCAAGGGTGATCGTCAAATCATACGTGAACAAGCGCGTGATTTTGCCTTATCTCAATTCTTGGAAATACTAAAACCCAAAAACGCCTAATAAGGCAGCACTACAGAATTAGCGTGAGCTTAGCCAGCCCTTATGGCGGAAGTAGCCCAATGGAATCATCGCAGAGATCACCATAGAAATAATGGCAACTGGATAACCCCAGGTCTGCTCTAGTTCAGGCATGTAGCGGAAGTTCATACCCCATACGCTAGCCAAGAGTGTGGGAGGCATTAAGGCGACGGATACCACCGAGAAGATCTTGATGATCTTACTTTGGTTCAAATTAATAAAACCAACTGTCGCATCCATTAAGAAGTTAATCTTATCGAACAAGAACGCAGTATGGTTTTCTAGTGAATCAATATCTCGCAAAATCTGACGCGCTTCTTCTTGCTGCTCATCAGACAATAATTTGCTACGCATTAAAAAAGATAATGCCCGGCGGGTATCCATCACATTGCGACGAATACGTCCGTTGGTATCCTCTTCCTTAGCAATCGTTTCGAGCACTTCTTCTGCATCGTTATCAGTGATGTCATCTTGCAAAACACGCTTTCCGGCTTGCTCGAGGTTTTCATAAACCTCTTCCAAAGCATCGGCAGAATATTCAGCATCAGTGGAATACAAATCCAGCAAAACGTCTTTTGCATTACTCACTGAACCTGGGCGTAAACGAGCACGCAAACGCACCAAGCGGAAAACTGGTAAATCTTCATCATGAATAGAGAACAAGACTTGCTTGGTCATCACGAAAGCGACTCGCACGTTGCGAGAAGTTTCTTCCTCATCCAACAAGAAGTCGGTACGAATATGAAGATGGCCGTCATCAGCTTCGAAATACCGCGCAGAAGCTTCTAAGTCACCCAAATCATCTAATTCAGGCAAAAGAACGCCAAAAGCCTCTTTAATCCACAGGAGCTCTTCCTCTTCAGGGTCAACCACATCGATCCAGATAGGGTTGGAGTATTGCAACAATTCATTGCGATCTTCCACTTGCTCTTGAGAGAGGCGGCCATTTTGCAGGACGAACAAGTTGATCATGGTGAACTCCTAAGGAATGGTCGCTAGTTTATCCTATAGATCATGACAGTTTCACTAAAATAAGCTCAATTCCAATGAACTCTAGCCCAAATACCTTTAGCCAACAACTCCAGTCCGCATGGGCTTCCCAAGGCAGCATGTTGTGCGTGGGCTTTGATCCAGATCCGAAGCGCTTACCCACTGTACTTCAGGGTAAGCCTGAAGGGATTTTTGAGTTCTGCCGCGAGATCGCTGATGCTACTGCGGATACCGCCTGCTCCTTTAAGCCCCAATTTGCCTACTTCGCTTCGCAAAGAGCTGAAGCCCAACTAGAAAAGCTGACTAGATACCTGAAAGATAAGTACCCCCATATTCCAGTCATCTTGGACTCTAAGCGTGGTGACATCGGCAGCACTGCCGACCACTATGCCTTAGAGGCTTTTGAACGTTATGGTGCAGATGCGGTTACTGTCAATCCCTATATGGGCTTTGACACAATAGAGCCTTATTTAAAACATGCCAGCAAGGGCGTGATTGTTTTATGTCGCACTTCCAATCCGGGGGGGTCAGACCTTCAGTTCTTGAATGTGGCCCCGAATGGTGAACCGCTTTATTTACACGTCGCCAAGCTAGCCGCACAGAAATGGAATACCTCAGGCCAAATCAGTCTCGTGGTTGGCGCAACCTTCCCAGAGGAAATCGCCAAGGTGCGAGCGATTGTGGGCGAGATGCCTTTGCTTATTCCAGGTATTGGTGCTCAAGGTGGCGATATCGATGCTACTGTTCAGGCTGGAAAAATCCCCAACAAACCAGGCATAGGGATGATGATCAACTCCTCCAGAGCAATCTTGTATGCAAGCTCAGGCAATGATTTTGCTGAAGCAGCCAGAAAAGTAGCCATCACTACGAGAGATGCATTAAGAGCGGCAGCCATTAAATAAAAGAAGTCGTGTCGACCTACAGCAGACCTAACGCGTCTTTGGTTTTGGAGTTGGTGCCAGAGCTACTCTATCCATATTTTCCAAAATAAAGTCTTGTCTTGTAGGGAAATGAATATTGGCTTTGCGGCAATACTGCGCTTTGTCGAAACATTTTGGGGCTGGTAATGCAGAGGCTAAGGCTGCCGCCTGTTCGCGATTCAGTAATGCCGGTTTTATTCCATAGTAATGTTGAGAAGCGGCACCAATACCAAAGATGCCCTCGCCCCACTCTACTGAATTTAGATAAATCTCGAACAACCTCTGCTTAGATAGCATAACCTCAAGTAGTCCCGTAATAATCAGCTCTTGCGCTTTGCGAAAATAATTCTGTTCGGAAGAGAGAAAAAGATTCTTCGCTAGTTGCTGTGTGATTGTGGAACCACCACGTAAAGCGGTTTTGGATTTACCACCCTGCTGATTAAGCTGTGAGTTCTTAGTCCAAGCTTTTTTCATATCCTCCACCCGCACACCCGAATGCTGAAAGAAGATGTCATCTTCGCTCACTAAAACAGCACGCTTGAGATTGGCAGAGATTTTGTCGTAAGGAACCCAGCTTGACTGCACAGGGCAAGACCAAGACAGACCGCAAAGGCGCCATCGCTCTGCCCTCTGAAATGCAGTACTGTCTGGGTCCAGCGCTGCCCACAAACCAATCTGAATGACAAAGTACATTTGCATGGCAATAAAACTACCCAGCAAGCATTTCAGAAGGTAAGAAAGCCAGCGCATCGAAGCTCAGCTAAAAACTAGGAAGTACGAAGTTCTGCCAATACGACGCGAGGATTAATCGCATTAGCAAGCGTAGCACCACGCCAAATTAAGAAGGCGTCAGCAGCCTGCTCTACCAGCATGCCCAAGCCATCGCTTACCCGTGCGCCGCGATGTAATGCTTGCTGCATAAAGGCGGTGACCTTGCCGTAGACCATATCGTAGGCGAAAGATTTTGGAGTAAAAATATTACTTGCTGCCCCATCGCTAATCGGCGATGCATCGGATAAGCCTGCTGCAGTAGCGTTAATAATAAGATCAAAAGGAGATGTAGTCCTACCAGCATCCTCAAGATCACTTAATGAGACTGCTTGTAGCGCAACATTAAAGGAGCCAGCTACATCACTAAACAAGTGAACCAGTTCATCGGCCTTAGTATTTGATCGATTGGCAATGATCAACTCTTTGGGAGACTGCTCTAGCAATGGGCCAAGCACTCCGCGAGAAGCGCCGCCCGCCCCCAATAATAGGATTCGAGCTCCTTTAATCTGAATACCCTGCGCCAATAAGTCCCTAACTAAACCAGCGCCATCAGTATTGTCACCAAAAATTTTTCCATCTTCAATGCGTAGAGTATTTACAGCGCCAGCGAGCTGCGCACGAGGTGTTAATGCATCTGCAAGAGCCTGAGCATCTAATTTAAATGGCACAGTGACATTCATACCTTTACCACCAGCGGCAAAGAAGGCTTGCGCAGCGATTTTGAATTCATCAAGTGCAGGCTGCAAACGACCGTAGTGTATTTTTTGATTTGACTGCTCAGCAAACCGCTTATGGATGACGGGTGATTTACTGTGCGAAATTGGATTACCCGCGACCGCATAAACATCCACTCCGGGAAAGTCGGTAGGATTGATTTGCAAATCGGCGGAAGTAGCTTGAATCATAGTGACTACAGGATAAGCGAAATTGAGTGGCGTCTACTGAATTACGGGCGCAGATCTAAGCGATCAGATCCATCTCTTGTGAAATCAAAAGTAGATACCCAGTCCAAGATATCAATCTGATTGCGCATTTCTGTAGAGAAAATTCCAAAGGGGGCAGAAGCACGCACAATTGCTAAGGCCTGACGATCTAACTCGGGATTGCCAGAGCTTCGTCCAATACTCAGACCATCTTTGCCCTGAGCATTATTAGCAATCCGCCCCTGGGCATCGACACTCACCACAATCACCAAACTGCCGTATAGAGGGCGCCCGTTTGCTCGTGGGAAAAATGCACTCCCATAGGCCTCGATTTTTTGACGCATAGCATCGTAATACTGCGCAAATACAACCGTCTTGGTGCTAGCTCCAGTCAAGACCTTGCGTCGGGGTTCGCGGCCATTCGCCTGCAAACGCTTGGCCAGCTCAGCTTCTAAAGAGTTCAACTGGGATACTGCTTTTTGCTCATCTCCACTTTTACGACCACCTGCTAGTGCTCGCTCTGCTTCAAGCTTAGCTAGCATTTGTTTTTGTTGTTTCTCTAAAACCTCTAGGCGAGCATCTGCACCAAGTCTTGCGCGATGAAGCGCACTGGCATCTTGATTAGCAGTATTGCCCCCTCCATGTAAATTCGCTTGCGCCAATTTATTGGCCTCCTTGGGCGCCACTTGATTGCTAGCATTCACCAAAACAACGCTCAGCGGTGTATTTAAACGACGATTTTCTATTTCTCCAATGCCCCAGCGAAAAGATAAAAAGATAAGGTGAGCCAGAATAGAGAGGCCTAGCGCATAAGCAAATGGATAGCGATACCAACCCCCATCTAAGCGCGCCACTAACTGAGCAAACTTAGGTTGGACTTGCATCACTCTCAGGAACTTCTGGTGTCTCAACATGAAGCACTCGTACCCCAGCAGTGAGTTGTAGGAGATCTACGTCAGCAATACTCACTTCGGCTCTGGTCATACGCGGGTAGGTAGCCAATTCTGGGATTGGTAAATGCAGTGGAATAGGTTCAACACGCGACATTCCTTCTTTAAGGTGCCTTACGAATACCTGCTTAGGAACTTCATCCTGAGAAACCCAACGTAAGCACCAATACTTCTCAAGACGGCCTTGGTATTCACCATAGGCTGAATAGCAAGCTTCAAAGTCGGCAGCAATACCCATTAAGGCGGCATCTCGCGGCGGGAATGGCGCTACCATCTTGGCGGTGATGCCATGCTTAGCTATCGCAATTAACTGCCACTGATTCACCAAATCGGAATAGCGACGCAATGGCGATGTACACCAAGCGTAATACTCCAAACCCAGCCCTTCATGAGGACCAGGTGTCGTCTGCATGCGTGTACGCAACGGGCCCCAACCCTTTTGGGTGCGGAACAAACCAGGCACCCCATGATCTGCCAGTAAGCGCCCTGAGGCACTATTGCAATAAATCATCCACTCGGCAACGATGGTATCGAGGATGGAACCGCGCTGACGAGGCGTAATCCCAACTCGCTGCGTACCATCGACTTCTTTGATTTGAAAATGAAAGTCTCTTGCTAAAGCGTTAGGATCCAAAACTCCTAATTGCTCAGCACGCAATCCATTGGCGACGCGCTGCTCTTGACGCCCTGCATGCAATAACTTTGCTGCGGTCCACAACACACTGAGCTCTTGACGATACGCATAGTCAGATGATTCATCAGTCAGACTTTCCTCCGTCACCAAATGCTCTAAATTTTCTAGACGAAGATTTGATCCCATGGGAACCATCTCAGCACGTAATTGCAAAGATTCCTTATCCAGGATTCCAGTCGAATCGATATCCACATAAATCGATAAAGCTGGTCGAGCGGCACCCTCATCCAATGAGAACAGGGCAATCACCGCATCGGGCAACATCGTAATTTTGTCGCCAGGAAAGTACACGGTCGACATACGCGTGCGTGCGACCTTATCCAAAGCATCATCCTTAGCGATCACCAAACCAGGGGCAGCGATATGAATACCAATGCGATGTCCGCCACCCTCAAGTGCAGTAACCGATAAAGCATCATCAATCTCAGTAGTACCCGAATCATCAATCGAGAAAGCAGTCACTTCAGCTAAAGGTAACTCTGAAATGATGACGTCCAATACAGACTGGTCCACTACCAAGCTTGGATCATGTGCAGCACCCTGAGGGAAATGGGCTTTTAAAAACATGCCTTGGTGATATTGCAAGGGTGAATCAATCGCGCCACAGCGGATCATCAATTGGGCAGGAGATTCTCCTGCCTCAGTGCAAGCAGCAATTAATGCTTTGTAAGCTGAGGTATTTTTATCGGGAGAAAACAAGAGTTGATTTGCTTGAGACTTGAGCGTCTCTGGAAACACGCCAGCTACAAGCTCTTTTTGCCACGCAGCCTGCCGCTCTAATTCCTTTTGCTTACGTTCCAAAGCGGCCAGACCAGCTTGCAGCTGTTCTAACGGCGCCCTCTGAAAACGTCCCCGACCTTTGCGACGGAAAAATACCGGCGCACCTTGCAAGGCAATGGCTAGTGCCGTTTGTTGCGGGATACTTGCTTGAGCACCAAAGTACTCTTGTGCAACATCCACTAAACCAAACTCTTCATCAGGTGCACAATCCCATAGGAACTGTAGATCAATTTCTTTAGATAAGGTGTTCGCCTCATCCATTAATGCTTGTGGTTCTGGCTTTTCAAAACGAAGCCAAACTTCTTTAGTCTTTAACTTAATCTTCTTACCGGAAAGACTGGTTGCTTGCCAAGATTCAGCGTCTCCGGCGCCCGAGGTGGACTGGACTGTGGCGACTTTGATGTCACCACCCTCTTCATATAAAAGATGCATGCTTAGAGAGAGATCCCGCCGCTGGCCTCAAGTGCAACGCCATTGACATAACTAGCTTCATCGCTCGCCAAGAATAAATACACGTTCGCCATTTCTTCGGGAGTACCTAGGCGACCCAGCCAGCTGCGTCTTTCAATATCTTTTAGGATGTTTTCTGGCATGGCTTTGACCATCTCAGTCGCAATAAAGCCTGGGCACACTGCATTAACCCGAATACCTTTTGGACCTAATTCACGCGCCCAAGTTTTAGTGAATCCAATCACACCAAACTTCGTTGCTGAATAGTTTGTCTGTCCAAAGTTTCCATAAATACCCACAACACTAGAGGCATTAACGACGGCTCCTTTGCCTGCCTCCAACATGTGCGGTACAACCAATTGTGTGCAATTGAATACACCCTTGAGATTGATATCAATCACCGTATCAAATTGCGCTTCCGTCATTTTGACTAAGCGTGCATCTTGTGTGATGCCAGCATTGTTAATTAAAATATCTATGCGCCCGTGACGCTGCATGATTTGATCAACAGCTGCTTCAATACTTGCACGATCAGTCACGTTCATGACAAAAGCTTCCGAGCCAGGAATGAGATCAACTGCAGCCTTCACTGCATCAGGGTTCACATCCGTGATCATGACTTTTGCACCCTCTTGTGCAAAGCGCTTTGCCGTTGCAAAGCCAATCCCTTTTGCGGCCCCAGTAATGATGGCTACTTTATCTTTTAGTCTCATACTCATTACTTTGCTTTCTCTTGTATTGCGGTCAATATTTTTTGATGCACACCACCAAAACCGCCATTACTCATCACCAAAATGTGATCACCAGGCTTTGCTTCTTTTGCCACTGCATCTACCAACGCACTTAAATCATCAAAGGCCAAGGCACGAGCTTTTTCTTTGACATTTAATGGGGCTAAAACTTCGTTTAAATCCCAACCCAAAGAATCTTTACCAGCGTTAGCACCATAAGCAAAAATCTTATCAGCCGCCTCTAAGCTATTAGGTAGTTGGGCTTTCATGACGCCGAGTTTCATCGTATTAGAACGCGGTTCTAATACTGCCAAAATTCGAGACTGCCCTACGCGACGACGCAAGCCATCTACTGTAGTAATAATTGCAGTTGGGTGATGCGCAAAATCATCGTAGACCGTCACCTCATTTGCTACGCCAATCGTTTCTAAGCGACGTTTCACATTCTTAAACTCAGCAAGAGCACGTGCTGCATCAGTTGGAGCAATGCCAATATGGTTTGCAGAAGCAATCGCTGCCAATGCATTGAGTTGATTATGTCGACCCATGACACCAGAGTCTGGGGCCCAGGTCACCGCTGCAACTTCTTTACCATCCTGCAAAACAACGAAGCCATCTGCCGCTTGAGAAATCAGAGACCAAGCATTGTGTTTATCTTGACCAAACTTTTCAACAGGCGCCCAAGCACCTCGAGTAATCACTCTCTCTAGCGCAGGCTCTTCACCATTCACAACCACAAGACCATTTCCCGGCACCGTACGGACTAAATGATGAAACTGCGTTTCGATTGCAGCCAGGTCAGCAAAAATATCGGCGTGATCAAACTCAAGATTGTTTAATAAAGCGGTGCGCGGACGATAGTGGACAAACTTACTGCGTTTATCAAAAAAGGCGGTGTCGTATTCATCTGCCTCGATCACAAAGTATTTGCTCTCACCCAGACGAGCAGATACCGTGAAATTCAATGGCACTCCGCCAATTAAATAGCCTGGCTTATAGTCATTAAATTCTAAGATCCAGGCCAACATGGCAGAGGTAGTCGTTTTACCGTGAGTGCCAGCAACAGCCAATACATGCCTTTCAAACAATACTTGCTCACCAAGCCACTGGGGTCCAGATGTGTAAGGAAGCCCTTGATTCAGGATGGCCTCCATCAGCGGATTGCCACGAGAAACGACGTTACCGATTACAAATAAATCAGGCATAGTCTCAAACTGTAATAATTGGTCGGGCGAGAATCCCTCAATGAGCTCAATACCCTGAGCCTCAAGTTGCGTGCTCATTGGTGGATAGACGTTGGCATCACAGCCAGTTACGCGATGCCCGGCCTGCCGAGCGATTGCGGCAATGCCGCCCATGAAAGTACCGCAAATGCCCAAGATATGAATATGCATTGGGGAATTTTAGCTAAGGAGTAGCAATGAACCGAAGACAGTGGATTAGCATCGCCGGAATTAGTCTTGTAGCCCTCCTTGCAGGAGTATTGACTTCGCAATGGATTTACAAAACTGGCTTGGCAAGTGACCCAGCTATCAAAGCCTTTTTTGCCAACCCATGGCAAACAGCTGATGGCAAACCAGTTGACACGGCGCAATGGCAAGGAAAAGTACTTGTAGTCAACTTTTGGGCCTCTTGGTGTCCTCCTTGTGTTGAAGAAATGCCCACTTTAGACAAATTACAAGCCGAGTTTAAGACTCAAAATGTCTTATTTGTCGGCATCGGCATCGATTCACCCTCCAATATTCGCCAATTCCTAGAAATGACCCCAGTTTCCTATCCCATTGTGATTGGTGGACTAGAAGGCAGCAATCTATCCAAGCAAATGGGCAACTCTCAGGGCGCCTTACCCTACACCATCATCATCAACAGTCAAGGTAAGTCCACTAGCAGTAAATTAGGGAAGATAAGCGAAGAAGAGCTCAGAAAATCAATTAAATCCGCTTTATAAGGTTTTTTAATTACTGTTACCAAATAAGATTCGGGCAGGAATTAGGCATTTTCTATTCATATTTTTCAATATTTGCTCTTAAAATCACCAAAAATAGCTCATTTTTGCCCTATTTTTTGAACTGATCATCGAGCTCTAGGGGTATACTTTGCCTGTGCTACATGAGGGGGATTCTTCATGAAGTAAGCAGTTTTAGAGAAAAGCTGTATTTACGTAATTAAACCTAACTGCCTCTAAAAATATCGATCTATGTCGAAAAATACTTCAATTCTTGTTATTCAAGGCCCCAATCTCAACTTATTGGGCACCCGTGAGCCAGAGGTTTATGGCAAAACTACTCTAGAAGATATTCATACGAAGCTTGGCACAATCGCCAAGTCCCACTCAGTCGATTTAACAACCTTCCAAAGCAATCACGAAGGCGAGCTCATTGACCGAGTTCAAAAAGCCAAACAAGATGGGGTGGATTTCATCATCATTAATCCAGGCGCCTTTACCCATACTAGCGTTGCCTTACGTGATGCCTTGGCTGGAGTAGCCATCCCATTCACAGAAGTACACCTGTCCAATATTCACCAGCGTGAAGAATTCCGCAAACATTCCTATCTATCGGATATCGCCACTGGCGTGATCTGCGGACTAGGGGCAATTGGATACGAATTGGCCTTGCAAGCAGCAATCGTACGTTTACAAAAATAAAGATTAATTAAGAATTACAAGAGAGGAAGTCCTTCCATGGATCTGAGAAAACTGAAAACCCTAATCGACCTTGTTTCTGAATCAGGAATTTCTGAACTAGAAGTGAATGAAGGTGAAGATCGTGTTCGCATTGTGAATGCCGGATCTCCAGCTCCAGCCGGTCAAGTGGTTTACGCCAATCCAGCCCCAGCTCAGGTAATGCAAGCTGCTCCTGCCGCAGCGCCAGCAGTTACTGCATTGACTGCCGAAGAAGCGCCTGCTGAAACTGGTTTTGTAGCTCGCTCACCAATGGTAGGAACCTTCTATCGCGCACCAAATCCTGAGTCTCCTGACTTTGTCAAAGTTGGCGATACAGTCAAAGTAGGGCAAACGCTGTGCATCATTGAAGCGATGAAACTACTCAATGAGATCGAATCCGAGCAAGCCGGTGTTATCAAGCAAATTCTGTGTGAGAACGGCCAAGGTGTTGAGTTTGACCAGCCTCTGTTCATCATCGCTTAATAGATCTCTTTTAGATCTATTCCAATCCACCGTTACTTAACTCAGAGCCGACATGTTCGATAAGATTCTGATTGCCAATCGCGGAGAAATTGCTCTCCGTATCCAACGCGCATGCCGCGAGTTGGGAATTAAAACTGTGGTGGTCTACTCAACCGCAGATAAAGAAGCTAAATACGTGAAGCTTGCAGATGAAGCAGTCTGCATTGGACCGGCCCCGTCACCGCTGAGCTACCTCAATATGCCTGCCATCATTTCAGCAGCCGAAGTGACAGATGCTGAAGCGATTCACCCTGGCTACGGCTTTCTGTCTGAGAATGCTGACTTTGCTGAGCGCGTTGAAAAATCCGGTTTTGCATTTATTGGCCCAACTGCCGCTTCAATTCGCCTCATGGGCGATAAGGTTTCAGCTAAGCGCGCCATGATCAAAGCAGGCGTTCCTTGCGTTCCTGGATCAGAAGGCGCATTGCCAGACAATCCAAAAGAAATTATTACTACGGCAAAACGTGTTGGCTATCCAGTCATCATTAAAGCCGCTGGCGGTGGTGGTGGCCGCGGTATGCGCGTAGTACATACCGAAGCCGCTCTTCTGAATGCGGTCAATATGACCAAAGAAGAGGCTGGCCGTGCTTTTGGCAACCCAGAAGTCTATATGGAGAAGTTTTTAGAAAAACCTCGCCACGTAGAGATTCAGATTTTGGCTGATACCCATGGAAATGCCATTTGGTTAGGTGAGCGTGATTGCTCGATGCAACGTCGCCATCAAAAAGTCATTGAAGAAGCTCCAGCACCTGGCATTGATCGCCGCTTAATTGCTAAGATTGGCGAACGCTGTGCAGAAGCTTGTAGAAAAATTGGTTATCGCGGTGCTGGTACTTTTGAATTCTTGTATGAAGACGGTGAATTCTTCTTTATCGAGATGAATACCCGTGTTCAAGTTGAGCATCCAGTTACTGAAATGATTACTGGCGTCGATATCGTCCAAGAGCAAATTCGCATCGCTGCTGGCTTAAAACTCAGCTATCGCCAGAAAGATATCGTTTTCCGTGGTCACGCTATCGAATGCCGTCTCAATGCGGAAGATCCATTCAAGTTCACACCAAGCCCAGGCAAAATTGGTTCATTCCATATGCCAGGTGGTCCTGGCATTCGTGTCGACTCACATGCCTACAGTGGCTATGTAGTGCCATCCAATTACGATTCGATGATTGGTAAATTGATTTCTTACGGCAATACTCGCGAACAAGCGATTCGTCGTATGCAGATTGCGCTTTCTGAGATGGTGATTGATGGGATTACGACTAATGTGCCACTCCATCGCGAACTCATGCTCGATCCAAACTTTATAGAGGGCGGAACCAGCATTCACTATCTGGAGCACCGCCTAGAAGAGCAAGCCGCTAGTCGCGGCAAGCCATAAGCCGCCGTTAAGTGATGTTGATGTGGAGTAAGCATGTCTTATCGTGAACTTGTTTTCACGGTACCTGCAGAAATTGCTGAACCTTTGGGTGATGCATTGCTGGAAGTGGGTGCACTCTCTGTCACCGTTGAAGACGATGCTGCGGGTGGCTATGATGAAAACCCGCTTTATGGAGAACCAGGACTCTCACCAGAGGTTCAAGCCTGGGATCGCTCTTCAGTCACCGCGCTGTTTAATCCTGAGTTAGACGACTCAGGAGCGGTGAATTTCATTCCTGAGCTCCTTGCATCCCTCAAGGAAGCGGGATTCAATCTTCCCACTCCTGAACAAAAGATTGTTGAGGAGCAGGACTGGGTCCGCTTAACCCAGAGCCAATTTACCCCAATTCAGATTGGCGAGCGTATTTGGGTAGTACCTTCCTGGCATGTTGCGCCTACTGACCCGAATGCAATTTGCTTAGCGGTAGATCCAGGCCTAGCATTTGGCACTGGCAGTCACCCAACAACCCATCTCTGCCTTCTTTGGTTGGAACAAAATACACAACTACATAACCAAAGTCTCTTGGATTACGGTTGCGGATCTGGAATTCTGGCAATCGCTGCTGCAAAACTGGGCTGCAATCCCGTTGTTGGAACCGACATTGATCCACAAGCCATGGTTGCGGCACGTAGCAATGCAGAAATCAACAATACGGTGATTCGTTTTGTTCTGCCCAATGAAAATGCGCCAGAACTTGCTGCAGAAACTAAATACGATATCGTCATGGCTAATATTTTGGCCAATCCGCTACAAGTTTTAGCCCCAGCCTTGGTAAATAAAATGCGTCCGGGTGGAAAAATTGTGTTGTCTGGGGTGCTAGCTCGTCAAGCAGAAGAAGTCATAGCCACCTATAGCCAATGGTTAAACCTTTCCGTCTGGAAAGAAAGTGAAGGTTGGGTCTGTTTGCACGGCACCCTTCCTGAAAAGGGCAATACAGAAAATTTGACCAGCAAAAACACAGATGCCTCTGTGCCGGCTCAAAAAAAAAGTCTTAAGTTAATTCTTCTCAGCCTATTTTTAATCTTGCTCATTGTTTTTGGTGAGCATCTTTCTAGAAATTCTTTGTTGCCGGCATTAGCAACACGTGTCGATGGCAGCTCTTCTCCGATAGCAAGCAGTGCTTTTTCTCTTTTACAGAAGTTGGACGAACAATTGTGCCGCGCACTAAGGTGCGTAAATCGCTCTGTAAGCGATTTTGCTGCATGGAAAATAACTTCTGTCACTCTTTCGCCTGAAAACGCGCGAGAGGGCCTTAAAAACGATTTAAATCAATTTGTAATGCAAGTTCAGTTGCAAAATCGTCTCGCATTATCAGTTTTATTTCCAAATTTAGAAATTACACTCACAGATGCAGAGGAATCCGAGATTAAATCGATTCAATTTACACCGCAAGAATGGTTACCAAGCGCTTGGCAAGAATCACATACTGATTTTTTAAACCAAGGTGCGCCTTCTGGTGAAATTTTTTCTTCTGAACTCCCAATTTCTCTTCCACAAAATGCTGCAGGCTATCGCGTTAGAATTTTTTACCCTGAAAAGTAGGCTCCAGATTCCACTTCACACTCATTTCAATTGATTTTTATTAGAAAGTAATTATTTATGGCCAGCTTGATCTGCGGTTCCATCGCTTACGACACCATCATGAACTTTGAAGGCAAATTTGCCGATCAAATCCTGCCTGAGCAAATTCACATCCTTAACGTTGCATTCTTGGTCCCTACAATGCGCCGTGAATTTGGTGGTTGTGCAGGCAATATTGCCTATAACCTCAGTCTTCTCGGTGGCGACCCAATCATTATGGCAACAGTAGGTGGTGATGCCGCCCCTTACTTTGATCGCCTTACGCAACTAAAGATTGATGCGACACATATTCGGCAGATTGAGCAGGCATTTACTGCCCAAGCCATGATCACAACTGATCAAGCTAATAATCAAATTACTGCTTTTCATCCCGGTGCAATGGGCGAATCCCATCTAAACCAAGTTTCTGCAGTAGTGGCAGAGCGCAAAAAGAATACTAAAGACGCAGCAAAGTTCGGCATTGTCGCCCCAGACGGTCGTCAAGGAATGTGGGAACACTGCCATCAATTAGCTGAAGCAGGTATCCCATTTGTATTCGATCCAGGCCAGGGTTTGCCAATGTTCAATGGTCCAGAACTATTAGAGCTGGTGGATATTGCGAGTTTTCTCGCTGTAAATGACTATGAGGGCGAAATGCTTTCTCAAAGGACAGGTTTGAGTCTGGCCAAAGTAGCCGAAAGGGTGAAAGCATTAATCGTGACCAAGGGTGCCGAAGGTGCAGATATTTACTTTGAAGGTAAGTGCATCGCAATTCCGCCAGTACCTGCAGCAAAAGTAGTTGATCCAACCGGTTGCGGTGATGCATTCCGAGGTGGATTGCTATTTGGATTGGAAAATGGCATGGATTGGGAAACTACTGGCCGCTTAGCCAGTTTGATGGGCTCAATCAAAATTACCCATCAGGGACCACAAAATCACCAAATGAGCAAAGATGAAATCGCCGCTCAGTTCAAATCCGCGTTCGGATTTACCTTCTAGATAAAAATCTTCTCAAAAGAGCTAATAAAAAAGGGATCTCGTGAGAGATCCCTTTGAACTTCACCCGCCTACAAGCAGAGCTTATGGGCGCGTGCCAGTTGGGAAGGGCCAAGCAGCAGCTGGATTCAACGCAGTTGAAGTAGCAGCTTTGTTAGCCACGGGCTTTTTTGCAGCCTTGCCCGCTTTCTTCGCAGCAGGCTTACTTACTTTTTTTTTGCTACTTTACGTGCTACTTTTTTAGCAGCAGCTTTTTTAGCAGCAGGCTTCTTCTTAGCTACTTTTTTAGCAGCAGGCTTCTTAGCAGCAGCTTTTTTAGCAGCAGGACGCTTCTTAGCAGCTACTTTTTTAGCAGCAGGCTTTTTAGCAGCAGCTTTTTTAGCAGCAGGACGCTTCTTAGCAGCTACTTTTTTAGCAGCAGGCTTTTTAGCAGCAGGTTTCTTTGCAGCAACTTTTTTCTTGGCGATTGCCATAGTAATGCTCCTTCACGTGAGGATTAGTACAAACTACCGATTAAGAAGACCCGACCAATTCATTTCCGCTTGGTTTTGCAACCGATTGGAGCCGACGAGCGAGCCATTCATCGGCGCGCGGCTTGATGCTAAGTGCTGCACGCTAATGAATCCTGGAAAAAAAGCCGTGGCCCCAAAGGACAACGGCTTCTTAAATTTGCTGGAAAAAATAGGGAGAGTAGACCAGACACCCTTGGACAAGGGTTTTCGGATTTGAGTCTGGTTTTGCTGACTTTTAAAACTATCCAACCGTCTAATCTCCTATTTAGCCGGCTATGCGCTTTCTACCTGACTACTATTCCCAACTTAGCGCACCGCCAGTTTGATACTCAATAACGCGTGTCTCAAAAAAGTTTCTCTCTTTTTTCAGATCAATCATTTCTGACATCCATGGGAATGGATTCTCTTCATTTGGGAACATTGCGTCAAGTCCTATTTGCAAACATCTGCGATTACAGATGTATCTTAGGTAACCTTTGAACATCGGCGCGTTCAATCCGAGCACTCCGCGAGGCATCGTATCCTCTGCATAACGGTACTCTAATTCCACTGCTTTTTCGAAGATAGATTTGATCTCATCTTTGAACGCAGAAGTCCATAACTGCGGGTTCTCCAGCTTGATTTGATTAATTAAATCAATACCAAAATTGCAGTGCATAGACTCGTCACGAAGGATGTATTGATACTGCTCAGCAGCACCCGTCATTTTGTTTTGACGACCCATCGCAAGTATTTGCGTAAAACCAACATAAAAGAACAAACCTTCCATCACGCATGCAAAAACAATGAGTGATCGCAGCAAAGTTTGGTCGGTTTCTAATGTTCCAGTTTTGAAATTTGGGTTAGTTAATACGTCAATGTAAGGAATCAAGAACTCATCTTTAGCGCGAATGGACTCAATCTCGTTGTACGCATTAAAGATTTCGCTCTGGTCTAAACCTAAAGATTCCACAATATATTGATAGGCATGAGTATGAATTGCCTCCTCAAACGCTTGACGCAATAGATATTGACGGCATTCTGGGGCAGTGATGTGGCGATAAGTACCCAAAACAATATTATTTGCCGCCAGAGAATCTGCTGTCGTGAAGAAACCAAGATTGCGCTTGATAATGCGACGCTCATCTTCAGTTAAGCCATTAGGATCCTTCCAAAGCGCGATATCGCGATTCATATTAATCTCTTGCGGCATCCAATGGTTTGCACAACCAGCAAGATATTTCTCCCAAGCCCACTTATATTTAAACGGAACCAGCTGATTTACGTCAGTCTTTGCATTAATTACACGCTTATCAGCAGCATTGACACGTAAAGCTGCGCCACCGCCTAATGAAGCGGCTTGTGTAGGCGCGGCGACTTGAGGCGCAATTGCGACTTCGTCTGCTTGTGGGCGCTGTGGTTCTGCCACAACTGGTTGCTGTGCGAGACCTGCTCTTGCTAGTGCCGGCGCAACTTCTTCTTCCCAATTCAACATAACAATCTCCTAAATTCTTTTCTTTTATAGATCAGCAATCAAATGCTTACTGACAAGCTTCACATTCTTCAAATCCAGCATCGCCCGGGCGCATTGTGCATGCTGGGCCATCCAATTCTTGCGCTGCTGATGCATCTGTACCATTCACACCACCACCGCTGGAAACTGCATTTAACTGACCACTTGAAACAGTAGACTTCTCAACGTGAGTTGCAGCCATTGTGCGGAGGTAATACGTAGTTTTTAGACCACGCAACCAAGCCAGCTTGTAAGTGTCATCTAATTTCTTACCTGATGCACCGCCCATGTAGATATTGAGTGACTGCGCTTGGTCAATCCACTTCTGACGACGTGAAGCTGCCTCAACCAACCAGCTTGGCTCTACCTCAAATGCAGTGGCATACAAGTCACGTAAATCTTGTGGAACACGATCAATCTTAGACAAAGTACCGTCAAAGTACTTCAAATCGGCAATCATCACTTCATCCCAAAGGCCGCGATCCTTCAAATCACGCACCAAATACTCATTTACTACAGTGAACTCGCCCGAAAGGTTAGATTTCACGAACAAGTTCTGGAATGTAGGCTCAATACAGGCTGAAACGCCAATGATGTTGGAAATCGTTGCTGTCGGTGCAATTGCTACACAGTTGGAGTTGCGCATACCGTGCTGCTTGATGCGGGCACGCAAACCATCCCAGTTCATCGTAGATGAGCTATCGACTTCAAGGTAACCGCCACGCTCTGCTGCCAACAAAGCTACTGAGTCTTGCGGAAGAATGCCGCGATCCCACAAAGATCCTTTGTAAGTGCTGTAAACGCCACGCTCTTCAGCTAACTCATTGGATGCTTGATAGGCGTAGTAGCACACTGCCTCCATAGAGGAATCAGCAAATTTCACCGCTTCATCGCTAGCATAAGGAATGCGTTGCATATGCAAGCAATCCTGGAAGCCCATGATGCCCATACCAACAGGACGATGCTTCAAGTTGGAGTTACGGGCTTTAGCAACAGCGTAATAGTTGATATCAATGACGTTATCCAACATGCGCATTGCAGTACGAATTGTTTTCTGGAGCTTCTCGTGATCCAAAATCATCTTGCCAGATGCATCGGTAGTCATATGGGCTGTTAAGTTCACTGAACCCAAGTTACACACAGCAATCTCGCTTTCGTTTGTGTTCAGAGTAATCTCAGTACACAAATTAGAAGAGTGGACCACACCAATATGCTGTTGTGGGCTACGAATATTGCAGGGATCTTTAAATGTAATCCATGGGTGACCAGTTTCAAACAGCATGCCCAACATCTTGCGCCATAATTGCTGCGCAGGAATGCGGCGGAATGGTTTCAATTCACCAGCATCCGCTTTTTTCTCATAGGCAACATAGGCCTCTTCAAAAGCCTTGCCATATTTATCATGCAAGTCAGGCGTATTTGAAGGCGAGAACAGTGTCCACTCACCACCCTCCATTACACGCTTCATGAACAAGTCTGGAATCCAGTTAGACGTATTCATATCATGCGTACGGCGACGGTCATCACCGGTGTTCTTACGCAACTCGAGGAACTCTTCAATATCTAAGTGCCATGTCTCTAGGTAAGCACAAACTGCACCCTTACGCTTACCACCTTGGTTCACCGCAACTGCTGTGTCGTTCACCACTTTTAAGAATGGCACCACACCTTGTGACTTACCGTTAGTGCCTTTGATATGACTTCCCAAGGCGCGCACGTTTGTCCAGTCATTACCTAAACCGCCAGCAAACTTAGACAAGAGTGCATTTTCTTTCAATGCTTCATAGATGCCGTCCAAATCATCATCCACCGTTGTCAAGTAGCAGCTTGATAACTGAGGACGTGTTGTCGCTGAGTTAAACAATGTTGGCGTACTGGACATGAAATCAAATGTAGAGAGAATTTCATAGAACTCGATTGCACGACGCTCGCGATCCAACTCATTCAAAGACAAGCCCATTGCAACGCGCATGAAGAAAGCCTGTGGCATCTCAATACGACGGTCTTCAATATGCAAGAAATAGCGGTCATACAAAGTCTGCAAACCAAGGTAATTGAACTGCAAGTCACGACTTGCATTCAAGGCAGCCGCTAATCTTGGTAGATCAAACTCGCGCATGCGTGGATCTAAGAGTTCAGCAGAAATACCTTCATTGATGTACTTAGCAAAGTAGGTGGCGTACTCAGCCTGCATATCGCCTTGCAGTACTTCGCGACCTAAAATTTCTTTACGAATCACGTGCATTAAGATGCGTGCAGTGACTTGACTGTATGCAGGATCTTTTTCAATCAAAGTGCGTGACGCCAAAATCGCTGAGTCATACACCTGTGCCATCGGCACACCATCGTACAAATTCTTGATAGTTTCAGTAATGATTGGGCTTGCATCAATATTATTACCAAGCCCTTCACATGCTGCCTCAATAATGGTGCGCAAAGCAGCCATATCTAGCCACTTCTCTACCCCATCGTCCGTAACCTTCAGGCCAGATTCACCAGCTTGAGTAGCAGCCTGCGTTTCTTGTGCGATACCCTGTTGTGTTGCACGCTCTTGATTGCGCTTCTCACGGTAGAGCACATACGCACGGGCAACATTGTGTTCACCGCTGCGCATCAACGCCAACTCAACCTGATCTTGAATATCTTCAATATGGAATGTGCCGCCATTCGGACGACTACGCAACAAGGCACGCACTACTGAGTGAGTTAATTGCTCTACTTGCTCACGAACACGTGCAGATGCTGCGCCCTGACCCCCATTAACCGCCAGAAAAGCTTTAGTCACCGCAATCGCAATCTTTGATGGCTCAAATGCCACTACTGAGCCATTTCGGCGAATGATTTTGTAGTCAGACAATTGAGTAGCTTGACCACCGCCAACTCCGCCAGCTACAAAGCCAGCAGACGGGGTTTGATTCATGGATTCCGAAGGGTGCATCCCTGGATTATTTGTGCCGGCAGTCTGTCCTGCTGTCTGGGGGTTAGCGTATGTCATATTTTTCCTACTTATATATAGTTATTTGGACAAAAAATCGTTAAAAAACAATAGGGTATTGCCGAATTCAAACACTACATCTAGTGTCTCGAAGTGCATTTGACACTAAGTATAGGGAAATATTTGGAATTTGGTAAGATATTTCTGACGAATATTTATAAGTATTTTTCCTAGGCATCCCAGGAATTTAAGGGCTATTTTGGTGCAAAATTAGCAGTCCTTTTTAACTAAAGGGCAATAAAGTGAGCATGTGCTCACATACTACTTAGGAGCTCTAGCGAGGGTCCAAACCAAAGGGTATTTTTTTAGCTGAAATGCCGGTTTTGGCTTGGAACTTTTGCCAACTAAATTGAATACCAGGGTCTGTTTTTCTGCCGGGGGCAATATCGCTATGGCCAGCAAATTGCAGATTAGGGTAGGCAGAACTTAGTTGAGCGCTTAATTTAGCCAGGATGGAATACTGAATATCTTCAAAAGGATGTTCATCATCACCCTCCAACTCAATTCCAATAGAGAAATCATTGCACTTCTCGCGACCTAAAAAAGATGAAACACCGGCGTGCCAGGCTTTCTTCTGAGTAGAGACAAACTGATAGACCTCACCATTACGTGCAATCAGAAAATGGCTCGACACCTTTTGATCAGCAATTTCTTCAAAATAAGGGTGAAGCGATGAATCAAGCCTATTTTGGAAAAAATCCACAATGAATTGCGTTGAGTTTCGATCTGCAAAACCGCCGGGCGGAAGACTGATGTGATGAATCACCACTAAATCAGGAGCGACACCTTCTGGCCGAATATCCTGATTTGGTGAAATTCGCCAAGCGGCATAACCCAGCCAACCCTGATCGTCTAGGCTATCAAGATGTTCTTGAGAACAATAGTAACGATCCTCTTGCCTAATCGCCTCGGGCCTTGGAAGGTGAACTGAACAATGGCGGCACTGGACAATCACTTCTGGCTCAACAACTTTGTTTCGCTCAGCCTTTATCCTGGCAGCCTCATCGCTATTGAGCTTTGTTTGTTTTTTTCCTTTTATCCAAAGGTACAAAGCGCCTGCGCCAGCAATTAGTAAAAGCCACTTAATCAAAACGTCATACTCTCTGAAGAATTACTTCCAACACAAATCTACTGCCAACATAAGCCAGTAGTAAAACGACATAAGCACTCAAGACCCAACGAACGGCCACACGCCCACGTAAACCAACACGCCAACGGGCTATGAGAAGTCCAGAAAACAAGAGCCAGGAAATCAATGCAAAGATGGTCTTGTGATCAAAAACAAGCGGCTTACCAAATAATGCTTGTGAAAAAAGTAGACCTGAAAATACAGTCAAACTCAGAAGTGCAACACCCACATACAGTAAGTTAAACAACAAACTTTCCATTGTCATCAAGGGCGGCAAATCCTCAAGCCAGTGGGCTATACGACTATTGGGGAGAATGGCTAACTGACGATGCAATGCTCGGTCCTGAATACTCATCAACATGGCATGCATCGCCGCCAAACTCAATAATCCAACTGAGATCGTAGCCACAATAAAATGCCCTTTAAACCAAGGATCAGAGACGGCCTTTGGAGAAATTAAGGTGCCTGAGAAAAGGGCGGGCAATACCGAGCAGATCAGTGCAAAACACAAAACTAGCCAACGCAAGCTAGAGATAGGCAAAAACCAAGACTGAAACCAATAAAAAGCGAGGCCAACCCAAGCGATTAGTGACAAATCCTGGGCAAAACCAAAAACAAATCCCTCAGGGGTAAAGACCGAGTCGTGCAGCACAACTCCATGTACCAGCAAAATCAATAAGATGAATGCCTGAACCAAGCCTGTAAAAGCTGGAGATTCAATTTTTCCCTTTGGTCGCGAACTTAAAAAGACCAAAAGCAGCAAATAAAGTGCAGATGGGAGCCATCCCGAGCCTGAGTAACCTAAAATATCCATCTGGAAAGTCTAATCGATAAATGCTAGAGAATCTCACCGACCGTCTATCTCGTGTTGTGAAAACAATGCGGGGCCAAGCTCGCCTTACCGAAGAAAACACCGCAGAAATGCTGCGGGAGATCCGGCTAGCCTTGCTGGAGGCGGACGTTGCACTTCCAGTCGTTAAATCTTTACTCGAGCAAATTAAATTTAAAGCCCTTGGCGAAGAAGTGGTTGGAAGCCTTAGTCCCGGCCAAGCGCTTGTTGGGGTGGTGCAACGTGAGCTAGCCCAAGTCATGCGTGGAGATACCGCGCAAAGTGGTGAACTGAATCTAGCTACTCAACCTCCAGCAGTCATTCTGATGGCTGGCTTACAGGGTGCCGGTAAAACTACCTCGGTAGGTAAGTTAGCCAAGTTTCTAGAAGAAAAGAAGAAAAAGAAGGTTTTAACTGTTTCTTGTGACGTCTATCGCCCTGCAGCCATCGAACAGCTAGAAACCGTCACTAAACAAGTTGGCGCTGAATTTTTCCCAAGCAATATCAATCAAAAGCCGAGTGAAATTGCTGCTGCTGCTCTTGATTGGGCTCGCCGCCATTATTTTGATGTGCTCTTGGTAGATACGGCTGGTCGACTTGGTATTGATGAAGCGCTAATGCAAGAAATTAAAACCTTGCACGCCAATCTCAATCCGATCGAGACCTTGTTTGTTGTTGATGCGATGTTGGGTCAAGATGCTGTTAATACAGCCAAAGCATTCCATGAGGCACTCCCACTCACTGGTGTAATCCTCACCAAACTCGATGGTGACTCACGAGGTGGTGCCGCACTCTCTGTACGTCAAGTTACTGGTGTGCCACTCAAGTTCATTGGTGTTGCTGAAAAAATGGATGGCCTCGAAGCATTCGATGCTGACCGCATGGCAACCCGTATCTTAGGTATGGGCGACATTCTTGCACTGGTTGAACAAGCCCAACAAAACGTTGACGTTGCCAAAGCAGAAAAGTTAGCGAGTAAGATTTCTAAAGGCGGGTTTGATCTAGGCGACTTCCGCGATCAACTGGTGCAGATGCAACAGATGGGAGGTATGGCTAGTTTGATGGATAAGCTACCAAGCCATATGGCGCAAGCCGCCTCCAAAACCAATTTAAGCGCCGCCGATAAACAAACCAAGCGCATGCGCGGAATCATCGACAGCATGACACCCAAAGAGCGTGCAAAACCGGAGTTATTGAAAGCCACTCGCAAACGTCGAATTGCAGCGGGCGCAGGCGTTGAGGTTCAAGAAGTGAATCGTCTGCTTGCACAGTTTGAACAAATGCAAACCATGATGAAACAGTTCAAGGGTGGCAAGATGGCGCGCACTATGGCATCCATGGCAGCCAAAGGAGCCGCCAAGGGTATTGGCGGACTCTTTAAAAAATAATACTTAAAAACTGTTTGGCTTAAGAAACGAGTTTCTTAGCAGACTCAATTGCAGCAATCACTTTTGCTTTAATTTCTGATAGCGGGATATTTTCTGATTCAGCATCGGTGCGGCCCTTGAATTCGACTTGAGCATCTGCAAGACCACGATCACCGATCACAACGCGGAACGGAACACCAATTAATTCCCAGTCAGCAAACATTGCACCCGGTCTTTCACCTCGGTCATCCAACACCACATCGACTCCAGCAGCAATCAACTCATCATGTAATTGATCAGCAGCAACTTTCACTGCCTCTGATTTGTCGTAACCCATTGGACAAATTACTACTTCAAATGGTGCCATCGAAATCGGCCAAATAATTCCGCGCTCATCATTACCCTGCTCGATTGCAGCGCCCAATAAACGAGTTACACCAATACCGTAACAACCCATCACCATAGGCTGTGCTTTGCCTTGTTGATCAAGATAGGTGCAGCCCATTGCTTCAGAGTAGCGTGTGCCCAATTGAAATACATGGCCCACTTCAATACCGCGGCAGATATCCACAACACCCTTACCATCAGGGGACGGATCACCGATTACGGCATTACGCAAATCCATCACTAAAGGCTCCGGTAAATCACGACCCCAATTCACGCCTGTTAAGTGATGGCCAGCATCATTAGCGCCGCACACAAAATCAGCCATATTGGCAACAGTACGATCTGCGACTACGGTCACATCAGCAGCAATTCCAACTGGCCCTAAATAGCCCGCTGGTGCATTACATGCCTGCGCAATTTCAGCTTCACTGGCAAAACGTGACTCTGCCATTCCAGGAATCTTGCTCGCCTTGATTTCATTTAGCTCATGATCACCGCGCACTAACAGCATAAATAATTTAGCTGGGCCCTCTTCTTGATCAGCGGCAAACAATAATGACTTCACAGTCTGCTCTAGCGGCAGGTTTAAAAACTTGGCAACCTCAGTGCAGTTTGTTTGATTTGGTGTCGCAACTTTAGTCAGCTCCTGAGTTGCGGCACCGCGTACCGCAATTAATGAGACTGACTCAGCAGCCTCAAGGTTGGCAGCGTAATCAGAATTTGGGCAATACACAATGGCATCTTCACCAGTATCTGCAATCACATGAAACTCTTGACTACCTGATCCGCCAATAGCACCGTTATCTGCCGTTACTGCACGAAACTTCAAGCCCATACGCTTGAAGATACGAGTGTAAGCATCAAACATAATTTGATAAGACTTCTTCAATCCCTCAGTATCGCGATCAAAGGAGTAAGCATCCTTCATGCTGAACTCACGACCACGCATGATTCCAAAGCGTGGGCGACGCTCATCACGGAACTTAGTCTGAATTTGGTAAAAGTTCACCGGCAGCTGTTTGTAACTCTTAATTTCATTACGCGCTAAATCAGTCACCACCTCTTCTGAGGTCGGCTGAATTAAAAAGTCACGATCATGACGATCCTTGATGCGAAGCAACTCTGGCCCCATCTTTTCCCAGCGGCCCGTCTCTTGCCACAACTCTGCAGGCTGAATCATTGGCATCAGCAATTCGATTGCGCCAGCGCGATTCATTTCTTCACGGATGATGTTTTCCACCTTGCGAATGGACTTCAATCCCAGAGGCAAATAGTTGTAGATGCCCGCGCTGAGCTTACGAATTAAACCAGCACGCACCATGAGTTTGTGCGAAACCACCTCAGCGTCGGAAGGGGCTTCTTTTAGTGTGGCGAGAAATGACTGTGAAGCTTTCATGTATGGATATAATCAAATCATTGATTTTAAAGGATTTGAGGCACGATCTCATGCTTGACCGTGAAGGGTATCGACCCAATGTCGGCATAGTCCTCCTCAACAGCCATAACGAGGTTTTCTGGGGAAAACGCGTTGGGCAGCATTCGTGGCAGTTCCCGCAGGGCGGGATTCAGCATGGTGAAAGCCCAGAGCAGGCCATGTACCGCGAATTGCATGAGGAAGTGGGCTTAATGCCAGAACATGTCCAAATTATTGGACGTACTAGGGACTGGCTTCGTTACGACGTCCCAGAGGAGTTCCTGCGTCGTCAACATGCCTCTAAAACGCATCGAGCCAGCTATCGCGGTCAAAAACAAATCTGGTTTTTGCTGCGCTTAGTGGGTTTAGATACCGATATTCAGCTGCGCGCTTCGGAACATCCGGAATTTGATGCTTGGAGGTGGGTTCCGTTTTGGATTCAACTAGACACCGTCATTGACTTCAAACGCGAAGTCTATCAACTAGCCCTCTCCGAGCTAGCGCGCTACTTGTCCCGCGGTATACGTATGCAGCAACTTGCCTGGGGATCTCCGCTCGATTTATTTCAATCCCTGTATGGGGGCGAAGAAGATGAGCCCAAAGAAGTAAAACCTACTGATAAGCCATGATGAAATCATCCATTCGCAGTCTGAGACTCTCAACCCTTGGCTTAGCTATCAGCTTAGTCCTAGCAGGATGTGCAGGCGATCCACTGGAGAGCGGGGTCGATCCTTTTGCACCAATGGTCTTCAAAGAAGGCGCAACAGCAATGCCATTGAACCCTCCCAATAAATCAACCATTCAACCCTTTTACGTCTCACAGCAGACAATTTTCAAGTTTGCAATCGATACTGACTCGATTTTGATCGGCAACGATGGCATCACGAGATACATCGTTATTTTGACTAGCCCCAATGGAAACAGCCAAGTCCAATACGAAGGTATTCGTTGCGACTCTTTCCAATGGCGACTCTATGGCACCTTTGAATCCAATACTTGGAAAGAAAACCCTCTTTCTAGCTGGAATCCAATCAAAGACCACACACCAAATCGTTATCAAGCTGCTTTAGCTCAAGGGGCATTTTGCAACTTCAACACTCAAGAAAAGAGCATCAAAAACATTATTCAGTCACTGAACCCTAATGGATTTACTGGCGGTACAAAACCCACTAACTCGTTTGGCGTGATTAATTAAAAAGCATTGCTTGGGTTTTGACGCTTAAGCAGCAGTCAGGTAAGTACCAATTTTTTCACCATTTAGCAGGCGAGTGAGAACTTGAGGCTCGCGCCCTGAGGCAATGATAGTTGCAGCCCCTGTTTGAGCGGCAACTTTCGCAGCCAACACTTTGGTCAACATGCCACCCTTACTCAGCTCACTTGCAGCACCACCAGCCATCTTTTCTAACGCAGGATCACCAGCAGTAGCATCACTCAAAAGAGTGGCGGTAGCATCTTGACGCGGATCAGCAGTAAACAATCCGCCTTGATCAGTCAAGATCACTAGTAAGTCCGCATGAATTAAATTCGTGACTAATGCGGCCAAGCTATCGTTATCACCAAATTTAATTTCATCAGTAACAACCGTATCGTTTTCATTAATGATAGGGACAACACCAAGCTTTAGCAAAGTATCTAACGTCGCCTTGGCATTGGCATTGCGTTCAGCATGCGCCAAATCTGCATTCGTCAGCAATACTTGCGCACTACGTAAATTGAAGCGTGCAAAACAACTTTCATAGACCTGCACCAAGCCCATTTGACCAACGGCAGCTGCAGCCTGTAGTTGATGAATTTCCTGTGGACGCTTACTCCAGCCAAGACGTTGCATGCCTTCAGCAATCGCGCCGGAACTGACCATCAACACCTCATGACCAGAAGCCAACAAGGCGGCCATTTGCTCTGCCCACATGCCGATTGCAGCGCGATCCAAACCCTCACCATTATTAGTGACTAGGCTTGAACCTACTTTTACTACGATTCGTTTCGCTTTCTGAGTGCTCATATCAAATTCAGGTCTCAAATGACTACTGCTTAATCTGGAGTTTTATCTTCTGGCTGAGCTTGTTCTTGATAACGTGGATCAGCAGCACGCTCATCTTCATCATCTCTATCTTTACGAATAGAGTCCAAATAGTCTTGCAATGAATAGCACAACTTATCGCAGCCCAATCCAGTTAAAGCGGAGATCTCAAATACAGGTCCCTTCCACTTAAAACGCTTAATAAAGTCCGCAACCACCTTCTTGCGATCTTCTTCAGGAATCATGTCGACTTTGTTCAGCACTAACCAGCGCGGCTTCTCAACCAAGGCTTCATCGTACTTACGCAATTCATTCACGATAGCAACAGCATCTGCCACTGGATCAATATTCTCATCAAATGGAGCAATATCGACTAAATGCAAGAGCACTCCAGTGCGCTGCAAGTGCCTTAAGAAGCGATGCCCCAAGCCAGCACCTTCCGCGGCACCTTCAATCAATCCCGGAATATCTGCAATCACAAAGCTGCGCTCAGCGCCTACGCGCACCACACCCAAATTTGGATGTAAGGTTGTAAACGGATAGTCCGCAATCTTTGGTCGCGCGTTAGACACAGCGGTGATCAAAGTGGATTTACCAGCATTGGGCATGCCTAATAAACCAACATCAGCCAATACTTTTAATTCAAGCTTGAGTTTACGACGCTCACCCTCTTTGCCATTCGTCTTTTGGCGAGGAGCGCGGTTCGTACTACTCTTAAAGTGAATATTTCCCCATCCCCCAACACCGCCCTGCGCCAAACAAAGGCGCTCACCGTGCGTGGTTAAGTCGGCAATCGGTTCACCAGTTTCATAATCAGAAATGATGGTTCCAACTGGCATACGCAACTCAATATCGTCACCTGCGCGACCATAACAGTCGGCGCCACGACCAGGCTCACCATTTTTTGCAGTGTGCGTTTTGGCGTAACGATAGTCAATCAGCGTATTGATGTTGCGATCTGCGGTTGCCCATACGCTTCCGCCTTTACCGCCATCGCCACCATCAGGACCACCGAATTCAATAAACTTTTCGCGGCGCATGGAGGCACTCCCGGCGCCACCTTGGCCAGCTATGACTTCAATACGAGCTTCGTCTATAAATTTCATGAATAAAAAAGGCCTCGCTTAGCGAGGCCTGTTCCTAAGAGTTAAATTCGGAATAAATCTGAATCAAACGTGTCTCAGTCAGGCGCCTTATGAACGCGGGAGAACTGAAACCTGGGCCTTCTTCAAAGCACCCTTAACGCCAAATTCCACTTGTCCGTCAACTAAGGCAAACAAAGTGTGATCTTTACCAATACCAACGTTCATACCCGGATGTACTCGTGTACCACGTTGACGAATGATGATGCTGCCAGCGTTGATTTGCTCGCCGCCAAAAACTTTAACGCCTAAGCGTTTCGATTCTGAGTCGCGGCCATTTCGTGTCGAGCCGCCGCCTTTTTTCTGTGCCATATCTTTCTCCTGCTATTTAGCCGTTAGCCTAAATTAGGCTTTGATCGTGTTAATCAGAATTTCTGTGTAATTCTGACGATGGCCTTGGTGCTTTTGATAATGCTTGCGACGGCGCATCTTAAAGATTGTCACTTTATCGTGACGTCCCTGGGAGACGACAGTGGCCATCACAGCTGCACCATTAACCAATGGATCACCCAATTTGAGTGAAGCGCCTTCGCCTACGGCTAAGACTTGGTCAAGAGTGATTTCGCTGCCGATTTCCGCTGGTATCTGTTCTATTTTCAATTTTTCGCCTGCAGCAACTTTATACTGTTTGCCACCGGTTTTTATGACCGCGTACATGGTTTGAAACCTCAATTAATATCTACATTTAAGCTAATCCACCCTGGATGAGCTAAGCCCATTATTATATCTTGCATGACGAGCACTGTCAAAACCAATGAATTAAGCCAAATTTTGGCTCCTATTGCCTTAGATTTCAAGGCCTTAGATGAAGTAATTCGCCTGCGATTAGCCTCAAAAGTAGCCTTAATTGACCAAATCTCCAGTTACATCATCCAAGCAGGCGGAAAACGGGTCCGACCAGCCCTTTTGCTACTAGTCAGCAAGGCCTTAGCTAATGGTAAAGAAACTCCCCATGCCTTAGAGCTGGCAGCCGTAGTGGAATTTATCCACACAGCCACCCTACTCCATGATGATGTCGTCGATGAATCTACTCTAAGAAGGGGTCGCGAGACTGCCAATGCCGCTTTTGGCAATGCTGCGAGCGTGCTAGTCGGCGATTTTCTCTATTCCAGAGCTTTTCAGATGATGGTGGGGCCAAATGACCTAAGAGTCATGGAAATCCTGTCCGATGCAACCAATACGATTGCTGAGGGGGAGGTTTTACAGCTCCTCAATATGAATGACCCCGAAGTAGATGAAGAGAGTTATTTACGGGTGATTCGCTATAAAACCGCCAAATTATTCGAAGCATCCACAGAGCTTGGGGCAATTTTGGCGCAAGCATCGGATGGTTATCGAGAGCAGGCTGCTGCTTTTGGTCGCCACATTGGTACCGCCTTCCAATTAATGGATGATCTATTGGATTACACGGCTGACGCATCCCAAATGGGGAAAAATGCTGGCGATGATTTGAGAGAAGGAAAACCTACGCTGCCGCTCATTTATCTTCTTGAAAACGGCAGTACTGAAGAGCAATTACTGGTTCGCGCAGCGATCGAGCAAAATCAAGACTTACCTGATGACGTCTTCCAGCAGATTCTGAGCGCAGTACAAAATTCTGGGGCTTTGGATTACACCCAAGCGGCCGCAAAACGAGAAGTAGATCTTGCGCTCGAATGTCTCAAAGACTTTCCTCAAAACGAATCAACAACAGCGTTACACGCTCTGTGCAAATACTCGTTATCTAGGCAAACCTAGGCTCCAACGCTTTTTACTCTGATATCGCGTGCAGTGATACGGGCCTTTTCTGCCTCATCATGTAAGCGCAAAATTTCCTCTGCACTGAGTCGCTCTAAATTGGAATAGTCCAATTTCCACGAAGGGTCTGAAGCCCAAACCAAAGGGGATTGCACCGTTGTTCGGCCTGCTGGAGCACCCTCTAACAAGCGAAGAGCCAATTCAAAATTAGAGTCTTGCGATTGAATATTGTTGGGAAGAGCTGCAGCATTGCCTAAGGGAAAGTCACTAAAGAGCAGACGGGGGACACCGCAATATTCCACAATATCTTTTGCCACACCCATGATTACCGTGGGAATACCAGCAGCCTCCAAATATCGCGCCAATAAACTTTGGCTCTGATGGCAAATAGGGCAATTGGGAATCAGCACTGCAACATCAACATGATCTTCGCGCAGCTTACTCAGAATCAAGGGCGCATCAATCTCCAAGGTATGACGTTGACTGCGATTGGTGGGTAGCCCATAAAAATGTTTCGACAGGGACTGAATGCGTGCGTTTGCAGCAGCGCGCTTCGCTGCGCCCAGTGGAAACCAGCAATTACTATCCTGCATGTCGGCATTGCGCCTATCAACCCCGACATGGGCAATACGCAAGTCTGCATCCTCATCAATTGAGCGAGTGTAGGGGTCATAAAACTTAGCGGCTGCGTTATAGGGGGCACCAGGTCCTTGAGGGCCTTTACTGGCATCAAACGGGACTGCAGTAGTAACTAAACCTAGAGTTGAATGTTTAAGTGGCTTTTGCAGTAGGGCAAAAGGCACCTCAATGTAGTGGGCCCAAACATAGGGTGTTTCATATCCCAAACCTAAATAGTAATTGCGGGTACGCTCAATATAACGAACTGGCTGGTCCAATTCAGGTGCAAATTGCAGTTCAGAATTCTTAGTCATCAATTGATCCCTGTAAGATATTGCTTATCAAATATTAACTATCAGGAGAATTCATTATGGCTCAATGGCTCAGATTTCAACATCAAGGCAAATCCGGCTTAGGACAAGTTCAAGGGGATCAGATTGCCGTGTACACAGGCGATCTATTTAACAATCCCCAAGCTACTGGAGAGACATTAAAGCTATCCGATGTCACTATCGATATCCCATGCACTCCATCCAAAATGGTTGCCATGGTGGATAACTTTCATGCGCTGGTTACCAAACTGGAGCATGCCGTGCCGGCAGAGCCTTTGTATTTTCTGAAAGGCAATAACTCTTTCTTGGCAGCCAATCAAGTTATTCGCACTCCAAAGTCTTACTCTGGAAAAGTCGTTTATGAGGGCGAGCTCGGCATCGTCATCGGGAAAGCCTGTCATGAAGTAGATGAAGCGCAAGCGGCCGCTGCCATTTTTGGTTACACCTGCATTAACGATGTCACTGCAATTGAGATTTTGAATCGCGATCCTGGATATGCGCAGTGGACACGCTCTAAGAGCTTCAATACTTTTGGAGTCTTTGGCCCTTACATCACCACCGATGTAGATCCAAGCAAGTTAACAATTAAAACTATATTGAATGATCAAGAGCGTCAGAACTACCCCATCGCCGATATAATTTTCCCACCAGCAAAATTGGTTAGCCTGATCTCACAAGATGTCCCACTGCAAGCTGGCGACATCATTGCTTGCGGAACTTCTGTTGGGGTTGGTTCAATGAAGCCCGGCAGTAATGTCAGCATCATCATTGATGGTGTTGGACGCTTAGATAATCGCTTCGAATAGGTCATTAAGGTTGTTGGTCTAATCCCAACACCCCAAAACAAAAACCCTCACCATGTTTAGTGGTGAGGGTTTTTTAATACTCAATTACTTTAGGTGTTGAATCTACCTATTTCTGTAGAGGCTTAGTAACCAGAAACAGATGGCAACGCCAAGCTACCTTTAGAGGCCTGAACGTTTTCATCAAGGTACTTTGTTAAAGCAAAGACGGTATTGAGGCAAGGTGTTGGTGTTTCGGTAATCTTTCCAAGCTCAATTACGGAACCCAATAGAGCATCGATCTCTAAGCTACGACCCGCCTCCAAGTCCTGCAACATCGATGTTTTATGCTTACCGACTTTTTCAGCACCAGCAATACGACGCTCAATATCCACACGGAAAGTGACACCCAACTTCTCGGCAATCGTTTGCGCTTCAGCCATCATATTGCGAGCCAACTCTTTAGTCAGTGGATACTGGCAAATGCCCTCTAAAGTTCCATGAGTCAAAGAGCTGATTGGATTGAAAGTCATATTGCCCCACAACTTCAACCAAATCTCAGAGCGAATGTCTTCCAGGATTGGTGACTTAAATCCAGCTGCAGACATCATTTCTGACATCTTCTGAATACGCTCAGTCTGTTTGCCATCTAACTCGCCCAATGGGAAGCGATTGCCTTCAACGTGACGAATCACACCAGGCGCCTGAGTAAAGGTTGCCGGATAGACCACGCATCCAATGATGTTGTTTGGATTAATTGCATTCTTCGCAACACCACCAGCGTCAACTGTTTCGACAGAATGATCTTGATAGTCGCCACCCAGCTTCTGGAAGTACCACCAAGGAATGCCGTTTTGCATTGGAATCAAAATCGTTTCTGGGCCCATGATTGCCGCGAGATCATCGATGATCGGCTCAACTTGGTGCGCCTTCACTGCCAAAATCACAACATCTGGAGCCTCTGCATCACGAATTTTTTCAACCGCTTTCACCTGTGCCACCAAAGGCTCAGGTTGGTCATCCATAATTAATGCAAGGCCACGCTCTTTAATTGCCGCCAAAGTGGCGCCACGCGCAACTACCGTGACATCATTGCCGGCTCGCGCCAACATGACAGCAAGGTAACCGCCAATCGCGCCCCCTCCACCGATCACACAGATTTTCATAAAAACTCCATAAAGATAAAAAATTTTGAATTGGTGCCATTTTAGAGGTGAACATTTTGCGGTGCAACAGGATATTGTGCCTAATATTTAAGCAACTTAGGTCAACTTGCAATCAATTTAGCCCTGGGAACCATTCCACCCAAAAGCATGCCGACAATACTAGCTAAAAGCCCTGCTAATTGAGGGGGGAGAATAGCTTCAGGGG
Source organism: Polynucleobacter sp. AP-Jannik-300A-C4 (assembly GCF_018688335.1). Lineage (NCBI taxonomy): Bacteria > Pseudomonadati > Pseudomonadota > Betaproteobacteria > Burkholderiales > Burkholderiaceae > Polynucleobacter > Polynucleobacter sp. AP-Jannik-300A-C4. The sequence continues at coordinate 183,322 of NZ_CP061316.1, read as the reverse complement.
CAAGTACTTCGCAGCTGATCCAAACAACAAGACCGCAGACCACTGATAACAAACCACCTAAAGAATTTGCCCTGGACCAGTAGACCCCAAAAGCCAGTGGTACAAAAGCCGCAACTAAAGTCACTTTGTAGGCATTCTCAACCATCTTAAAAATTGATAAATTCGAGTTGATAGCAAAAAAGGTAACTACCGCTGTAAAACAGAGAACCGTAATGCGCATGACTTTTAGCAAATCCTGATCTGATAGATGCTTAAAAAAGCCACGCACAATGTTCTCCGCAAAAGTGACGGATGGCGCGAGCAATGTAGCGCTGGCACAACTCTTGATAGCTGACAGTAGGGCACCAAAAAACATCACCTGCGCGATCAGTGGGGCATGGTTCAAAATCAGTTTTGGCAAGATCATTTGTGGATCTGTATATAAATACTGCTTCACTAGATCTGGACTAATAATGGTTGCAGAGTAAGCCAAATACAGCGGAACAAACGCGAAGACAAAGTACAGCACTCCTCCTAACAAAGCGGCTTGAACTGCAATGTTCACATTCTTAGACGATGTAATTCGCTGAAACACATCTTGCTGTGGAATAGAGCCCAACATCATTGTGCATAAGGCGGCTGTAAAGCCAAGGATAGAAGCGAGATTCATATCAGGCCAGAAATTGGAAAACTGGCCGGCAGCAACTGCATGCTCAAAAACTACACCAACACCACCAGTTTGGGCTGTTATCTCGCCACCGATATAAAGCATGCCCACCACAATGATGATCATCTGAATGAAGTCGGTAATTGCCACCGACCACATGCCACCAAAAAGTGTATAAATCAGAACGCTACCAGCGCCAATTAACATGCCGGCTGTTTGTGTAATGCCACCTTCAGACACAACATTAAAAACAAGGCCCAGCGCTTTAATCTGCGCGGCTACCCATCCCAAATAAGAAACCACAATACAGAGCGTTACCAAAACCTCTACAGTGCGGCCATATTTTTCTCGAAAGAAATCACCAATAGTGAGCATGCGGCGGTTGTAGAGATGGCGAGCAAAAAAAAGTCCGACTAAGATCAGACACAGGGAAGATCCGAAAGGATCGGAAACAATTCCGCCAAGCCCCTCCTTAAGGAAGGTGGCTGGGATGCCTAATACTGCTTCGGAGCCAAACCAGGTAGCAAAGACTGTAGCGGTGACGATAGGCAAAGGAAGGCTATGGCCTGCTGCAGCAAAGTCAGCTGTGTTTTTGACCCGTAGCGCAGCCCAAAGACCGATACCTACAGATACCACCCAGTAGATGATGACAAACCAAATCAACATCGCCCAATTACTCCTTCAGAATTTGCTCAAATTATATGGCCTTGTCACTTATGACATTTAATCAATCAGAGCCAAATTTGAGTCAGCTGGTCTGACATAATTCATGGGTGAATTCCGCCATACAACCGACAGAGAACCCCAATAGCGATCTAGCCTATCAAAAGGCGATTTTGGGTTCCGTATCGCGCACTTTTGCACTCACTATCCCCCTACTCCCCCCAGCAATTGAGGTAGTGGTCGGAAACACCTACTTACTGTGTCGGATTGTCGACACAATTGAGGATGCGACTGAACTGAGTCCAACAGAGAAGCAGCGCTTATCTAGGCTATTTTTAGAAGCAGTTTTGGGCACTATTTCGGTGGAGGCATTTGTAAGCCCCTGCCTAGAGGCATTAAAAGGCTACTCCAATGTTGATGAGCTCGATTTAATCGCACACACCCCAACCGTCCTCAGAATTCTGCACACCTTTCCCGATATAGATCAGGCTGCGATTAGCCGTTGCGTTTCAATCATGTCCGATGGCATGTCCCATTTCCATGGAAGGCAAACGCAAGAAGGGCTAAAAGATCTCGCAGAATTTGAGGAGTATTGCTATGTAGTGGCTGGTGTCGTAGGAGAGCTACTGACAACCATCTTTAGCAACTACTCTTCCGGATTTACGAAGCAGATCGAAGGGCATGAGCAATTGGCTATCGCCTTTGGTCAGGCTTTACAAATGACCAATATTTTGAAGGACTCACCAGAAGATCGTGCACGTGGCGTTTCTTGGAAACCAGTAGGCATGAGTCAAACAGCGCTACTGAATATTGCTTACAAAAAACTGCAAGACTCCATGAGCTATATTCTCCTGATTCCAGAAAATGAAGTTGGTATCAGACGCTTCTGCTTTCTTGCTTTCGGTCTTGCAGTCATGACGCTTGAAAAAATTGCTAACAGAAAAGAATTTAGCAACAAATCGGAAGTCAAGTTGTCTAGAAATTCCGTTTGGATTTTTTATGCATTTACCAAGCTTGCCGCTAGTAATACCTTCTTGATGAAAGCATTCTTTTTTGCAGCATCTAGCCAACTCAGGAAACTGTCTGCAAAGAAACCTTAGAGCACACCCTCATGCTTTAAAAGCCAAATTTTGATCTGGCGATAAAAACCTGGAGTATCTTCTTTCATAAAACCTCCAAGACCTTTGGCAGAAACTACTCTATGACAAGGAGTGACCAAAGGATAGGGATTAGCACCGCAAGCAGTCCCGACGGCACGAGGTCCACTTTTAATCTTTTTGGCAATCTCACCATAAGTGCTAGTCTTTCCCACTCCAATACCTAGTGTCGCATTCCACACCTTTTGCTGATGTGGTGTTCCCGTAGGTTTTAGGGGAACGTCAAACACTGAGGAGGCATGCTTGAAATACTGTGTGCATTGTTTTGAAAATGACTTAGCCAAAGCATTTTTGGGGGAAATGAGCGCAGTACCTGGAGGCAAATAATCAATTTTGGAGATCATCAAACTACCGTCTACCAACTCTGTTTGCACCCCCAGGCACCCAAAAGGGGCAGATATCACGCAATAATCGGCTGATGTAGAGATGGCCATGCTGAAGATTCTGACACACATTGAGGTAAAAATTCACGCAGGATTCCAATAAGGCTGTAGCTAGTGAAGTAGCACTTTGCTATATTGGATATTCCTTATTCTTTGCGGACATCACTGATGGACACTTTTTTTGATGATTGGCCTTTTATTGGTCAAGTCGCATTAGTCATCTTCCTGCTTGCCCTCTCTGGCTTATTTTCCATGGCCGAAACTAGCATGCTCTCTTCCAATCGCCATCGCCTACGCGCCATGGCCAACAGTGGCAATGCTGGAGCAGCTCTTGCTGAAAGATTATTAAAGCGTATTGATTCTCTGCTATCAGTGCTGTTGATTTCCAACAACCTCATCAATACCATCCTGCCAATCTTAGTTACCGGCATTGCTCTACATATTTTTGGTGATAGCGGCCTAGTGCTGTCGATAGCTACCTTAGTCGTTGCGCTACTAATCATTATTTTTAGCGAAATCACCCCAAAAGTTATTGGTGCAGCCTTCCCAGAGAAAATTGCCAGCAATGTTGGCTGGTTTATTCTGCCCCTCACTTTCATACTTAAACCCCTGCTCTGGTTTATCAATAGTTTTGTGTCTAGCTTGATGAAGGTTTTTGGCCTTCAAACTTCGAATGAAAATCGAGTAATGAGTAAAGAAGAGTTACGCAGCCTAGTACTCGAATCCAATCGTTTTGTTTCAGCTCACCATCGTAATATCTTGCTTAATCTTTTTAACCTTGAAAATATCTTGGTTGATGATGTGATGACGCCCCGATCTAAGATTGAGATATTAGATCTCTCAAGACCGATTGATGAGGTGATTGAGCAATTAGAAACTTGTTATCACAACAAGCTCCCAGTTTGTGATGGCGACTCTGAGCGCATCGTTGGGATTCTCTCGGTTAAAAAAGCACTCTCCTTGCTAGGTAATGCAGAGCTTCACCATGAAGACTTTAGGTCATTACTAAATGAGCCTTATTTCATCCCAAGCGGGACGCCCGTTCTTCAACAGATGAAATTTTTTCAGGACAATCAACAGCGCTTGAGTTTGGTTGTAAACGAATATGGTGAAGTGCTCGGTCTAGTAACCTTTGAAGACATAGTTGAAGAGCTGATTGGTGAGTTCACCACTTCATTCTCAAATCTTTCTAATGATCCTCATTGGTTAGCCGATGGAACTTATCTTGCTAGCGGTGGCGCATCATTGCGAGATTTAAATCGTCTTCTAAAACTAGAGTTGCCACTTGACGGACCGCGCACTTTAAATGGTCTCATTTTAGAAAAGCTTGAAGCAATTCCGGACTACGATGTCAGCATTCGGATTGCTGGCGTAGTAATGGAAATTGTTCAGTTTGATGAGCATGGAGTAAAAACAGTCAAGCTATACCAACCACTCATCCAACCGACCCAAGATTGAGCGAGCTACTGCATGACTCCCACATTATTCGGACCTGGCATGACATTGCTGTTAATGCATTAAATAATCGGGCAACGGATATTCATATTGAGGCGAGATCTCAAGAAACCATCATACGCACGAGAATAGATGGTCGCCTCACTCTACAAAACCAATACCCTATTGATTTGCATGAGCGATTAATCACGCGGATCAAAATCTTGTCGCGTCTAGATATCGCAGAAAAGCGTTTACCTCAAGATGGACGCCTCCTGATTGGCCATGACTTTAGCTATCCGAACATTGATTGCCGGGTATCTATTCTTCCGACCCTACATGGTGAAAAAGCTGTTGTTCGCATCTTACCTAGTTGTCTAGAGGAGTTAGCGCTAGATCAACTTGGCTTACTGCCAGGACAACTTGAAATAGTCCGAGGTGCAATTAATCAAACCAATGGATTGATTCTGGTAACAGGCCCCACAGGGAGTGGCAAGACACGTACTTTATATAGCTGCTTGAGCGCACTGAACCAAGTGCAACGCAATATTTGCTCTGTTGAAGATCCTATTGAAATTCGGCTTCCAGGAGTAAATCAGGTGGCCTACCACCCAAAAGCAGGCTTAGACTTTCCAAGCATTATTCGCGCCCTTCTACGCCAAGATCCGGATGTCATCATGATTGGTGAAATACGTGATTCGGCCAGCGCACAACTTGCCATCCAGGCAGCCCAAACAGGTCATTTAGTTTTAAGCACGCTACATACGCGCAATGCTATTGGTGCTTTAGCAAGACTCAAAAGCCTAGGCATAGATCAAGAGTCTATTGAATCCTGTCTTCGTTGTGTCAGTTCTCAAAGGTTAATTCGAAAACGCTGCAAAGAATGTAATTCAATGCAAAGCAAAACGCCCTGCAATCTATGCAAAGGATCGGGTTATTTCGGCCGCATTGGCGTTCATGAAGTTTTGGGAAGTGAACAATTATTTGCATCAGCCCAAGTTCTGGACATCTACTCAGCAGGTACGCAACTACTGAAGTCTGGCATAGTAGATCAGGCATCCCTAGATGCGGAGCTTGGGTCTTGGCATTAGTGCAAAAACTTTTAACTAGAAAACTCAGCCAATCTGAACAACTGCATTTTGCACAACAGATGCTCGCTCTTCTTCAGGCCGGCCTTCCCTTACTCAATGCCATACAGCTATTGATTCAGTCTGCACCCGCATCTTGGAAAATTTGGTTAGAGAATATCCGTGCCCTACTACAGAAAGGGAATAGCTTTTCTTTTTGCTTAAGCGCACAAGGTGGCAAATTTTCTCCAGAGTTTTTTAATCTTATTAGAGTTAGCGAGAGAACAGGTGATCTCAGCTTGGCGCTCAGGACAATTTCACAGCAACTAGAAGCCCAGATTGAGCTGAGAAGAAAAGTTCAGCAATCACTGACTTATCCTGTAATTACCCTTGCTACCTCCTTCCTATTGGTGCTAGTGATGATGATTTGGGTTGTACCTGTATTTAAAGAGGTCTTTGCGAACTTTCAGGCTGAGCTACCGGCACCAACCAAAATTCTGATTTCTATTTCCACAGAGATCCAAAATTACTTTCTGGAAATCTTGCTCAGCGCACTCTTAATAGCCACAGGCTTTATGTATGCCTGGCTCAAATCTAGTGCCCTCCAAAAATATTGTGACGGCCTCTTATTACACATACCATTTTTTGGCAATCTATTTAGACTGGCAACACTCAGTCATTGGTGTCGAACCTTGGGGCATTTACTAGAAACTGGTTTACCACTTCCAGATGCTCTGAGAGTCACCGCACAATCTTCAAATCATTGGGTGAGCCATGACTTTAGTGCCGAGATATTTAAACACCTCACTCGTGGCTGGCCATTGGGGGAATCGCTCAAAAGAGCAGACCCTAAATCACGACTTCTAGATATAGAGACATTACTACTACTTCATATCGGGGCTGAAAGTGGCGCATTAGCCGAGATGCTAAATAAGCGTGCCACTACATTAGGATCTCAGCTAAGTAGTCAACTAAACACACTGAGCCAAAGCTTGGAACCAGCACTCATTCTTTTTGTTGGCGCCATTATTGGCAGTTTGGTCATAATCCTTTATCTACCCATATTTAATTTAGGGCAAATTGTTTAGTGGATCCCATGGTAAGCATCTGGATAGTCAAATCCCTACTAGCACTGGCTTTGCTTTACTTGGCCTATATTGATTGGCGGACCTTGCGTCTACCGAATGCCATCACATTGCCCTTAATTTTTTTAGGTATTACTTTTAACTCAATCTCAGGCCTATACCTGACCACTCTAAGCTCGGCATTAATCGGAGCACTTCTAGGATATACCTCACTTTGGGCTTTAAATGCTGGCTATCGTCTTCTGAAAAACCGCAATGGAATTGGTATGGGTGATGCCAAACTCTTAGCAGCGCTGGGTGCCTGGTTGGGCTGGGGTGCTCTGCCTAGCGTTCTTCTTATTGCCTCTGCCACTGGAATTGTGGGCGGCCTCGTCTGGCTTCAGTTACGCGGACATCAGTTGCAGCAAGCCTTTCCTTTTGGCCCTTTTTTAGTTATTGCTGGCATCATTGAGCTGTTATGGCCTCAACTCATTCCAACTTTGATTCTGCCCAAGCTGATCTAAAAGCCTTAAAGGGGGAAATACCTTGCATTGGCTTAACCGGCGGCATTGGTTCTGGCAAGACGGCGGTGAGCGATTTGCTAGATAAGCTCGGGGCCGGGGTGATTGATACAGACTTGATTTCTCATCAAATTACTGCACCCGGCGGAAAAGCGATTCCATTGATTACCAAAGAATTTGGGGCTGACTTCATAGACCCCCAGGGAGCCCTGGATCGACCCAAAATGCGGGCCCTAGTCTTTGCAGATTCAAATGCCCGTCAAGCTTTGGAGAAAATAACCCACCCCTTAATTCAGCAAGAAACCGCCAAACAAGCATTTGAGTTGGCCAAATCTGGAGCCCCCTATCTTGTTTTTGTAGTCCCACTGCTCATTGAGTCAGGGTCTTGGGTAAATCTGATTGACTACCTCATCGTAGTTGATTGTCCAGAAGAGACCCAAATCCAAAGAGTGATGCACCGCAGCAATATGACCCGCTTAGATGTGGAGAGTATTCTCAAAGCGCAAACAAGCCGCAAAGTCCGTCTAGCAGCAGCTAACGCCGTTATTGAAAATCAAGGCAGTCTAGATGAGCTCAAATCAGAGGTTCTGAGATTGCACCAAGAATTGCTCAAAATTTAAGAAGAAGCCTCTAAGTTCGTCATAGAATATAGGCTTGTGATTGTCTACGAATACCCTTTCAATGAATTAGTTCGAAGCATGCTTCGGCTGGAGTATTTATTCGCCCGCTTCAATCACTTCCTCCGTTCTGATGATCCAGAGCTACATCACAATGCAATTGCGATGTTGTTTGACTTGGGCGATATTGGTTCACGAGGTGATATCAAATCCTTATTGCTAAAAGAATTTGAGCGTCAAAAATATGCCCTAAATGGTCTAAAGTCTTCGCAAAAGGTAGATCAAGAAGCGTTAACGCAAACGCTTTCAGAGATTGATAAAGCTGCACTGAATATCAATCAATCGATGGGTAAGCCAAATTCTGCAATTACTGAGAGTGAATGGCTAAATGCTATTCGTACCCGATTAAATATTCCAGGTGGAACAAGTCCGATTGATTTGCCAAGTTACCATGCTTGGAAAAATACCCCCTCGACTCAGCGCAGGGAGTTATTAGAAAAATATATTCACCCACTTTTGCCATGGCATGAAGCTTGCCAAATTTTCTTAAGATTGCTCCGTCAATCTGGAGAAGCAAAAGATGTTGTTGCACATCAAGGCGCATATCAACAAGCACCTTCTGGTAAGGTTTATCAATTGATGCGTATCGCTGTAGAAGATGACAGCCTCTTTTCAGAAATCAGCGCCAATAAATATCTTTTATCGATTCGCTTTCTGAAAATTGATCAAGATAAAAAACCGCAGATCCTGAATGAGGATGTGTCTTTTAGGCTGACCCTCTGCCAGCTCTAAGTCTTTAGTAGCTTTAACTTTTCCAGCATGGGCCAGGCAGCTGGCAATAAAGGCTCTACCGTCGGAAGCGCATTGCCAACCAATTGCCAAGAGAGCGCTTGACCCTCACACCCCCTAGGCGTTCCACTCCATTTTCGAATAATGCTGACATGCAAACGAACATAAGCATGTGGATAGTCATGCTCCAAGACAACCAGCTCTTCGCTAGACTCAATATTAATCCCGAGCTCTTCTTGTAATTCACGTTTTAGTGCTGTGAATACTGATTCGCCAGCTTCAATTTTTCCACCGGGAACTTCCCAGTAGCCAGCATAAGGCTTGCCTTCTGGACGCTGACCCAAAAGATAGCGTCCCTCTGGATCCAATAAAATCCCAGCAGCAACTTCCGTCACAGGGCGGTTAGAGTCACTCATGGAATGATTAAGCAGCGTGCGAGCCAGCCCAATGCTTAGCAAACTGCCAAGCAACACGACCAGAACGCGAACCCCGCTCTAATGCCCAAACTAATGCTTCAGCTCTAGCACCCTCAATCTGCGCGTCACTTAAACCAAAATGGCGCAACCAATGGGCAACAATTTCTAGATACTCATCTTGCTTTGGTGGGTAGAAAGAAAGCCATAAACCAAAACGCTCCGAGAGAGAAATCTTTTCCTCAACCACTTCACCCGGATGAATTTCTCCATCATCCCCATGAACGTAACCTTCGTTGTCCTTCATATATTCAGGCAAGAGGTGGCGTCGGTTAGAGGTGGCATAAATCAAAATATTGTCGACTTGTGCTGATACAGAGCCATCCAAAGCAGACTTCATAGCCTTATAGCCAGATTCCCCATCTTCAAATGAGAGGTCATCGCAAAAAATAATGAAGCGCTCTGGGCGGTCAGCTAATAAATCCGTAATGTCAGCTAAGTCCGCTAAATGCTCTTTTTCAACTTCGACCAAACGTAAGCCCTGGCTAGCAAACTCATGCAAGCTTGCTTTAATGAGTGAGGACTTTCCTGTGCCACGTGCACCCGTTAATAAAATATTATTAGCAGGCTTGCCCTGAATAAAGTTTTTGGTGTTGTCACGAATTGCATCACGTTGACGATCGATATTTTTTAGATCTTCAAAGGTGATGTCCGAAACATGCTTGACTGGCTGCAAAAAACCAATACTTCCAAAGATACTATCGCGACGACGCCACCTAAAAGCAGTTGAAGATTTCCACTGCTCTTCCGTCAATGCTTTAGGCAAAAACGTTTCGAGATGACTGAGGAGTTGCTCCAATTTTTCATTCATTTCACGAATTCCTATGAGCGGTAATCAGCATTAATGGAAACGTAGTCATGTGACAAATCACAAGTCCACATCGTCTGCTGTGCCGATCCACGACCCAAGTCAATCTTGACGGTAATTTCTTCAGCCTGCATCACTCTCTGACCATCAGCTTCTTGGTAATCAGGATGTCGGCCACCATTCTTAGCAACCCAAACATCTCCAAGCCACATTTGCACTTGGTTCACGTCGAGGTCAGTGATTCCAGCGTAACCAATCGCCGCAAGAATGCGACCTAGATTGGGGTCGCTAGCAAAGAAAGCCGTCTTTACTAATGGTGAATGGGCGACCGCCTCTGCTACTAAACGGCACTCCTCCTCCGTCTTACCACCTTGCACATCAATCGTAATAAATTTAGTCGCCCCTTCACCATCTCTCACAATCATTTGGGCAAGCTTACGGGCGAGATCGATTAATGCGGCTCGAACTAAGTTATAACTAGCATCACTAGTTGATTGAATCTGTACCGCTGACTGGCCAGTCGCCATGATGATGAATGAGTCATTGGTAGAAGTATCGCCATCAATTGTGATCGCATTAAATGAAAGATCAGCAATCTCACGCGTCAGTTGATTAAGTAGACCTGGAGCAAAACCAGCATCAGTTGCAATAAACCCCAACATTGTTGCCATATTAGGATGAATCATGCCGGCACCCTTACAAATACCGGTAATGGTTACCAGCCCAGATGGAGTTTCTACTGTCATGGACGCAGCTTTAGGTTGAGTATCTGTAGTCATGATGGCTTCTGCAGCATCAAGCCAATGGTCTTCGCCTAGGCTAGCAACTGCTTTAGGCAATCCAGCAATTAATCTGTCGATCGGCAGTGGTTCCAGAATCACACCAGTTGAAAACGGCAAAATTTGTTCTGGATTGAGCTTAAGTTCTTTTGCTAATTCAGCACAAGTGGATAGGGCATCCTTCATGCCCCGCTCACCAGTTCCCGCATTCGCATTACCTGTATTCACTACCAAAGCGCGAATCCCACCCTTTGCACTATCCAAGGCTAAATGCTCTTTGCAAACTTGAACTGGTGCAGCACAAAATCGATTTAAAGTAAAAACACCAGCAACTTGGGAGCCAGGTGCTAAGGTCATTACCAATAAGTCTTTGCGATTAGCTTTTTTGATTCCAGCTTCAGCGATACCCATCTGAAAACCCTTCACAGGCTTTAGTTGGTCTTTTTGAGGGAGTGGTAAGTTGACAGTCATATATGCTTCTAAAACAAGGGGATTAATAGGAAAGGGCTATCCGCCGCCTCTCCGAGTATAAAGATCAAAGCGATCTAAGATGGCCTGAATTTGCTCGGCAGAAAAAAATGCATCAAACGTGATAACCAACTCCAGCACTGGGATGCTTAAAAGTGCAATTTTGCGACTTTTTAAAGTAGTCCCACACATCGTAATCCGAGAATGGGTTCCAAGAAGAAGTTCGCGATCGTCAATTACGAGGGAGGTTTGCTGGTATAGATCACTCAAAGCTTCTGGTAGCCAGCGAACTAGATCTTCCGGAGTGCACCCCATCACTCGCTTGACCTCAAAAACAGCACCGCCTAACAAAGAATTAACCACCTGCAACTGGGGGGCAGATGGCTAAGGCGTCGTTCTCCTTAAGGATATAAGAGAGACGCTGATCTGGATTTACATAAACCCCATTAACCATCACCAAGTGGGCTGACTTACTAGGAATTTTGTACAGCTCAATCATGTCCCCAATAGTACTTCCTTCAGGAACCACGATATCAGCTTCAATCCCATTCTTTTTTGAGGGCGGAAGATAACTTGCCAGACTGGCAAACAACTTCAAGGTAATTTGCATACTTAAAGCTTAATTCATCCAAGCAGATTGTGCTTGCCCTTTTGCCAGGTAAGCTTCCATTGCTTGTGTCGGATCACGTAATAAATGCGACTTCCATTCGCCTAATCGGGTCTTGGATTGAATAAGGCCTCGTAATACCCCAATATGATCGGTCGTCCCAACGCAAGTAGCCCCAATCAAAATATCACCCAAGAATTCCAAACGGAGATACTTGAAATGCTCTCGATCAACAATCTCCACATGATCACCGTCTTTGGCACCAGACCATAAACCGAATGAGGACGAAATCAATCCTAGCGTATCTAGTACATTGATTTGAAGGGCTCCAAGACTTTGGGCATCACCACCCATCATCGCAATACCTGCAATTCGAGCTTGATCGGCAGCATTGGGCTGAATTGCATTCACAATTCGATTCCCAGTTGAAAAATCAATCCCCTCAGCAACATCACCTGCGGCATAAATATCTGGATGTGATGTTTGCATATGCTCATTTACCAGAACGCCATTATGAATCTCGAGTCCTGAATTTTGAAGGCATTCAATATTTGGTTTTACTCCCGTTGCCGAAATGACAAGATCTACCTCTAGGACTTTTCCATTCGAAAGCTTAACGCTCAGAGCAGATCCAGATGAGCTAATTTCCTCTACTCGGGTGCCAGTAAACACATCAATCCCTTGAGACTGAACCCACTCCTTAATCATGCCGCCAGCAAGCTCAGTCATCATTCTGGGCACCATTCGGTCACCCATTTCTACTACTGTCAACTGCACATCACGACTAGCTAAGGCCTCCAAAATAATGCAACCAATAAAACCGGCGCCCATCTGTAATACGCGGGTTCCTGGCTTGGCAATAGATGCAATAGATCGGGCATCCGCCATAGTCCAACAAGAGTGCACTCCCGGTAATTGAATGCCTGGAATAGGCGGCTGCACTGGCACAGAGCCAGTTGCAATCAGTAGCTTGTCAAAAGAAATCCGAGTTCCGCCTTGGATGATGAGTTCCTTGGTCTTGCAATCCACAGCATCTACGCGACCATATAACTGCTCAATCTTCAGCTTATCAAAATGGTGAGGATCTTTGCGTAAATAAGTCCCTGACTCTTGAATGTTTCCCATTAATAAATAAGGAATTGCCATCCGCGAATAAGGCGGCACATCCTCAGAGCCGATCATGATAATTTGATCAGAGGGTGCGCGTTTGCGAATAGTCTCTGCGGCAATCACGCCCGCAGGACCATTTCCTAAAATAACGTGCTTCATCTAAAAGATCTTACAGTCCAAGACGCTTAAGTGTTTCCGCACTCGGACGACCCTCAGGATCCCAGCCACGGATCTTATAGTACTCGGGCAGCATCTTATCCAAACCGCTCACAGTGCCCTTGCCTGGCCCAGTTTTTGCAGCTTCCGTCATCAAGCGCTTCGGTAATTTATCGTCTTTGCTGGTGAAGCCGGCACGATTATTAAAGTCGCGCTCCATATTCCAAATACGCTCACCAATCGTAGTCAAGTTCTCTACCGTAAATTCATCGCCACATGCGGCCTGCAACTGCGGAGCCACATCAGCAAGTGTCCAAGCAAAGCTAGTAAAAATACATATCCCTGCCGAATCAAACGCAGCAGTTGCATCTTGGAATGCTTTCACCAACTCTGGCTTGCCTTGCGTATCTGCTGGTTCAGTCTTCACTGGAATACCCAAAACCTCAGAGGCAATCGTGTAGCCGCGTAAATGACATGCGCCGCGGTTTGAAGTTGCATAAGCCAAGCCAATTCCCTGAATTACGCGCCCATCATATGCAGGAAACTCTTGACCTTTGACGCTCATAGAGAGGTCTGGATGCCCATATTTTTTAGTCAAACGTGCAGAACCCAGTCCAAGCTCTTTTCCAAAGCCAACACCATTTGCAGTAATTTCTGCGAAATAACACAGCGCTTTAGCAGAACCAAATGGCGCCTCGATACCAAGCTGCTCTTTTGTTAGGACGCCCATTTCATACATTTCCATCACAGCGCCCACGGTTGCACCAAAAGAAATCGGATCAAATCCATCCTCATTGCACAACATGTTAGCAAACTGCAATGCTTCTAAATCGTTTACGCCATTTGCAGCACCCAAGGCCCAAGCAGCCTCATACTCCAAACCACCTGAGGCGTTCATATACTGGGGTTTATTCTCAATTGAAAAATGTGTCTCATCAATTTTTGAGATACGTCCACAGGCAATAGTGCATGCAAAGCAAGCTTGATTAGTCACTAGATGCGCCTTCCCATCTGAAGCACGTGGGGTAGCCATAGCCTCAGCAGAAATATCCTTAGCGCCATCAAACTGAACATCCTGATGATTGCGGGTTGGCAATGCACCAACTTCATTAATCACATTCATTAAGACTTGTGTTCCATAGGTAGGCAAGCCCTCTCCCGTCACACCATTGCCAGCTAAAACTGCTTTGCCAGCACGGGTTGCTTCCATAAAGGCTTTAGGATTTTTAATATTGCCGACACCTTTTGTGCCTCGAACTGCAACTGCTTTTAAGTTCTTACTGCCCATCACCGCGCCTACGCCAGAGCGTCCAGCCGCACGATGCAAGTCATTCACGATTGCAGCGTAAAGAACTTCATTTTCACCCGCACGACCAATGCAAGAAACTCGAATTTGGGGGTCTTGATGCTTAGTCTTAATTGCAGGCTCTGTTTCCCAAACAGTTTTGCCCCACAAATCAGAGGCATCGATCAACTCTGCTTTATCGTTCTCAATAAATAGATACACCGGCTTAGGTGATTTGCCTTCAACTATCACCATATCCCAACCAGCCATTTTCAGCTCTGCACCCCAATAACCACCAGAGTTCGAGCAGGCAATAGCTCCAGTCAATGGACCCTTGGTCACTACTGTGTAGCGACCACCAGTAGAGGCCATCGTTCCAGTCAACGGGCCAGTTGCCCAAATCATTTTATTTTCGGCAGACAGTGGATCAACTTTAGGATCCAACTCTTCCACTAAATACTTCGACGCCAAACCTCGTGAGCCTAAATATTCTTTAGCCCACTGCATATTGATTGGCTCTGAGGCACAAGTGCCGGCAGTTAGATTAACGCGTAGTAATTTTCCAGCCCATGACATGATCGTTTTTCCTATGCTTTTTTAGTTGGAACTATTTTGATTGCCGAGCTTGTCTGCCCATTCACGCATTTTGTCTAAGCCCGTCCAGTCGGCATCTACATAGGTAATAGCCTGAGTTGGACACGCAGTTGCACATGCTGGATCGCCGCCACATAAATCACACTTCTGAACCTTGCCAGTATCTTGAACATAATTAATAGTTCCAAAGGGACAAGAAATCGTACACACCTTGCAACCTACACAGGTGTCATCGGAAACAACTTTGGCTCCAGTGAGGATATCCAAGCTAATCGCATCAACGGGACAAGCCTGAAGACACCAAGCTTCTGCACACTGGGTGCAGGTATAAGGAACCTTCTTCCCTGTATCGTGAAACTCGAATACTTTAATTCGGGACTTAGAGGTATTAAACACTCCATAGTGCTCATAACTGCAAGCCATCTCACATTGAAGACAGCCTGTGCATTTATCTGCATTGATGTGCAGGGACTTTTGCATACCGGTTCCTTTGGCTCATAACTGCAATTTCTTGCATATAAGAGAAGATCTTGATCGATCTAAGGATATCTAGATAGCTAGGGAAAGCCCTAGCTATTGGGCTAAAAATAAAAATGGAGGCCAGGGCCTCCATCTAAATTACACCATAAAAAATTATTGGCTTATTAAGCTAATGCTCCGCAGCAGTTCTTGTATTTCTTCCCGCTACCGCAGGTGCAAGGGTCATTGCGACCAACCTTAGGGCCACTTCGAATGGGTGCTGGAACTATTTCAATTGCTGCGCCACGATCGCCGGTTGACCCCGCCACCTCAAGATCTGCATCGGCATGCTGATACTGCACATCTGAGAGTTTGGCCAAGTCCTCATTCATTGACTCGGAGGCTTCATCTAACTCGCTTGCGCTACGGATTTGGACTGTCATGATGTTTTTTACAACATCATTCTTAATGACGTTGAGCAACTCACCATACAGCTCGAATGCTTCGCGGCGATATTCTTGTTTTGGATCTTTTTGAGCATAGCCGCGCAAATGGATACCTTGACGCAAATGGTCCAAGGCAGCCAAATGCTCGCGCCAATGGGTATCTAAGCTGTAGAGTAAAACAGAGCGCTCAAATCCAGCAAAGGATGGGCGTCCAGAAAGCTCCACTTTTGCATCATATGACTCTTTTGCCGCCTCTAGAACGCGATCAACGATTTGCTCATCGTCCATAGATTCCGCATTTTCAACCCAATTTTTCAGGTCAACAGTTAAGCCCCAATCGCTAGCCAATACATTCTCCAGGCCAACTAAGTCCCACTGCTCTTCCATGGATTCCAAAGGAACATAAATCGCACAAACGCCACGCAATACATCTTCACGCAAATTGGCAATCAGATCACCAACATCGGCGCTTTCCAATACTTCATTTCTAAGGCGATAGGTTTCTTTACGCTGATCATTAGCGACGTCGTCATACTCCAACAACTGTTTACGAATATCAAAGTTACGGCCTTCAACCTTACGCTGGGCAGACTCAATCGAGCGAGTCACCATACCTGCTTCAATTGGCTCACCGTCTGGCATCTTGAGACGATCCATCACTGCACGCAGACGTTCTCCAGCAAAAATACGCAGAAGAGCATCGTCCAAGGAGAGGTAAAAACGGGAAGAGCCTGAGTCACCTTGGCGACCAGCACGACCGCGCAGCTGATTATCAATACGTCGACTCTCGTGACGCTCAGTACCAATAATGTGTAAACCACCCGCAGCTAAAACTTGATCATGCAAACTTTGCCATTCGTCCTGAAGGATCCTAATCTTGGCAGCTTTTTCCGCGTCCGAAAGCGCGGCATCCACTTCAATTAAAGAGGATTGCTTACCAACGTTTCCACCCAAAACAATATCTGTTCCACGACCAGCCATATTGGTAGCAATGGTGATCATCTTTGGTCTACCGGCTTGAGCAATGATCTCAGCTTCCCGAGCATGTTGCTTCGCATTCAGAACTTGATGCGGTAACTTACGCTGAGTCAGTAGGCCTGCGATTAACTCTGAGTTTTCGATTGAAGTCGTACCAACCAATACAGGTTGGCCACGCTCATAACAATCCTCAATGTCTTTGATGACCGCATCGTAGCGCTCACGCGAAGTCTTAAAGATCTGGTCTTGACGATCTTTTCTTTGACTGATGCGGTTTGGCGGAATAACTACTGTCTCAAGGTTATAAATTTCCTTGAACTCATATGCTTCTGTGTCAGCAGTACCAGTCATGCCAGCCAACTTGCCGTACATGCGGAAGTAATTCTGGAAAGTAATTGTGGCTAGCGTTTGATTCTCATTCTGAATCGGAACGCCTTCTTTAGCTTCAACCGCCTGATGCAAGCCATCAGACCAGCGACGACCCTGCATTAAGCGGCCAGTGAACTCATCAACAATGATGACTTCCTTATTCTGGACAACATAATGTTGGTCACGGTGATACAAAGAATGTGCGCGCAATGCTGCGTACACGTGATGCATCAAAGTAATATTTTGCGGGGAGTACAAAGAATCGCCATCATTTAAAGCGCCCAGTTCAACTAAGACTGTTTCTGCTTTGTCATGGCCACGCTCTGTTAAATAGACCTGCTGGGACTTTTCGTCTACCCAGTAATCGCCTGCCTTTTCAACACCAGTGCCATCGGCTTTTTCTTCACCAATTTGACGCTCTAAATACGTTGGTAATACATTAATCTTGATGTACAGATCAGTGTGATCTTCAGCCTGACCAGAAATGATTAATGGGGTACGCGCCTCATCAATCAGAATAGAGTCAACCTCATCAACGATCGCATAAGCTAGGCCACGCTGAACACGTTGACCTAAATCTTGCACCATATTGTCACGGAGGTAATCAAAACCAAACTCATTATTAGTACCGTAGGTGATATCAGCAGCATAAGCTTCTTGCTTAGTCGTGTGATCCATCTGGGACAGATTGACGCCCACCTTCATACCCAAGAAGTTGTAGAGCGTTGACATCCACTCAGCATCTCGCTGAGCCAAGTAATCATTTACTGTAATGACGTGAACACCCCTACCGGTTAAGGCATTTAAATACACAGGAAGCGTAGCAGTTAAGGTTTTACCTTCACCAGTTCCCATCTCAGCAATCTTGCCTTGATGTAATGCAAGTCCACCCATCATCTGCGCATCAAAATGGCGCATTTTCATCACCCGTGAGCTGGCCTCACGAACTACTGCAAAAGCCTCTGGCGCAATATCATCTAATGACTCGCCCGCAGCTAAACGCGACTTGAACTCAGCAGTTTTTGCTTGCAATGCGGCATCATCCAAAGCTTGCAGGCTAGGCTCGAAAGCACCAACCTTAGCAACCACTTTGCGATACTGTTTTAAGAGGCGGTCGTTTCGACTGCCGACCAGGGTTTTAAGAAGACCGATTACCATGGGATATTGAAGTAAATTAAGACCTTGAGTTTATCACCCGCACCCTCTTTTTATATGAACTTTGCCCCTAAACCTGTCCGTACTAAAGCCGCCCATGAGTGGCTGGAGTATTTGCGTGACTCTGAAGGTTTGGGCGGAATCCTAGCTAAAACAGAAGATCTGGCCAAACTCAAAATTACGCTCAAAGCTGCTCTGTTTGAATTAGATTTAGATAACTTGGCACCCAAAATTGAGCCTGGATGGCGTTCTGGCTGTCAGGATGAACTGTTTTTGCTAGTCAACGGGGCAAGTGTTGCCACCCGTCTTCAGCAAATATTACCTAGCTTAATCAATGAGTTAGCTAAAAAAGGGGTGGTCTGTACTGGCATTAAGGTACGCCTCAAGCCGGTACCACCGACCTGGGAGATTAAACCTCGTGAGGGGCATCAAGCAAGTCAGAAGCCAAGAGGGTTTAACTCTGTAGCAAGGGCTTCTTGGGAATCATTATTGGATAAGTTGGCACCGGATTCCGATCTGCGGAAGGCGGTTGAACGTCTTCTTCACAGCAAGCCTAAATAGCCTAGAAAAAGAGGGGTTGACTCTCTTTTGAATAAGCTGATGGAGCCTTATTTTCGGCAAAGCTACTGATTTCATAAGCGCTTGGATCCTCCAAAAGCTTGCGTAAAAGCGCATTATTTAAGGCATGTCCTGATTTTTCAGCGACGTAAGATCCTACTATTGGGTGTCCAACTAAATATAGATCGCCAATGGCATCCAGAATTTTGTGACGAACAAATTCGTCTTCGTAACGCAATTCTTCGTTATTCAGGATTCGATGCTCATCGAGCACAATCGCATTATCCAAACTTCCACCCCGCGCTAATCCCATTTCTCGCAATGCTTCAACTTCATGAGCAAAGCCAAAAGTACGGGCACGACCAATCTCACTTCGATAAGCATGTTCTGCAAAATCTACTACAAAGCGCTGACCAGTCTTGTCGACCGCCGGGTGCTTAAAGTCGATGGTGAAATCTAACTTAAACCCAAAGAAAGGTTCTAGGCGTGCAAGCTTGTCACCCTCTTTCACTTCTATAGGTTTTTTAATCACCACAAACTGTCTTGGTGCCTCTTGCTCAGCAATGCCAGCTGATTCCATCAAGAACAGAAAGGAGGCTGCACTACCATCCATGATGGGCACTTCTTCACCATCAAGTTCAATCAATAAATTATCAAACCCTAGGCCTGCACAAGCTGAGAGTAAATGCTCTACCGTGGAGACGCGCACTCCATCCTTTTGAATCACTGATGCTAGACGGGTGTCGCAAACCGCCAGAGCAGTGGCCGGCACAACCGATTGCTCTGGGGTATCTACGCGTACAAACAAGATTCCTGAATTTACCGGCGCAGGTTTAATAGATAAAGTCACCTTACGCCCTGAATGCAAGCCAATCCCCACAGTTTTAATTGGGGTGGCGATTGTGCGTTGCTTCATCATGGCTTTATCTAAATTCAGGAATAATTTCTCTTACAGCTTCTTCAAAATGGAAGCAGCATCGCTCACTTCAAACTTACCAGGCACTTCACGATCCAAAGTTGTTACTACACCATTTTCAACAATCATGGCATAGCGATCTGAACGAACACCCAAGCCGCGAGCAGTCAAATCTAACTCGAGGCCAAGTTTCTTGGTGAACTCAGCACTACCATCACCCAACATGCGGATCTTTTTGCCAACCTTTTGATCCCGGCCCCACGCACCCATAACAAATGGATCGTTTACCGAAATACACCAAATTTCATCAACACCTTTTGCTTTGATTGCATCAAAGTGCTCTACATAGCTAGGAACATGCTTTGCTGAGCAAGTAGGTGTAAATGCACCAGGTAATGCAAAGATCACCACTTTTTTACCAGCGGTCAATTTTTCAACTTCAAATGCATTTGGCCCAATAGCGCAACCTTCACTCGCTTCATCTAAGAACTCATAAAGAGTGGCGTTTGGTAATTTTTGTCCGATTGCGATCATAAAGCCTCCAATAAAATAGTTGTGATGAGTTTGCCAACGCTAGCGCGGGATTCGTCGTCCGGAGGGGCGCCGCGCTGGCATTCTGCAACTACCTATTGTATTAAGCAGTTAATTAATCTGCTTGCTTACGTAAAAAAGCTGGGATTTCGTAGTAATCAGCCCCTTTTTCCAACATGGACTTAGCTTGTGGAGAGCTATCAGCACCTAATGTAGGGGCTGGTGTAGCTTCACGAGAACTGCGGAATACCCGTGGCAAATCATATTGACTGTAATCAACACTGCTGGTGGCTGGCTGAGAAGCCATTGAAGGCGCACTACCGGCACCAGTCATTGCCAAACCAGCGCTAGTACTCAGAGCTGAGTCCAAACTTACTTTACTCATTGCTGCTGACGCGCTTGCTGGAGCAAAGCTGTTTAAGTCAGCCATGGTTGGCATTGCATCATGGGTACCAGTGGCCTGCCTCCAAACTACCTCAGGTTGATGTTTTTGACGAGCTTGTGGATTATTCAAGCCTGTTGCCACCACAGTAACGCGTAAGGCATCACCCAAACTCTCGTCATACACGGTACCGAAGATCACGGTAGCGTCATCCGCAGCATAGCCACGAATTGCAGCCATCACTTCACGAGTCTCAGACAATTTGAGTGAACGACTAGCAGTGATGTTGACCAATACGCCACGTGCACCAGATAGATCCACACCTTCAAGCAATGGTGAGGCTACTGCAGCTTCAGCAGCTAAACGTGCACGATCCATGCCAGAAACTGTTGCAGTCCCCATCATCGCCTTGCCTTGCTCGCCCATCACTGTTTTCACATCCTCAAAGTCGACGTTGATCAAACCTTGAACGTTAATGATTTCTGCAATACCCGAAACCGCGTTATGCAATACATCATCCGCGCATGCGAATGCCTTATCAAACTCAGCATCCTCACCCATCACCTCAAAGAGTTTCTCATTGAGAACTACGATCAAAGAATCTACATAAGATTCGAGTTCAGCCGCACCATTTTCAGCAACCTTGAGACGCTTGACACCCTCAAAATCAAATGGCTTACTGATAACACCAACCGTCAAAATTCCCATCTCTTTAGCAACTTGAGCAACGATTGGAGCTGCGCCAGTACCTGTACCACCACCCATACCAGCAGTGATGAATACCATATGCGCACCTTGCAATGTATCTGCAATACGTGTACGCGCTTCTTCAGCAGAGGCTGCACCGATTTCTGGTTTTGCGCCAGCACCGAGTCCGCTAGAGCCTAGTTGCAAATTCACAGATGCCTCTGAACGCTGTAAAGCGCCAGCATCGGTGTTCATGCAAATAAACTCTACGCCATTAACACCGCGACGAATCATGTGCTGAACTGCATTACCACCTGCACCACCAACTCCAACCACTTTAATAATGGTTTTGCCGGCTGTTTCTTGATCTAACATTTCAAATTCCATATACCCTCCTAGGTAATAAGTACTACATTGACGACGACGAAAAACTTAAAAATTTCCTGCGAACCATTCCTTCATGCGCGAGATAACACTTTGCAATGCGCCTGACTGAGATACTCGACGGCCACGCAATAGTTGCGCCTGACCTTCCATTAATAAACCGATGCTGGTAGCGAATCTCGGACTACGTAAGACTTCATGTAAGTGACCACGATATTCAGGTGTACCAATACGTGCAGGCCGTAAGAAGACTTGTTCAGCAAGTTCAACCATTCCTGGCATTAACGCGGTACCGCCAGTGAGCACGATCCCTGAAGACACCATATCTTCGTATCCAGAATCACGCACCACTCCTCGTACCAAAGTAAATAACTCTTCAACACGTGGTTCGATCACCGCAGCTAAGGCCTGTTTAGACATTGGTCGTGGCTCACGATCACCTACACCAGGTACATCAATCATGGTGGATGGGTCTGCCATATCTTGGCGAGCGATACCATACTGAATTTTTAAATCTTCTGCATCAATAGTTGGGGTGCGCAAGGCCATTGCAATGTCATTAGTAATTTGATCGCCTGCAATTGGGATCACTGCAGTATGACGAATCGAGCCTTGGCAATAAATTGCGATATCAGTTGTACCGCCACCAATATCCACTAAAACGACACCCAATTCTTTTTCATCTTCAGTTAGTACAGCTAAGCTAGATGCGAGCGGCTGCAAGATGAGATCATTGACTTCTAGGCCACAACGGCGCACACATTTCACAATATTTTGCGCAGCACTAACGGCGCCAGTAACAATATGTACTTTCACCTCTAAGCGTAAACCGCTCATGCCAATTGGCTCACGAACATCTTCTTGCCCATCAATGATGAATTCTTGAACAAGAATGTGAAGGATCTGTTGATCAGTTGGAATATTGATTGCTTTAGCGGTCTCTAAAACACGCTCAACATCACCAGCACTGACCTCTTTATCACGAATGGCTACCATACCGCTAGAGTTAAAGCTCACAATATGATTTCCAGCGATACCAGTAAAGACCTGAACGATCTGACGATCAGCCATCACCTCAGCTTCTTCAAGCGCCTTTTGAATAGATTGAACAGTTGCCTCGATATTGACAACAACACCTTTTTTCAAACCTTTGGATGCAGTTTGACCGACACCAACGACATTGAATTGGCCATCAACACCTAGTTCAGCAACCAAAGCAACCACCTTGGAGGTTCCAATATCCAATCCGACTAGTACATCGCGGTTGTCTTTACTCATTCTCATTCCTCATTGCTTCTGCTCACTTTTTTTGCCGTCTACTTCATTCTTTTTCAAATTTGCCGAAGCAAGATGTACTGCAAAACCATTTGCATAACGCAAGTCAATTGCGTCTACGCGATTAGCCCACTTCTCTTGAACCTCTGGCCAATATTTAAAGAGGCGCGCCACTCGATCCTCAGTTAATGTTTTGTCGGAGTTCTCTTCATCCCTGCCGAACTCCACTTTCATACCATTGGATAACTTCACATGCCAGGCATACCGCTCAGAAAGGGTTAAGCTTTTGACTTCGGCACTCCAAGGCTTAAACCAGGCATTCGCTCTCTCATACAAGCGCATAACTTCTTTGCTTGCATCTTCTGGACCTGAGAAATCAACCAATTGAATTCCGTCTCCTACATCAGAAACACGTCCAGCAAAAAGCTCACCGTGGGTATTCATTAAGGTATGGCTATCAGCCCCACCCCAAGTACCAAATGGCTTTTGCTCTTCAATGCTCACAATCAATCCGTTAGGCCAGACCCTACGAACATTGGCATGACGCACCCATGGCATGGACTCGAAACCACGCTTCACATCCTCTAGCCGCACACTGAAAAAATTACCTTGGACAGTTTCTAAAACCTGCTGTTTCACTACAGGCTTATTAATATGTTTGAGTGTTTCACCAGCTACCGGCTCTATTACGACTTGGCGCAAGGCAAAAACTGGGCGCTGACTTAACCACACCAAAATTCCAACGCAAACCATGACTGCAAAACAGCGCATCAAGAAGCGGCTCAACTTTTTCATCCGCTCTGGATGATTCCAAAGCGGAGATGCCAGTGAAGCAAATATCTCACCGAAGCCGTTTAAGAAGGCGCTCATCCGACTCATGCTTGCCCATCCCCTTTACTTTTTAGGGTTTGGCTAATGACCCACAGCACTAGCTCGGCATATTCAACACCAGCTGCTTTTGCCGCCATAGGTACCAAAGAATGCGAAGTCATCCCTGGGGAAGTATTCATTTCTAAAAGATAGGGTTTTCCAGTTTGCTTATCTAACATCACATCAGCACGACCCCAAGTCCTGCAGCCGAGAGCACGATAAGCAGCTAACGCTAGTTCTTGAACTGCTTGATTGACCTCTGGTGCTAAGTCAGTTGGGCACAAGTATTTAGTCTCATCAGAGAAATACTTATTATGGAAATCGTAGTTAGCTTCTGGTGGAATAATTTTGATCACCGGCAAAGCCTCAGCATCAGCGCCAAATCCAACCAATGGGCAAGTGAGCTCATCGCCAACAATACAAGTTTCGGCAATGACTTTTTTATCCATTCCAGCGGCCAGCCTATAGGCTGCAGGCAACTCGTCGACGGATTTCACTTTAGTTAAACCGAGTGAAGAACCCTCATGTGCTGGCTTAACAATCAACGGTAGACCCAAATGCTTCACCACTGCATTCCAATCACTATCCGCTTTCAACTCCTGAAACTCTGGTGTTGAAAGACCGCTACTGAGCCAGACAAGCTTTGTCGCAATTTTGTCGATTGCCAATGCAGAGGCTAGTACACCGCTACCGGTATAAGGCAAACCCAAAAGTTCAAGTAATCCCTGGATCGTGCCATCTTCACCATAGCGTCCATGCAAGGAAATAAAGATGCGGTCAAATTTTTCATTTGCCAATTCAGTTGGGCAACGTAATCCCGGGTCAAATGGATACGCATCAACCCCTTTAGAGAGGAGCGCTTCCAATACACCATTTCCCGACATTAAGGAAATCTCGCGCTCACCAGAGCGGCCGCCTAGCAACACGCCGACCCGACCAAGAGACTTAATATCTAAGTTTGCGAGCTCTTGCTTCACTCGCTCACCCCAAGGAAGCAACTGTTGATTTTGCTTAGACATGTTTTGACTCCGCTAATACATTAGGTAAGCCAGAGATAGAACCTGCCCCCATCGTGATTAAGACATCGCCATCACGCAATAAAGTGCTGAGTTTTTCTGGCATTTCCGCGATGCTTGGTGCAAAGGCCACAGCTGCACTATCTAAGGAGCCACTTACAGTCTTATCAGCGGAGAGTGCTGCCTTCATGAGACTTTGGCCATCAGCACCTGGAATCTTCGCTTCACCAGCTGGATAGACTTCAGTAAGCACAAGTGCATCAAAGTTTTTCAGGACTTGCACAAATTCACCAAAACAATCGCGAGTTCTTGTGAAGCGATGTGGTTGAAATGCTAGTACCAATCGACGATCTGGGTAAGCACCACGCGCTGCAGATAAAGTAGCCGCCATCTCAACAGGGTGGTGTCCATAATCATCTATCAAAGTGAAACTTCCACCAGATGCCAGCGGAATCTCTCCATATCTTTGGAAGCGACGACCAACACCACTAAATTCAGATAAAGCTTTCACTATGGCTTCATCACCAACACCTAATTCCGTAGCAATACCAATTGCTGCTAATGCATTTCGTACATTGTGTAAACCAGGTAAATTGAGTTGCACCTCAAGACGACCCGGCTTGTTGCCATGGCGACGTACTGTTTTACGATCCACCGTAAAGTGCATACGCGTACCCTCAGCACGCACATTACTTGCACGAATATCCGCATCCTCAGACAAGCCGTAACGCAGCACCGGCTGAGATACGAACGGAATAATGTCTCGAACGTTGGCATCATCAATACAGAGCACTGCCACACCATAAAAAGGCATACGCTGAATAAACTGAACAAATGCTTGCTTTAACCTTGCCATGTCATGCTGGTAGGTATCCATATGATCAGCATCAATATTGGTAACTACCTCCATTGCTGGAAATAGTTGCAAGAAAGAAGCATCAGACTCGTCTGCCTCGACCACAATGAAATCGCCCCGACCTAGGCGCGCATTGGCGCCAGCAGAATTTAACTTCCCACCAATTACAAAGGTTGGGTCTAAGCCGCCTTCAGCTAAGACTGAGGCAACCAAACTGGTGGTCGTTGTTTTGCCATGAGTTCCTGCAATCGCTATACCCTGCTTTAAACGCATGAGTTCACCAAGCATGACGGCACGCTGAATCACAGGCACCTTGGCTGCGCGAGCAGCTAGCACCTCAGGATTGTTTCCTGCAACCGCAGTAGAAATCACCACTGCCTCTGCGGTACCAATATTTTTAGGATCATGCCCAATATGAATTACAGCACCCAAATCTGTAAGGCGCTTCGTTGCTGCGCCTTCAGCTAAATCAGATCCAGACACCTGATATCCCAGATTCAGAAGCACCTCGGCAATACCGCTCATGCCTGCGCCACCGATCCCAACAAAATGGATTTGCTGAACGATATGTTTCATATACCTACTCCCGCACAATCTGCACATACTTCAGCTACACGCTGAGTTGCATGGGGCTTAGCCAAAGCATGAGCACGCTCAGCCATCACTTGTAAATCTTGACGATTAAAATTTTGAATCATGGATGCGAGATCCTGTGGATTGAGATCTTGTTGTGGCAACAAAATGGCAGCATCTGCATCTGATAAAAATTGTGCATTGGCAGTTTGGTGATCATCAATCGCATATGGAAATGGGATTAAACAAGAAGCCACACCACATGCTGCAATTTCTGAAACAGTCATTGCGCCCGAGCGACAAATGACAAGATCTGCTTGAGCGTAAGCGGTTGGCATATCGTCAATAAAGGAACGGATATCAGCAGTAACACCTAAGTCAACATATCGCTGCTGTAGATCTGCGAGATGCTTCTCTCCAGCCTGGTGCATCACATATGGACGCGCATCTTTATCCATCAATGCCAAGGCTGATGGAATTGCTTCATTTAAGGCAGCCGCACCTAAACTTCCACCAACCACCAAAATGCGCAGAGGTCCCGTGCGCTCTTCATAACGTTTTGCTGGCGCAGCCATAGTGTCGAATTCTTCACGGATTGGATTTCCGACCCACTCAGCATGAGCCATCGTATCTGGGAAACCAGTCAAGGTACGCATAGCAATTTTGGCTAAAGCGCGATTCGCACTTCCCGCCACAGAATTGGCTTCATGTAAAACCAGCGGCCTCTTCAAAAGCTTAGTCATCAACCCGCCAGGAAATGTAATGTATCCACCCATACCCAAGACCACATTTGGCTTAATGCGGCGCATGATCTTAAAACTCTGGAAGCTGGCCCTTGCAAGGTTAAATGGCAGCATCAGTTTGGCTTTGATGCCTTTGCCACGCAAGCCACCAAAATCAACGGCTTCAAATGGGAAATCACAAGCTTTTACTAGTCGATACTCCATACCACTCTGATTACCAAGCCAAGATACATTCCATCCACAAACGCGCAAATATTCAGCCACTGCTATACCTGGGAAGATATGTCCGCCAGTACCTCCAGCCATGATCAAGATGGATGGTTTGGTCATAACTTACCTCCCCGCATCAAGATTCGGTTTTCATAATCAATACGAAGCAGCATTGCTACTGCGACTGCATTCATCAAAATTCCTGAGCCACCATAACTGACTAAAGGAAGAGTTAAGCCTTTGGTTGGAAGTAAGCCCAAGTTCACACCCATATTGATAAATGCCTGCCAACCAATCCATATCGCCACACCTTTAGCAGCCAGACCAGCAAAGCTGCGATCCAATTGCAAGGCAGTACGGCCGATGAGGAATGCGCGGCGTACGATCCAGTAGAACAAGAAAATCATTACCACTACACCAATAAAACCAAGCTCTTCACCAATCACCGCCATGATGAAATCGGTATGCGCTTCGGGAAGGTAATGTAACTTTTCAACACTTCCGCCTAAACCTACGCCAAACCATTCCCCACGACCAAATGCCATAAGTGAGTGCGTTAATTGATAGCCCTTATTTGCTGCGTTATCGACTTGCCATGGATCCATAAATGCCAACATGCGGCCGCGACGGAAAGGTGAGAGTGCAATCATGATGGCGCCACTCATGAGGCCAACCAAAATCAAACCACCAAATAACTTGGCATTAATGCCGCCCAAGAACAAAATTCCAAAGGCAATTAAGGCAACCACAACAAATGCACCCATATCGGGTTCAGCCATGAGCAAGCCACCAACCAAGGCAACCGCAATACCCATTGGCAACATGCCTTTCACAAATGAGTGGAGATACTCTTGGCGCTGTACCGTATAACTTGCGGCAAAAATCACTGCAGCAAATTTCATTAATTCAGATGGCTGAAAATTCATGAGACCCAATGGGATCCAACGCTTAGCACCATTCACGCCTTTTCCAACACCAGGAATAAGTACCGCAATTAACAGGAGAACAGTAAATCCGAAAATGATTGGGGAATAACGATCCCAAACATGGGTTGGGATTTTGAATACCCAAATAGCAACACCAATGGCAATGGCTAATGAAATGCAATGACGAATCAAGAAATAATTGCTGCTGTAGTTTGCATACTTAGGGCCATCAGCCAAAGTAATCGATGCAGAGTAGACCATCACTAAACCAATTAAGGCTAGTGACAATACCGCCCAAACTAATAACTGGTCATAGTCCATCATGCGTGAGCGAGTTTGCTCAACACCAGAAACTGCGTCTCTCAAGCCGCTTCGGAAATTGTCTATCCCGCCTCTGGAGAAATTCCAGAAGCGGCCAAGACCCAATCTATTTTCAGGAAAAAGTTTTTCCTTCAAACTCATGCATCTGCTCCTTGGAATTGCATTCCCAGCTCTTCAACTTCAGCAACAAACGCCTCTGCGCGTGCTACGTAATCGCTAAACTGGTCAAAGCTGGCGCAAGCCGGTGAGAGCAAAACAATATCGCCAGACTGAGCTTGTTGTGCAGCTGCAGTCACTGCATTTTGCAAAGTCTCACTCATCACACAGGGGACTGAGTCGGCCAAAGCCTCAGCAATAATTGGGGCGTCCTTGCCAATTAGGAAAACACCTTTTACAAAACGTAGCGCAGGATCGCGTAAGGGGCCAAAGTCTTGACCCTTGCCTTCTCCACCAGCAATTAACCAGATCCGCTTGCCAGACTCATTGGCGCTTAAGCCATTTAATGCAGCTACTGTTGCTCCTACATTGGTGCCCTTACTATCGTCCACATATTCAACATTGGACACAATGGACACACTTTGAACGCGGTGAGGCTCACCTTGGTAATCACGTAATCCATGCAAGAGCATATTCATCGGCAAACCAGCTGCTCGTGCTAAGGCTAGTGCAGCCAATGCATTCAAAGCGTTATGACGACCACGAATGCGTAAGGCATCAGCAGGGATTAAACGCTTTAGTCTTAATGGCTCGTCCTCTACAACGGCTACTTTGCGACGGCGTTTTGGCTGTGGCTCAACATCTTCGTCCACCTCGGCCCAGACCAGCCAATCAATTCCACCGGCACGCAGATCATGCTCAATTCCAAAAGCGCCCTGCTCATCAGGACGACTAGCGCCAAAAGTAATGACTGATTGATTGGCTTTTTGCTCATCGGTGAGCAAATTCATGACTAGTGAATCGTCACGATTCAAGATACAGATTGTGTCTTGTCCAAAGATATTGGCTTTTGCATCAACATAGGCCTGCATATCCCCATGCCAATCCAAATGATCTTGGGTAATATTTAATACAGTAGCTGCCGTTGCATTAAAAGTGCTCGTATAAACCAGTTGGAAGCTGGAGAGTTCAAGCACCCAAATCTCTGGCATATCGGCAACTTGATCAGACTCATCCAAGCAAGACATCAGCTTATCTAAAGCGGCTGGGCTGATATTGCCAGCAACAGCAACACGCTTGCCAGCACGTTCA
Source organism: Polynucleobacter sp. AP-Jannik-300A-C4 (assembly GCF_018688335.1). Lineage (NCBI taxonomy): Bacteria > Pseudomonadati > Pseudomonadota > Betaproteobacteria > Burkholderiales > Burkholderiaceae > Polynucleobacter > Polynucleobacter sp. AP-Jannik-300A-C4. The sequence goes on along the minus strand of NZ_CP061316.1, from coordinate 153,798 downwards.
CACAACTGCCCTGTTAGCGCAGTCGTTGTTGTTTTTCCATTAGTTCCGGTGATAGCTAATACAGCAGGATGATATTGAGACTGATTCAGTTGAGCCATCCGGTCCAATGCAGCAATCGCTCTCGCAAAGAACTCCAACTCTCCCCAGATATCAATATTAGATTCTTGCACCTTAGCCAAGAAAGAGGCTATTGGCTCCTGCAGTGGTGATAGGCCAGGACTGATTCCGATAACATCGACACCCTTTAAATGAGCGTCATCAAGAGGTCCAAAGTAAGTCTCTTTGAGTCCCGAAAATTCAAGATCGGCCAACCATGCTTTTTGGCGCTCATTTAACTGCTCACGATCACGTGTATCTGCCAAGCTGACTTTTGCGGCATTCCTCAAGCACCACTTAGCCATGGCATAACCAGACTCTCCCAATCCTAGGATTAAGAAATGCTGAGGCGCTTGATAGCCCTCATCTGCGATGAGAGCTGGGTTAGCGAAGGCTTGGTCTAAGTTATGCATATTCTTTGGCTTACCTTAATTTCAGGCTGGAGAGGCCAATGAGGACTAATAAAATAGTGATGATCCAGAAGCGAACTACCACTTGTGTTTCGCGCCAGCCACCCAATTCAAAATGGTGATGCAGTGGGGCCATCCTAAAAATGCGACGGCCTTCGCCAAAACGCTTCTTGGTAAATTTGAACCAAAACACTTGCAGCATTACTGACAGTGTTTCTGCCACAAAGATTCCGCCCATAACAAAGAGCACGATTTCTTGGCGAACAATAACGGCAATAGTTCCAAGTGCGCCACCCAAAGCAAGTGCGCCAACATCACCCATAAATACTTGAGCAGGATGTGTGTTGTACCAAAGGAATGCTAACCCCGCACCACCCATGGCACCACAGAAGATCATGAGCTCACCTGCACCAGGAATATAGGGGAATAACAAATACTTTGCGTAAATTGCATTACCCATTACATAAGCAAAAGCGCCTAGAGCGGCACCAACTAATATCACCGGCATGATAACTAGGCCATCAAGACCATCAGTTAAGTTCACAGCGTTACTACTGCCAACAATTACTAAGTAACTCAAAATGATGAATCCCATCACACCCAAGGGATAGCTCACTTCTTTCATAAAGGGAATCAGTAAGTTCGATTTAGCTGGCAGATCTAAAGCAAATCCACTTTTAAGCCAATCGAAGAATAGTTGTAACACTTTGAAATTATTCACTTCCGATACAGAGAAGGCTAAATAAATAGCGGCGAATAATCCGATCAAAGTCTGCCAAAAGAATTTTTCTCTTGAAGCCATTCCCTTAGGATCTTTACGTGCAACCTTACGGTAATCGTCAACCCAGCCTACCAAGCCAAATCCGAAAGTCACAATCATCACAATCCATATAAAGCGATTGCTCAGATCAGCCCACAGCATGCAGGAAATAAAAATACCCAAAAGAATCAATACACCACCCATGGTTGGTGTGCCTGATTTCACTAAATGGGTTTGTGGACCATCTGTACGAACTGCTTGACCCATCTTTAATGCAGTCAACTTCCGAATGACCCACGGGCCAGCTGCCAACCCAATTAGCAAAGCTGTCACCGTTGCCATCACCGCCCTAAAGGTGATGTAGTTAAAGACTCGGAAAAATCCAAAATCATCCTGCAACCATTGCGCCAATATTAAGAGCATGTTTTAGCCCCCTCTAATAAGGCCTGCACTACCCGCTCCATACGCATAAAACGCGATCCCTTAACCAAAATATCTAAATGCATTTGCTTGCTCGATTCGTGGTCTGCTAGTGCCAAATTGAGCTCTTCGAGCAAGCGATCCAAGGTTGTGAAGTGAGTGGCCCTGCTTGTAGCCAAGGCCTTCTCTGATTCGTTAAATCCCTGAACAGTAAATTTGCACTGTTCTCCTAAGGCGAATAACTTACTAATGCCCTGCTCAGCAGCATAGGCGCCGACTTCTTCATGAAACGCAGGACCTTGATCACCTACCTCACCCATATCGCCCAGCACTAACCAAGAAATATTTCCAGACTGTTTGAGTGCATCAATAGCAGCTCTAACCGAATCCGGGTTGGCGTTGTAACTATCATCGATCAAAGTGCGCCCAACACTTAAAGGCTTTGACTGCATGCGTCCATTTACTGGAACAAAAGATTCCAGACCAGCTTTTATCTGCTCCAAACTTAAGCCAGCACCCAATGCGACTGCGCTTGCCGCTAATGCATTGCGAACATTGTGGCTTCCTAATGTATTCAGTTGAACCTCAAACTTGCCAAGATCAGTTGAAATCTCAATTCGCCCGCTGGCCAATAACTTACCAACTACAGAGGCTTTAGTTGAAGCAGAATCTGTAGACAAAGCAAAATCAATCACCTTACGTCCTGCGGCAGCTTGATACCAAACTTTAGAAAATTCAGAATCAGCCGGAAATACTGCGACTCCGTCCGCAGGAAGTGAGCGCAAGGCAGTTGCATGTTCTTGTGCAACAGCTTCTACGGTTGCCATAAATTCTTGATGCTCGCGCTGAGCATTATTAATCAGCCCAATATTGGCTTGAGCAATGACAGCTAACTCTGCTGTTTCGCCGGGATGGTTCATGCCTAACTCAATTACTGCCAAACGATCAGTCGAACGCATGCGTAACAAAGTTAAAGGCAGTCCAATATCGTTATTGAAATTACCTTTAGTAACTAGAGTGCATTTCTCACCAACAGCAGCTTTAAAGATGGAGGCAATCATTTCTTTTACAGTGGTCTTACCATTGGATCCTGTTACTAAAGCCACCGGAATAGAGAACTGTGCACGCCATGCCTTTGCTAGCTCACCCAAAGATTGTTTAACATCCTTGACACAAACTGCCGCTAAATTTTCTGGGCATGCTGCTTTATCACTAATGAGCGCCCCACTTGCTCCTGCTGTGGCCACATCCCCCAAGAAATGATGTGCATCAAAACGTTCGCCCGACAAGGCAATAAATAATTCACCAGGCCGAACCTGGCGACTATCACTACCCACATGATCAATAGAGATCGATGATGCAGACTGGCCATTAGCATGAATCAACTGACTGCCTGGCAACATAGCATGTACCTGAGCAAGCGTGGTCATTGGGGTAGCAACCAAAGTAGTCATAAACCACCCCCTGCTGCTAAACGAATATGCTCTTGATCAGAAAAATCAAATTTCTTGCCATTGATTTCTTGAGTGGACTCATGCCCCTTGCCTGCAACCAAAACAATATCTTTTATATCAGCATGCCGAACTGCAGCCATGATGGCAGCAGCTCTATCAGGCAGTACTTGCACATTTGCCAAGTTGCCAGTCATGCCAGATTGAATCATGGCAATAATGGATTCTGGATCTTCAGATCTTGGGTTATCACTTGTAATCACAATGTGATCAGCAAACTCCTGAGCAATCTTACCCATTTGCGAACGCTTACCTAAATCTCGATCACCACCACAACCAAAGACACACCAAACTTTTCCATCGCGTTGATTTGCAATAGGGCGCAAGGCATTCAATACTTTAGTGAGAGCATCTGGTGTATGTGCATAATCCACAACTACCAAGGGGCCCTCAGTTCTTTGAGTTTTGTGCACACGAATCAATTCCATTCGGCCTGGAACAGAACTTAATTTGCACATACGCTTTGAGGCCTCGGTTGGATTCAAGCCTTGAGCCAATAGAACTGTCCAAACCGCAAGACAATTACTGAGATTGAATTCACCCAATACTGCAAGCTGAACAGTGTTCGAGCTGGAGATATCACAGCTAAATTCAGATTCATAACCCGTAGTTGTAAATACCGTATTTTTTGCGTAGTTCCGTTTCAGACGATCGCCAAATTTTTCAAATCCAGAAAATGCATTACTGCTTAATGCATAACCCCACACCCTTGGTCCATCTGCAGCGAGAAGCTTGATTGCTAATTCTCGACCAAAAGGATCATCAAAATTAATAATGGCATTTTCAAGCTGGGACAGTTGGAACAGCTTTGCCTTGGCCTCAGCGTACTCGCCCATCGTGCCGTGATAATCCAAGTGATCTTGAGTCAAATTAGTAAATACGGCAGCACGTACATCCAAACCAGCAACCCGACCCTGATCGAGTGCATGAGAAGAAATCTCTATCGCCACCTGCTGCGCACCTGCATCAAGCAATTCTTTTAATTCAGTTTGTAATCTCGGAGCATCAGGCGTGGTGTAACCAGTCTGAACTAATGCTCCCGGAAATCCGGTGCCTAAGGTACCTAATACTGCTGTTCGATGACTTGACTCATCCAAAGCTTGTGCGACCCACTGGGTAACACTAGTTTTTCCATTGGTGCCGGTAACGCCGATAACATTCAGCTGCTTACTGGGGTAACCGTACCACTCTGCACACAGCTCTCCGGCCAAGCTGGATAAATTATCAATAGCAAAACATTCTGAGCGATCTAGGCATTCATTAGCAACACCATCTACGGGGTCAAATACAACTGCCGCAGCGCCATTGGCCAAGGCAGCAGCAATGTAATCACGACCATCCCGCAAAGCATTCCCATGACCAACAGGATATGCAAAGAAGATATCGCCAGATTCAACTTGACGACTATCTGCAGTGACTTTCGCATGCATAGATGTGAGATCGCGTAAATGCGAGATCAAGAGATGGGGTTCAATATTGACCATTGTCATCATCTCTTTAAAACCATTGCATTTGTTTTGACTGCAGCACTTTGAGTATCTACATTATTTTTATCCAGCAGCATTGCCTGATTCATATTGCTATCAGGAGCTACATTGAGCGTGCGCAAAGTCTCACTCACAATAGTAGAAAATACTGGTGCGGCAACATCACCGCCATAGTGACTACCACCAGTTGGCTCATCAATCATCACGGCAACCACAATGCGTGGCGCACTAATTGGTGCCAGACCAGCAAAGTAAGCGCGGTATTTATTACCGTAGCCCTTACCCACTAATTTATGAGCTGTACCTGTTTTTCCACCAACCCGATAACCTTCGGCCTGGGCTTTAATGGCAGTGCCCCCAGGCTCTGTAACTGACTCCAGCATGCTGCGCATCTCGAGCGCTGTCTTAGCGGAAATAATATGAGTACCAGATTTGAACCCTGGGCTGCGCTCAATCGTGAGTGGGACTAATTCGCCGTCACGAGCAAAGATGGTGTAGGCGCGAGCCACCTGAAAGAGTGAACCTGAAATACCATAACCAAATGCAATTCGAGCCTGATCGGTAGGCATCCATTTTTTATAGGGGTGTACCGTACCGGCTACTGCACCCGGAAAGCCAATTTTTGGAGCCTGACCCAAACCAACAGATGTATAAAAATTCCACATCTCTTCAGCAGTTAAATCATTCATCGCAATTTTAGCCGTACCAATATTGCTTGATTTTTGAATGATTTGAGATACCGTCAAATTTCCATAAGGATGGGTATCCGTAATCGGCTTGGGACCAACCAAATATTTTGCACCAATCACCATATTGGTATTCGGAGAAATGGCGCCTTTTTCCAAAGCAATTGCCACAGTCAATGGCTTAATTGTTGAACCAGGCTCAAACGTGTCAGTTAAAACACGATTGCGCAGTTGCTCACCAGTTAATCTCTTGCGATCGTTGGGGTTATAGCTTGGATAATTCGCTAATGCCAAGATCTCCCCAGTTTGGGTATCTAACACTACTGCACCACCAGCACTTGCACGATGCTGCTCGACCGCACTCTTGACAGCGTTATAAGCCAAAAACTGAATCTTGCTATCAATCGAGAGTTGCAAATCCTTACCGTTTTGAGGTAACTGCAAAATCGTAACCTCTTCGACAACACGACCGAGACGATCTACAACTACTCGACGTGCGCCTGCATGTCCAGCCAAATCTTTTTCTCTCGAGAGTTCCATACCCTCTTGGCCACGATCTTCCACATTAGTAAAGCCAACTACGTGCGCCATCGCCTCACCCTCTGGATAAAAGCGACGGTACTCATTATTTAAGCCAATGCCTGGGATTTCTAATTGCCTAATTTTTTGCGCCACTTCTGGATCTACTTGGCGCTTTAAGAAAATTTGCTTACGATCTTCTTTTAACTTTTTACGTAAATCTGATTCGCTGATCTGCAATAGTCTTGCTAACTTTTGCACTTTATCTGCAGCCAAGTCATCCGGTACAGTGTCGTTATAGGCGATCACTGATTTTGCCTCTAAGCTCGTAGCAATCACTTGACCATTGCGATCCAATATTTTTCCGCGGGAAGCAGGTAGCTCCAACTCACGTTGTGTACCGCGCACACCCTTCGCTTCATAGAATGCATTCCCTGGGCCCTGAATCCAGAACGCACGAATCAGCAGCAGCATGAACACAAAAAAAAGTATGAACAGCATGAGGCGCGACCGCCACATAGGCAGACGCAACACTAAATTCGGCGTAGTAGAGAAGCCTACCGTCCTCATCTAGTCTCCTTCAGATACAAAGTACGCTCTGGAGATATAGGAACCATCCGCAACTGATTACGAGCAACATCTCGTATCCGCGCAGACTTCGATAAGTTCCGCTGCTCGTACTCTAGACGTAGCCAGTCTTGATTTAGCTTACGCTCTTCAATTTGCGCACGGTCTAAAGCGATAAATAATTTACGCGCACGCTGCTGGGCTGCGACCAGCGATAGGGCGCAGACTAACAATAAAACGAGTAATGTTAGCGTGGCTCGATTCAAGCGAATGCTCCTATGCGCTTTTCAGCAACACGCATGATGGCCGAACGAGCACGAGGGTTCTCTCGAATCTCCTCATCACTAGGTTTAACGCGCCCAATAATCTCTAAGGCGCTTTGTGGCAAATCTCGATCGCGGACAGGTAACCCGCGAGGTACTTCAATCTTTGCATGAGACTGCAGAAATTGCTTCACGATACGATCTTCGAGCGAATGAAAACTAATCACTGCCAAACGTGCGCCAGGCTTCAACAAACTTAACGCCGCTTTTAATCCAAGCTCTAGATCTTCTAATTCACGGTTAATAAAAATACGGAGCGCTTGAAAAGTTCGAGTGGCTGGATCTTGACCTACTTCTCTTGTACGAACTACGCTGGCTACTAAGCTTGCTAATTGCAAGGTTGTTTTTGGGGGCAAGCCTTCTTCTCGCTTTGCCACAATAGCTTTAGCGATCTGAAATGCAAAACGTTCCTCACCATAAGTCTTAATCACGCGCGTGATGTCCTCTTGTGATGCTTGCTCCAACCATTCCGCTGCCGTCAAACCTTGATCCGTATTCATGCGCATATCGAGTGGACCATCCTTGCGAAAGGAAAAGCCGCGATGCGCTTCGTCCACCTGTGGAGAGCTGATACCCAGGTCTAACAAAATACCGTCGACAGATTCTGACTCCGCGTATTGATCCATCTGCGCAAAACTGTCGTGCACAATTCTCAAGCGAGAGTCGTTGATTTTTTCCGCGACCGCGATCGCATCTAAATCTTTGTCGAAAGAAATCATTCGCGCGCCTTGAGGCAATTGCGAGAGTAGCGCTTGCGTGTGACCACCGCGCCCAAATGTTCCATCGATCAGGAGCAGGTTTTGTGAAGCCTCGGGAGAGTTGATGCGTGGACCACTGATCAGCGCCGTCACCGCCTCGGCCAGTAATACTGGGCGATGAGTTATGTTCATGGCACCCTGTCATCAAAAATTAAATTGCTTCAGGGCTTCAGGCATACCTTGTGCAATGGCAGCCTGTTCTTTTGTAGCGTAAGTAGCGGCGTCCCACAACTCTAGATGACTACCCATGCCGAGTAGCATCACTTCCTTTTCAATACCAGCAGCTGATCGCAGCTCTGGGCTCACCAGAATTCTTCCAGCGCTGTCCAAATCAACTTCTGCAGCATTGCCAAGGAAGATTCGACGCCACCAATGGGCATCCATGGGTAATTGCGCGACACGTGAACGGAAAGTATCCCACTCGGGACGGGGGAATAACAATAGACATCCATCCGGGTGTTTTGTGAGCGTGATACGACCCTCACCTTGAACTAACAAGGCGTCACGATGCTTTGCCGGCACAGACATGCGACCTTTTGCATCTAAATTGAGAGCTGAAGCACCCTGAAACACCATTTACCCCACTTTTTCACACTTCCTCCCACTTTAGAGGATCGCAATAAGAGGGTCAAGTGTTTTTGGGTAATTTTTTAGGAAATTTCCTAGTGATTACAAACACTTAGCGTTATGTGTTAATAAAATGGTGCTTATAAAATTACTACTTGAAACAAGGGCTTGGAAAATATACTTAAGAATAGGTCTTAGCTATTTAAGCTAATAATAGATAAATATACTGTATTAATAAACAGTGTTCTTAATAAAAATATGCGAAATGATTAATTTATGATTAGATTTTGTAAGCAGTGCTTGTCATAACTTTGGACATCGCCTGCATTAGCTTCTGAATCGGCTCCGGCAAGACTGCTCCACCCGCTGAAATTGCAGCCTGTCCATGCTCAATTTCATCAATACGCATTTGATCAACTATGGCACGAGAACGCTCATCTTCTGCGGGTAATTTTTGGAGGTGACTCTCCAGATGATTTTCAACCTGCTTTTCGGTTTCAGCAACAAATCCCAAACTCCACTTATCACCTGCTAAGCCAGCAGCCAAGCCGATTGCAAAGGATCCTGCATACCAAATTGGATTGAGATAACTCGTGTGCGAACCCAACTCTTGAAGACGCGTTTCGCACCAAGCTAAATGATCCATTTCCTCTTGGCCAGAATGATCCAGCATCTGTCGAATTTCAGGGTTGCGAGCTACTAATTTTTGAGATTGATACAGGGCTTGGGCGCAAACCTCACCCACATGATTTACACGCATCAATCCAGCGGCATGCTCCCGATCTTTTGTGTCCAATAAAGCGGTAGATTGCTTATCTGAACCCGGGGTTAGACGATGGGCATGGGCGCCCCCCACTACCGAGCGTAAGGCTGTATCAAACTCAATAATGAAGCGATCAATTAGGGTCATGAGAGGGATTTAAAGCTAGACCAGAACCTCTGCTTTACAGCTTTGCTTGGTCTTTAAACCTAGCTCGGCCAACAGTTCACGGTCTTGCTCTGCCTCGGGATTACCGGTAGTAAGTAGTTGCTCACCATAGAAAATAGAATTCGCACCAGCTTGGAAGCACATGGCCTGAACTGCCCTGCCGAGCTCTTGGCGACCGGCTGACAAACGCACGCGTGCACGCGGCATAGTGATACGGGCCACCGCAATGGTTCTCACAAACTCCAATGGATCCAAAGGCTTTTGATCTGCTAACGGGGTTCCTGCTACAGGAACCAGATGATTGATCGGAACTGATTCTGGATATGGGCTTAAATTGGCCAAGCGTGCCAAGAAAGCTGCACGCTGTTCACGAGATTCACCCATGCCCACAATGCCGCCGCAGCACACTGACATGCCTGCAGCACGTACATTAGAAATCGTATCTAAACGGTCTTGGTACCCACGGGTAGAAATGACTGAGCGATAGAAGTCCTCGCTGGTATCCAAATTGTGGTTGTAGAAGTCTAGACCTGCCTCCTGAAGGGCTTGAGCCTGATTGGCTTCCAACATCCCCAGTGTCGCGCAGGTTTCTAAGCCCAAGGCTTTGACACCCTTAATCATGGCGGTGACTTTTTCAATATCACGGTCTTTAGGCTCTCGCCAAGCAGCGCCCATACAGAAACGATTCGATCCAGCAGCTTTAGCAGCCTTAGCGGCATCCAAAACCTCATCCAGATCCATCAACTTATTGGCTTTGACGTCGGTGTCATAACGAGCTGCCTGTGGGCAATAGCCACAATCCTCAGGGCAGCCACCAGTCTTGATTGACAAGAGAGTAGCTAATTCCACATCACCATCAGGGAAGTTAGCACGATGGGTTTCTTGTGCCCTGAACATTAACTCACTAAAAGGTAGGGCAAATAAAGCCTCAATCTGGGCCACTGACCAAGCACCCGAAGCATCGACCTCCTTATGCAAATCCTTTTGAGACTTGACTTGGGTAAGGGGTTTTTCAGTAGTTTGGGTGGCCTGCATGGTCGAATTCCAGAAAATAGATCAATTCAAGGCATAAACATAACAGATACAGGCCTAAATTAGGAAAAACTAGTGGTCAAATACCAAACATGAAGCTTATTTCTGATCCCATTCAAAGCTCTCTGGTTGAGCGCAGCCTAGATGCCGTATGGCATCCCTGCACTCAGATGAAACATCACGAATCATTGCCATTAATTGCCATTACTAAGGGTAAGGGCGCTTGGCTCTTTGATGATCAGGGAAATGCATTACTCGATTGCATTAGCTCATGGTGGACCAATCTGTTTGGGCACTCCAATCCACGTATTAACCAAGCCATTACGAGTCAACTGGAGAAAATTGAGCATGTCATGCTCGCCGGCTTCACCCATCCGCCTGTAGTTGCTCTTTCCGAGAAATTGTCTGCTTTAACTCAAGGTCACTTGGGTCATGTATTTTTTGCATCTGATGGCGCCTCAGCAGTAGAGATCGCCTTAAAGATGAGTCATCACTACTGGCGACTGAATAATCAGCCTCAAAAGAAAAAATTTGTCTGCCTTGAGAATGGTTACCATGGAGAAACTTTAGGCGCCCTTGCGGTAACAGATGTTGCAATCTTTCGCGAAGCATACGGCTCACTTTTACAAGATGTTTTCACTGCTCCATCACCAGATGCGCGCAAAGCAAAGCTTGGTGAAAGTGCTGAGGATGTCGCTTGGTCAGCTGCCAAAAAATTAGAAGAGTTACTAGAAGTAGAGCATCAGAATATTGCCGCCATCATTGTGGAGCCACTCATTCAGTGTGCCGGGCAGATGGCGATGCACTCTCCAGAATATTTACGCTTAGTGCGATCACTCTGTGATCGTTACAACATTCATCTGATCGCCGATGAGATCGCGGTAGGTTGCGGTCGATCTGGAAAGTTTTTTGCTTGTGAGCACGCAGGAATTTGGCCAGACTTCTTAACGCTGTCAAAAGGTATCAGTGGGGGCTATCTTCCACTATCACTTTCCATGACGACTGATAAGATTTATCGTGCGTTCTATGGTGATCAAATGCAACAGGGTTTCTTGCACTCACACTCCTACACAGGCAATCCATTGGCATGCGCTGCAGCACTTGCGTGTCTAGAGATTTTTGAAACTGATTCTGTTCTTGAAAAAAATCTTGAGCGTAGTAAAGATCTTGCCAAAGCATTTGCCTGGGCAAAAGTTGATCCTCGTATTGAACATTGGCGCCAGCAGGGAATGATCTTAGCCTTTGATATCAAATCCGACTCCCTAAAAAATTCAACTGCGTTTTCACGAGAGATGTTTTCAGCCAGCATGGCGCAAGGCATCCTCATTAGACCGATTGGTAATACGATTTATGTCATGCCGCCGTACATCCTCACTACCGAGGAGGCGATGCAAATGGGTGCTTCTGTGCAACGCGCTCTAAACCAGGTGCTAGCATGAGTAAACTATTTACAGCTCGCAATATGGCAGATCACCAGATTGCTGACTTAGATAAGCAATTGCTGAGACGCAAACTGCGCACAACCGAGTCACCCTGTGACACGAGAGCTCGCGTTGGTCAGCGAGAACTGAAAGCATTTTGTAGCAATGACTATTTGGGACTAGCAAATCATCCTGAATTGGTTTCTGCACTTGCAGAAGGCGCAAAACTATACGGGGTTGGTAGCGGCGCATCGCATTTAATTAGCGGCCATAGCATTGCACACGAGTTGCTTGAAAAAAAATTAACCGCCTGTGAAAGTAAACATATCCCTAATGCGAGAGCGCTCTTCTTCAGTACCGGATATCTTGCAAACATCAACGCCATTACTGGAATTTCTAGGCTTGCTGAGCAGGGTCAGGCCAGCATTTACTCAGCGAAACTCAATCATGCTTCCTTGATCGATGGTGTTCGTTTGGCTAGCGCACAAACCAAAGCTCAGGTCACTTTGTTTGACCACCAAAATCTCGATTCGCTAGAGGAATCTTTAAAGCAAGATGTCCACCCACTCAAATTGATTGTGGTCGATGGTGTCTTCAGTATGGATGGGGATATTGCACCCGTAGAAAAACTACTGCATATTGCCGAACAATACGATGCACTCTTAATGATCGATGATGCTCATGGATTTGGCGTGCTCGGCGAACAAGGCCATGGTATTTTGGAGCAAGCGGGCGTGCATTCAGAACGGATTATTTATGTCGGCACACTTGGCAAAGCAGCCGGTGTGAGTGGTGCTTTTATTTGTGCAGCTGAACCGTTTATTGAGTGGCTCATCCAAAAGGGACGCCCTTATATCTACAGCACGGCTACACCACCGGCAATTGCTCACACTTTACTCAGCAGCCTTGAATTGATCGAAGGTGATGAAGGCATTGCGCGTCGTAAACAACTCAATAAGTTGATTCAGATTTGGAATGAGGAAATGACCTTCTCACGATGGGAAAAAACTCCTTCTTCTACCCCTATTCAGCCAGTGATTTTAGGAAGTAATGCCAACGCATTAGCGGCAGCCAAACTCTTAGATGAAGCAGGTTATTGGATCCCTGCAATCCGTCCACCCACCGTCCCAGTTGGTAGCTCTCGATTGCGTATTACCTTTTCCGCAAACCACAGCGCTGATGACTTACGTGAGCTGATTAAGACATTGAAGTCTATTGAGAAAAACGTAGAGAGTAATTCATGACGATCAATGCCTCTACTGGCTTTTTTATAACGGGCACCGATACTGAGATTGGCAAAACTTTAGTTGCCGGCGCACTCATTCTGAAACTGAGAGAAACAGGTATCAGCGCAGTCGGCTTTAAACCTGTCGTTGCCGGAACTTATGTGAATGCTAGCGGTCAAAAATTCAACGAGGACTTAGAGACTTTACGTATTGCTTCAGGATTAAATGCTCAAGAACAAAGCCTTTCTCCTTACATTCTCGATCAAGCGGCAGCGCCCCATCTTGTTGCCAAAGCAAATGATATCTACCTAGATTCCACCATTATCTTGGGTGACCTGCATTCACTAAATCAAAAATTTGAGGCGGTTGTTGTTGAGGGAGCGGGTGGATTTTTAGTTCCCTTAAATGAACAGGAAGATTTGGGGGATCTCGCTCAAGCAATGGATTTACCTGTCATCCTCGTTGTAGGTATGCGTTTAGGCTGCATTAATCACGCCCTACTGACTTGTGAAGCAATTCAGTCTCGTCAGTTAACAATTGCCGGCTGGGTAGCGAATACGCTTTCAGAGGAGATGCCTCTTCTGGAAGAAAATATTCAAACGCTAAAAGACCGGATTTTTGCACCATTTTTAGGTGTTATTCCCACCCTTCTTCAGCAGCTTCAGAAACCGGAAAATGCCCCCTACTCCATAGAGTCATTACGATTTGCTGCGGAGCATATAAAACTTCCCGAGTAAATTCAGATAAGATGAAGCTATGCGATTACTTCCAGAAATCATCGATTCCGCATCAGCTATCCAAGAAATTCGTCGCAATATTCATGCGCATCCAGAATTACGCTTTGAAGAAAACCGCACATCTGATCTTGTAGCTGAAGCACTTTCGAGTTGGGGAATCACGGTTTATCGTGGCCTTGGCAAAACGGGGGTGGTTGGCAAGCTTGATGGTGACTTAGGTCAAGGCAAGATGATTGGTTTGCGTGCCGACATGGATGCACTGCCATTACAAGAACACAACACCTTTGAACACACTTCAAAGAATCCCGGCAAGATGCATGCCTGTGGGCATGATGGTCATACAGCAATGCTCTTAGGTGCTGCTCAATATCTGTCCAATCATCGCGAATTCAAAGGCACAGTCATTTTCATTTTTCAGCCAGCAGAAGAAGGTGGTGCTGGTGCGCAAGAAATGATTAACGATGGGCTCTTCAAGCAATTTCCTTGTGATGCTGTTTTTGGTCTACACAACTGGCCAGGGCTTGCTGAAGGGCATTTTGGCGTGACCTCTGGCCCCATGATGGCTTCCAGCAACTCTTTTGAAATCATCGTTCGCGGCAAAGGTGGTCACGCTGCCTTGCCGCATAACAGTGCTGATCCAGTACTTGCAGGCGCTCAAGTTGTACAAGCATTACAAAGCATCATTACACGCAATAAACGTCCTGTGGATGCAGCGGTGTTATCAGTTACGCAGTTTCATGCGGGCGAGACGAGCAACGTCATTCCGGATAGTGCATTTATCGGCGGAACCGTTCGCACATTCACCATCGAAGTGCTAGATTTAATTGAGCAACGTTTACGAGAAATTTCTCATAACGTAGCAAGTGCATTTGACTGCCAAGCAGAAATCAGTTTTGCTCGAAACTACCCTCCGCTCATTAACCATGATAAGGAAGTTGAATTTGCCAGTGAAGTGATGAGCGAATTAGTTGGTGCACAAAACGTCAATACCTCAATCGACCCCACGATGGGCGCAGAGGACTTTGCATTTATGCTGCTGGAGAAACCAGGTTGCTATGTATTCCTAGGCAATGGTGATGGTGATCACCGAGCAGTAGGTCACGGTATGGGCCCATGCCATCTTCACAACCCTTCTTATGACTTCAATGACGCACTGATTCCAGTGGGCGTCAGCTACTGGGTCAAGCTAGCTCAACGCTACTTAGAAAAATAATTCAGCCTAGCAGTATATTTTTTTACGAGTTCGTAAATTTTGCTGGACGCTTTTCTATAAAAGCTGCCATACCTTCTTTTTGATCGTTTGTTGCAAAGCAAGAGTGGAATAAACGACGTTCAAAATGAATGCCTTCTGAGAGCGTAGTTTCATAAGCAGTATTAATTGCTTCTTTCACCATCATTGCAGTCAGTAATGGCATGTCCGCAATCGTCTTGGCAATTGCTTTGACTTCTTTTAGGAAATCCGCTTGAGGAAAAATGCGAGCAACTAGGCCGGAGCGCTCAGCCTCAGTAGCGTCCATCATGCGACCCGTCAATGCTAAGTCCATTGCTTTTGCTTTTGAAACAGCGCGTGGCAAACGTTGTGTGCCACCTGCGCCAGGAATAATTCCCAACTTCACTTCTGGTTGTGCAAACTTAGCGCTCTCAGCAGCCATGATGGTGTCGCACATCATGGCCAACTCACATCCGCCTCCAAGGGCATAGCCAGATACCGCTGCAATCACTGGCTTACGTACTTTTCTAATCTCTTCCCAATTACGAGAGATAAAGTCACCGCGATAGACGTCGGCAAATCCATATTTCGCCATCGTCGCAATATCCGCACCAGCAGCAAATGCCTTTTCACTACCAGTCACAATGATGCAGCCAATATTGTCATCCGCATCAAAACTCAATAGCGCTGCACCTAATTCATCCATTAACTCATCGTTCAAAGCATTTAATACTTGCGGGCGATTGAGGGTAATGATGGCAACCTTGCCATCCACTTCAGTCAATATGGTGTTGTAAGTCATCGATCTCTTTCAAAAATGATTTGTTTAGCGCGGCAACAATAACCACATCTTGCCATCTTGCTTCATACGTCCAGCTAATTCACCTGCAGCATCCCCTGATCCCCAATAGTAATCTGCTCGCACCCCGCCTACAATGGCTTTACCTGTATCTTGCGCCATCACTAATTTTTGTAAGGTTTGACTACTCAAAGGTCTAGTCGTACTCAAAAATACCGGGGCGCCCAAAGGCATCGCTTTCAAATCAATAGCAATGCTGCGCTCTGCTGTTAAAGGCACACCCAATGCGCCATTAGGACCCAGATCAGCACTAACATTACCTTGCAACTCTTTAAAGAATACAAAGCGAGGATTGGCATTGAGCATCTCCTCTACTTGGCCTGGATTACGTTTAGCCCACGCACTAATGCCCTGCATAGTAGCCTGACTGCGATTAATTTCTTTACGGTCTAGCAACCACTGCGCAAAAGACTTAAAGGGCTGGTCATTGGTACCGGCATAACCAAGTCGCAATACGCGCCCATCTTCTAAACGAATTTTTCCGGAGCCTTGGATTTGCATAAATGCAGCGGCGACAGGATCCTGTACCCAGGCTATTTCAGAACCCTTCAGCACTCCAGAACTCATCAGCTCTGCACGCGCTGGTGCAGGATTTGGCTTAGAACCTCTCCAAGCCTTTGGAAGACCGTATAAGGGAACGGTATAAGTAGCAGTTCGAGTCTGCGAGCCATTCATAACGGGCTCGTAATAACCCGTTATCAATCCAGAATCTTTGCCAGTGGCGTTATTACGCACTTCGTATACTTGAAAATTCCCCTCGAAATATTGGCGAATAGCACGTCCATCTCGCCCTGAAACATTATTAGCTTGGGCGCAAACCTGGCGCCAATTAATCTCACTACCGCGCTTACGCAAGCCATCACAACTCTTGAGCCAAGCCGGCCAAGCCTGCGTTAAATCATCCCCTTGCCAACCAGGCAAGTCTTGCCACGAAGCAGATTGAAAGCTAGCGATCGGAGAGTTGTAAGGAGATGGGGCGTTTCCACTGGAGCGATAACCAGATCCACGAGTCGAAGGTATAGAGCAAGCAGTCAATAAGCTGACGATGCTGATAACGAATACACTGCAAATAAGAATGCGTGAAGTAGTGTTGCGACTAATTAATCTGGATATAGAAATCATGATTGCCAATTTACTCGATGAATACCCCATGATCTTGTTTGCTGTGGAGGGGGGCATTGCTCTAGCTCTCCTGCTCTTTATTGTCCTTTGGACAGGTAAGGGCAAAAAATAGTGTTTTTTGAGAGCCTAGTGCAAGGTTCTCGGCATCACTAGGGCAAATTCGGGGATGGGGGCCTGGAAAAACTGAGCCTCCTCGGTCACACAGAAGTACTCTCCGCGCATCGTGCCGGCCGGGGTCGGTAAAGTTGCCCAGCTGGTGTATTCAAACTGCTCACCCGCCCGCAGAAGTGGCTGTTGCCCTACAACCCCCAGGCCACGCACCTCCTGAACATCATTATCCCCATCAGTAATGAACCAATGGCGGGCAATGAGCTGAATACTTGCCGTACCGGTATTGCGAATAGTAACGGTATACGCGAACGCAAACTGGCGGTTATCGGGGTCAGACTGGTCGGGCAAATACTGGGTTTTGACCGTAATGCTGATTTCGCGAGGATTCATGCTCGAATTCTGCTCCATCCTAAGGCCAACTGCAAGCTAGAATCTAGGGATGGATAGCCAGAAATCACCTTCAAATAGCCAGTTTGTCATCGCACCCTCCATTTTGTCGGCTGACTTTGCTTGCCTGGGCAAAGAAGTACAAGATGTTCTCTTGGCTGGAGCAGACTGGATTCACTTTGATGTGATGGACAACCATTACGTTCCAAACCTCACTATTGGACCTTTGGTTTGCGAGGCAATTCGTCCACACGCCACAAAAAATGGCAAACCAGCCATGATCGACGTTCACTTAATGGTTGAACCTGTCGACCGCCTCATTCCTGATTTTGCAAAAGCTGGGGCAAACCTCATTAGCTTTCACCCAGAGGCGAGCCCTCATGTGGATCGCACTATTAATTTAATTCGTGACCAAGGATGCCAGGCAGGGCTAGTGTTAAATCCTGCAACACCACTGCATCACTTAGATCACACCCTAGAACTACTCGATCTCGTTTTGCTAATGTCTGTGAATCCAGGCTTTGGTGGGCAGTCATTTATTCCAAGTACTCTGAATAAGATTGCTCAAGTTCGTGCACGACTAGATCGCTATCAAGAAGAGACTGGTCGACACATTCGCTTAGAGGTAGATGGCGGCATTAAAGTCGATAACATTGCAGAAGTAGCTAAGGCTGGTGCAGATACTTTTGTTGCTGGCTCCGCAATCTTTGGCAAAGAAAATTATGCTGACGTAATTAAAGCGATGCGCGCAGAACTAGCGATGTCAGGAAAATCGTAATGCAGCACGAAGAATTTTTAGCCCTAGCAAAACAGGGTTTCAATCGCATTCCATTGGTCAAAGAAGTTTTAGCTGACCTAGAGACTCCGCTCTCACTATACGTCAAACTCACTCAAGCATTTGGACAAAAGAATACTTACCTACTTGAGTCTGTTTTAGGTGGCGAGCGCTTTGGTCGCTTCTCTTTCATTGGCCTGCCCGCTAAAACTGTTTTAAGAACGGTTGGCACACCAACGGCACCACTGACTGAAGTTTTATTCAATGACAAAGTCATTGAAACCAATCACGACAATCCACTCGACTTTGTTGATGCTTATTTCAAGCGCTTCAAGGTGGCGGTTCAACCTGGGCTCCCACGCTTCTGTGGCGGGCTTGCAGGCTACTTTGGTTATGACACAGTTCGCTATATTGAATCTCGCTTAGCAAAACACAAGTTGCCAGATGAATTGGGTGTGCCAGATATCCAATTAATGTTGACTGAAGAGTTGGCAGTGATTGATAACGTTGCAGGTCGTATTTATTTAATTGTCTACGCAGACACCAGCGACACAGATAGCTTTGAAAAGGCTCAAGCTCGATTAAAAGAATTGCTTGCTTGCTTAAGCAAACCTGTAAGCATGCCTGCTTCATTGCCGAGCACCAAAACAGAGTTGATCCGTAAGTTCAAGGCAGCTGATTTTGAAAATGCTGTTCTCAAAACCAAAGAATATATTTTGGCTGGCGATTGCATGCAGGTAGTGATTGGCCAGCGCATTAGCAAGCCATTCACAGATTCACCGCTCGCCCTCTACCGAGCACTTCGCTCCCTGAATCCATCGCCGTATATGTACTTCTATGACTTTGGTGATTTGCAGGTAGTGGGCTCATCACCAGAGATCTTGGTTCGTCAAGAGCAGCGCGAGAGTCAGAAGATTGTGACAATTCGCCCTCTAGCGGGCACACGCCCTCGTGGCGCAACACCCGAAGAAGATGAGCGTCTTGCTACAGAATTACTTGCCGATCCAAAAGAAATTGCCGAACATGTCATGTTGATTGACCTAGCTCGCAATGATGTGGGTCGCATCGCAAAGACAGGCACTGTCAAAGTGACTGATTCGATGTCAATCGAAAAATATTCCCATGTCCAACACATAGTCAGCTCAGTTGAAGGTGAATTACTAGACAATATGAGCAATATGGATGTTCTACGCGCAACCTTCCCTGCCGGTACCTTATCGGGCGCCCCAAAGATTCGGGCGATGGAAATTATTGATGAGATGGAAATTGTGAAACGCGGTGTTTACGGAGGTGCAGTTGGCTATCTTTCCTTCTCTGGCGATATGGATGTGGCCATCGCTATTCGTACTGGCGTGATTCGTGATGGTGTATTGCACTCCCAAGCTGGTGCTGGTGTAGTAGCAGACTCCGACCCCACCGCCGAGTGGAAAGAAACTGAAGCTAAGGCACGTGCAGTGTTAATGGCAGCTGATTTAGTACAAGGAGGACTCGATGCTCCTCATGATTGATAACTACGATTCATTCACCTATAACCTGGTTCAGTATTTTGCAGAACTAGGTGAAGAGGTAAAGGTTTTCCGTAATGACGAAATTTTGGTTGATGAGATTGCCAAAATCAGTCCCGCACGTATTTGTATTTCACCAGGACCTTGTAGTCCGGCAGAAGCAGGGATTTCAGTGGCTACGATTCAACGCTATGCCGGACAAATTCCAATTCTGGGAGTATGTCTAGGCCACCAAGCAATAGGTGAAGCATTCGGCGGCAAGATTATTCGCGCCCAAAAAGTAATGCATGGCAAAACAGATGATATTCACCATACTGGTGTTGGCGTTTTCAAAGACTTACCAAATCCATTTAAGGTGACGCGTTATCACTCTTTGGCCATTGAAAAGAGTTCGTTGCCAGCAGCACTCGAAGTGACTGCCACATCTTCCGATGGCGAAATCATGGGTGTACGCCATAAAGAGCTCGCAGTAGAAGGCGTGCAATTTCATCCTGAGTCCACTCTTTCTGAGCATGGCCATGCACTGCTCAAGAATTTTCTCCAAGCAAAATAACCAAAAGTATTCTAAGAAGCTCTATGCCTATTACTCCTCAGCAAGCATTGCAACGTTGCATTGAACATCGCGAGCTCTTTCATGATGAGATGACTGCCATGATGCGTCTAATTATGAGTGGTGAGATGCCGCCAACTTTAGTTGCAGGACTGCTCGTTGCCCTACGTACCAAGAAAGAGACTGTTGGTGAAATTGCTGCAGCAGCTCAAGTCATGCGGGAATTTGCCACCCCAGTAATTGTTGAGGATAGAAAAAATTTAGTCGATGTAGTTGGTACTGGTGGCGATGGCGCCCATACCTTTAACATCTCTACTGCTGCCATGTTTGTGGCGGCAGCTGCCGGAGCCAAAATTGCTAAGCATGGTAACCGCAGCGTCAGTAGTAAATCGGGTAGCGCAGATATTCTGGAGTCCCTAGGTGTAAAGCTATCGCTTTCCCCAGAACAAGTAGCGAAATGTATTTCAGAAGTAGGAGCTGGATTTATGTTTGCTCCGAATCATCACCCCGCAATGAAAAATGTCGTACCGATTCGCAAAGATTTGGGTGTGCGCACGATATTCAATATCCTAGGTCCACTCACGAACCCGGCAGATGCCAAGCGTATTCTGATGGGTGTCTTTCATGCTGACTTAGTCGGCATCCAAGCACGTGTATTGCAAGCCATGGGTATGGACCACGCACTCGTCGTCTATGGACGTGATGGTTTAGATGAGATTTCTTTAGAAGGTCCTACGCTCGTAGGTGAATTAAAAGATGGCCAGGTTCGTGAATATGAGATTCATCCAAAAGACTTTGGCTTGAACACTGCGCCGACCAATAGCTTTAAGGTGGCTGATGCTGAAGAATCTAAAGCCATTGTTTTAGATGTACTCAATAAAACTCCTGGCCCAGCGAGCGATATTGTTTGCCTTAACGCTGGCGCTGTACTCTATGTCGCAGATGTAGCTCCTAGCATTGCTAGTGGCATTCAGATGGCCCAAGCAGCCATTACTTCTGGCGCTGCCCGCCATAAGCTAGACCAATTTGTAGCAGCAACCCAACATTAATTAAGACCTGCATGAGCGATATCCTCGACAAAATTGTTGCCACCAAAAAGATTGAAGTTGCCGCTGATTCAAAAAAAGTCCCTTTAGCTAATCAACGCGATCAGGCCGAAGAAAATAATCGTGATACCGTGTTAAAGCCAAGAGGCTTCATTCAATCTATCGAGAATAAGATTGCAGCAGGCAAGGCTGGCGTGATTACAGAAATTAAGAAGGCGAGTCCTAGCAAAGGAATCTTGCGTGAAAATTTTCAGCCAGCTGAAATTGCTCAGTCCTATGAAAGCAATGGTGCGGCCTGCTTATCCGTTCTCACAGACAAGGATTATTTTCAAGGATCCAACACATACCTTCAGGCTGCAAGAGCTGCCTGCAGTATTCCGGTGTTGCGTAAAGACTTTACGATTGACCCATACCAAGTCTACGAAGCGAGAGCGATTGGTGCTGATGCGATTTTATTGATTGTGGCCTGCCTTGAGCTCAATCAAATGAAAGAACTTGAAGCTTGTGCGCATGAACTGGGTTTAGATGTGCTTGTTGAGGTACATAACGCACCTGAATTAGAGCAAGCCCTTGAATTGAAAACCGGATTGCTCGGCATTAATAATCGTAACCTGAAGACTTTTGAAGTTACTCTTCAAACCACTCTATCTTTACTATCAATGGTGCCAAAAGGTAAAACATTGGTTACGGAGTCTGGAATTATGAGTCGTGCAGATGTCCAGCTGATGCGTGAACACCATGTCAACGCATTTTTGGTTGGCGAAGCCTTCATGCGTGCAAATAATCCAGGCACGGCTTTAAGCGAACTATTTAACTAAGCAGGCCTAAAGCCCTTAAGTAGATCAAGGCCATATTTAATAAGGCCAATTAGTAGCACCGTTCCCAAAACATCCCCAATCATCATTACCAAGAAGTGATTAAAGCTTCCAGCCCCATCAAGCCCTCTGAGCGCAAACCACCATTGATGTAGACCCGCACTGAGAGCCGCGAAAATCAAGATGCAGACCACTAAGTTCTGTAAAGTCAGGTTACTTAAATCAGGCAAGATATTGACATTCCTCAATACAAAAACTCTTGCTAAATAAGGTGCAAATCCAGATATCAGTCCAATGCCGATGCAGGTGATGAGCTCTGGTGGAAATTGCCCAAAATAACAAATCATGAAAGATGCGAGCGCAATTCCAATGGCGCCTGGTAAGCCAAAGATGAGCGTCAGAAATAAACGTAAGCCAGCAGGAAGATAAATCCAATTCACACCCAGACCATAGGCTAGATGACTTGTAAGCCAATCGTTCAAATAAAACAGGGTTGAATAGGAGAAAATGCTAACCAGGAAGCCTGTCGTCGATTCCGAGAATATTCTTTTCATGACTGTCAGCATGGCTATTAGTGAACTATCGGTTCATACTACCAGCCAAGCATTAGGGAATATACTAAGACTAACCCTAGAGCCAATAGACTTAAACACCACTGATACAAAAATATGTCCACCGCTAAATCTTCTTGCTACATTCGATTTTTAAACCTGATTGATGTCCTTGACCGCATTAATCCTGGGAAAAAGCTCGACTCAATTGAAGAGGGTCTACTCGACCAAATTATTTTGAGCTTTGATGCCAAGAAGCCCATTTTGGTCGGAGACCTGATTTCCCTATCCGAGCTAGGCTCTCAAGCAACGCTTCATGGGCGACTCAAGAATCTCAGCGCCATGGGCTATATCAAGATGGCTGCGAATGAAGATGGGCGCAAAAAAGAAGTAGTTCCTAGCAAGATGGCCATCAAGCGCTATGAAGAAATTTCCAAGTGTCTTGCCAAGGCTGTTAAAGAAAGCTGATAAAACCAAGAATATAAAAAGCCCTTATCACTAAGGGCTTTTTATATTTAGGGGCGCTGTTTTTAGACGTTAAAGAGGAAATTCAAAACATCACCATCTTTAACAACATATTCTTTACCCTCAGCACGCATCTTTCCAGCTTCCTTGGCACCAGATTCGCCCTTGAATTGAATAAAGTCCTCAAAAGCAATGGTTTGCGCACGAATAAAGCCACGCTCAAAATCGGTATGGATCACTCCGGCAGCCTGTGGCGCAGTATCACCCTGATGAATTGTCCAGGCACGAACTTCTTTAACACCCGCTGTAAAGTAGGTCTGCAGGCCCAATAACTTATAGCCTGCACGAATCACGCGATCCAATCCAGACTCTTCCATACCGAGGTCCGCCAAGAACTCGGCTTTGTCAGCCTCATCCAAATCAGCGATCTCGGCTTCGATTGCGGCACATACCGCAACCACTGGCGCACCCTCTTTAGCTGCATGCTGAATCACTGCCTCTAAATGCGGATTATTATCAAAGCCATCTTCTTTGACGTTCGCGATATACATCGCTGGCTTTGCGGTAATTAAGCAGAGTGGCTTTAAAAGCAAATTTTCTTCGTCAGTCAGTTTCAAGCTGCGGACAGGCTGAGCTTGATCTAAATGGGCTTGCACCTTAGTCAGAACAGACACGAGAGCTGCCGCCTCTTTGTCATTCCCTGACTTAGCAGCTTTACTGGAGCGTTGAAGGGTTTTTTCAACGGTCGTTAAGTCAGATAAGGCTAGCTCAGTGTCGATCACTGCGATATCGGAGATAGGGTCAATCTTGCCGGCCACGTGGATCACGTTGGCATCCTCAAAACAACGGACCACATGGGTGATTGCGTCTGTTTCGCGAATGTTGGCCAGGAATTGGTTTCCCAGGCCCTCACCTTTGGAGGCTCCAGCAACCAAGCCCGCAATGTCGACAAATTCGACAGCTGCAGGCAGGATGCGCTCAGGCTTGACAATCTCAGCCAAAGCGGCAAGACGGGGGTCAGGAACCTCAACCACACCCACATTGGGCTCGATCGTGCAGAAAGGATAGTTTTCCGCCGCGATTCCAGCTTTGGTAAGCGCGTTAAAGAGGGTAGATTTGCCGACGTTAGGCAGGCCGACGATGCCACATTTCAAAGACATAGCCGTATTGTAAAGGGCTAGTTTCGATATCATCGAGATATGTCAGAAGTTCAACAAAATTCCTCCGCTAAGTTGCCTAAAAATACCTCCCAAATCCGGGGGGTTGATGTCGTCGTGGTGGGTGGAGGCATAGCGGGCAAGGCTTGCGCATTGGGTCTAGCCCAGCTTGGACTTCAAACCATTCAAATTGCCCCCGATCTAGGGCAAGCGGTTCCCGCACCCCAGGGTAATCAATGGGGGCAACGCATTTACGCCTTTTCTCCTAGCACCCAAAAATTACTTGTCCATCTACAGATTTGGGATGCAATTGATCAAAGCCGCATGCAGCCCGTTCGAGATATGCGTATTTTTGGCGATCGCGGAGAAAAACAGGATCAACTGCACCTATCTGCTTTTGAAGCGGGCACACCCCAGTTAGCCTGGATTGGCGAATCGAATGTAATCGAGCACACTCTAGATCAAGCCTCACGCTTCCAAAATAAATTGGAGCGCATCAGCGATGCAGTAGAAAGTATTGAAGTAGATTCGGATGGGGCAACCCTGCGTCTCTCGAATGGATCCACCCTGCGCGCTCAACTCGTCATTGCTGCTGATGGCGCAAACTCTCCGATTCGTAATGAGCTAGGTATTTCCGCGCAAGAAGAAAGTTATTCACAAAGCGCTGTAGTGGCTAATTGGATTTGCAGTCATGCACATTTAGAAACTGCCTACCAATGGTTTTTGCCTGGTGGCGATATTGTGGCAATGCTGCCTTTACCAAATAAGCAAGCCTCAATGGTATGGTCAACTTCACCAGAAAATGCGGCGGAACTTTTAAAGCTTGATCAAGCGATGTGGACTGACAAGCTCTCCTCAATTGCTAATGGTGCAGTAGTCGCTCAACTTGGAGAGCTGACTCTCAATTCAACGCCAGCCGCTTTTCCACTCAGACGAATTCGGGCAAGTCGCTTTATTGGCCCAGATGAAAATCCTAAGGTTGTGCTGATTGGTGATGCTGCCCATGTGATGCATCCCTTAGCTGGCCAGGGCTTGAACCTAGGATTAAGAGATGTAGCAACCCTGCTCCATATCTTGAGTCAACGTGAATCCTTCCGACTGCCAAACGATAAAGTTTTATTGCGTCGCTACGAGCGCCAACGTCAAGGTGATACCAGCGCTCTGCTCTGGGTGACAGACAAACTGAAGAAGCTATTTTCAGCAAGTAGTAGCACTGAAAAGCAATTACGCAATTGGGGACTGGGTATGGTCAATCGTAGTCACTTTATTAAACGGCGCCTTATTGAACGCGCCCTTGGAGATACTGATTTTGAATAAATTATTTTCTACTATTGCCTTAGCTTGCTCTCTCACTTTTTTAGCGGGAGTAGTCAACGCACAATCAGAGCAACAAGTTCGATCTGAGCTACAAAAAAAGATTGGGCCAAACACGAAAATTAAAGGCATCTCTCAATCACCCATTCCCGGCATTTACGAGATCCTGGTTGGAAATGATGTGTTTTACACCGATGCGAATAGTAAATATTTAATCCAAGGTGAAATCATTGAGATAGCCACAGGAAAAAATATTACCGAACAAAAGCAAGCAGACCTGAATCGCATCAAGTGGTCTGAGCTCAATCCAGCGAATGCCTTAAAAGCAGTGCGTGGTAATGGCAGTAGACAGCTGGCTATTTTTTCAGACCCTAATTGCGGCTACTGTAAGCGTTTGGAAAAATCGTTGCAACAACTAGATAACGTGACTGTTTACACTTATCTAATCCCCATTCTGTCAGCTGACTCCGCGCAGAAGTCTAAACAAATTTGGTGTTCTGCTGACCCCCAAAAAGCTTATGTTGATTGGATGATTAATGGTGTTGCACCCAGCGGCAAAAGCGACTGCACTACCCCTTTGGATAAGAATATGGCCTTTGCCAAAACCTATGGCATAACAGGGACCCCAACTATTTTCTTTACTGATGGAAGTCGCTTCCCGGGTGCCGTTCAAATCACCGATATTGAAAAGAAATTTAGCAGCCTGAAGCAATAGGTGTAATAGGCAATAGTGATGAACAAAATTAATACCCCTGATCTACCTGCTATCCAATACAGCATTTGGGCAGCCGATCTGCATGGCCACCGCTTTCATGTGAAGTTGCACATTGAAAACCCATTACCCAATGGGCAAATTCTGCAAATGCCCTCCTGGATTCCAGGTAGCTATTTGATTCGAGACTTTAGCAAGCAAATTGAAACGATTGAAGCATTCGCACTTGATAACCCAAATGACGCGCTACCATTAGAACGGATTGACAATGATCATTGGCGCTTGCCCCAGGTAGCTGGCGCAGTAGAAATTCTTACAACGGTATATGCATTTGACTCATCAGTTCGTGCTGCCTATCTCGATACTGAACGCGCGTTTATCAATCCAAGTAGTTTATGTTTGGCAGTCAAAGGTCAAGAATCTTTACCCTGCGCTTTAGTATTGATTCCGCCAAAAGATGCTTCTGCATACTCATGGACCGTTCAGACAGGCTTGCAGTCCGCCAAAGTAAATAGTCAAGGTTACGGCTTTTATCTTGCTAAAAACTATGATGACTTACTTGATCATCCAATTGCCATGGGTGAGTTTCAGATTGCCCATTGGAAATCCAATGGCGTATCACACAGCATGGCGATACAAGGATGCATTCATGAAATTGATCTAGAGCGCTTAGCCACAGATCTTCAGGCTATCTGTACTTGTACCATCAACCTCTTTGAACCCAAGACTAAAAAAGCACCCTTCCAGAATTATTTATTTTTAGTTAATGCCGCTCTTTCTGGATACGGTGGACTCGAGCATCGTAATAGTACTGCCCTACTATGTCGTCGAGATCAGATTCCTCAAGTGAATACCCCCTTAGACGAGGCATCCTATCGTGAGTTTCTAGGTCTCTGCAGTCATGAGTATTTTCATGCTTGGTTAGTAAAACGTATTCAACCTAAAGCATTCCAACCCTATCAACTTGATCGCAGAAACCATACTCGCTTACTCTGGTTATTTGAAGGCTTTACAAGTTACTACGATGACTTGCAATTATTCCGCAGCAAACGAATTGATCTGAAGACTTACCTTAAGCTAGTCGCGAATAATTGGAATGGAATTTTACGCGGCCCAGGAAGACTAAAGCAAAGTCTTGCAGATAGCTCTTTTGATGCTTGGACTAAGTACTATCAAGCTGATGAAAACACACCAAATGCGGTTGTAAGTTATTACGGCAAAGGCGCCTTGCTCGCCCTAGGTTTAGATCTCAAGATCCGCTCATTTACAAGCAACCGTCAATCCTTAGATGATTTGATGCGTCTCATCTGGCAAACCCATGGAGTCACGCTAGATGGCATTGCTGAAGATGGTTTGGATGATTTGATGTTGAAATTGCTTGGCAAAGATTTCTCCAAAACTTGGAATGAATTTAAGTCTCGTTATATTTTTGGCGCTCAAGATATTCCAATTCAAAAATGGATTGATTCAAAAACGATTTCGGTTGAACCGAAAGCCCATTCCAAACTTGAGAAGATCAAGCTGCAATTGGGGTTGCGCCATAGAGATAGCAATGGTTGGCTCAAGGTGACGCACGTACTTGATGGTGGAGCTGCACAATTAGCGGGTCTAGCTCCTGGAGATCTACTGGCCAGCATCAACGGTGAACGGATTACTGCTACCCGCTGGGATAAGGTGCTATCTAGCTTGATCACAGGGCAAGTCATCCAAATTTGCTTTTACCGAGATGATTTAGAGCATGAGTGCATGACCGTTCTTGAGGATGATCAAATTCCAACTCAATACACTCTGACACCAGCTGAGTAATGCATTCGTTTTCTGCGGCTGACATTCCAGAGGACTGGCGCACCCTACTAGGGGATTATTTTGAGTCCATAGAGTGGCAAACGCTGCAGACCAATCTGCGGTCTGAACTAAATAAAGATGCAGAAAAAATTTGCCCTGAGCCCCAGAATTTCTTTAAAGCGCTGACATTAACCCCGCTTACCAAGGTCAAGGTCGTCATTTTGGGGCAGGATCCGTATCACTCCCCTGGGCTGGCTCAAGGCTTGGCTTTTTCGATTCCCGGCAACATTCCAAGAAATTCTCGGCAATTTCCCAGCTCCTTACGCAATATCAGCAAAGCCCTGGTACTCGAGGGTTTTGGTGCTATTCCCAATGGAGATCTCCACGGTTGGGCTGAGCAAGGCGTATTACTACTCAATACGGCTCTCAGCGTTAAATTGGGTGAGGCAGGCAGTCATGCCAATCTTGGGTGGAAATCCCTTATTGATCGACTTATCGGGAATTTAGCACTCCAAAAGCCATATCTAGTCTGGATGCTTTGGGGTGGGCATGCTCAATCTAAGCTACCCCTGATTGAGGCAGCCCCAGACCAATTGATTCTGCAATCCTCCCACCCTTCTGGACTGGGAGTCTACAAAACAGATCAGCCATTTCTGCAGCCTGGTGCAAAGGCAAGTTGCGGGCATTTCACTAAGGCTAATGAATGGCTGATAAAACAAGGTCTAGAACCAATTGCCTGGCTGGATAGCAATAATTTAATTGGATTAGACTTATTTTCTACGGGGGATTAATCTTTATGTTACATGTAACAAATAAATGAGTTAACATGTTACATGTAACATAAATAAAGAGCCTAGAAATGTCCTCAAATATCTCACTTCGAGTCCAAAAACACAGGCTTGCCTTAAGGGATGCTGGATTGCGCCCCATTCAAATATGGGTTCCAAATACGCAAGCGCCAGGCTTTTTTGAAGAGTGTCGTCGCCAATCAGCATTAGTAGCCAGATCCGATCGAGCAGACAAAGAATTAATGTCCTTCCTTGATGATGCATTAGCTGACTTTGATGAAGCATGAAACGTGGCAATGTAGTAACGGTTGCTATGCAGGGCGACTTTGGAAAGCCGAGACCAGCCTTAGTACTTCAGTCAGACGTATTTAGTGATATTCATGCAACGGTAACCGTTGCCCTGATTTCAAGTGAAATTGTGCAAGCTCCAATATTCAGACTTGATATTGAGCCCAATGAAACCAATGGGCTATCTCGGCCATCCCAAGTTCAAATCGATAAGATCATGTCAATTCGGAGTGAAAAAATTGGGTCTGTGATTGGTGAGCTCAATGACGTAATGATGGTGCGCGTTAACAGGGCGCTAGCTCTTTGGCTAGGATTGGCCTAAATAGCCTTCCTAGAAACTGCCGCATAAAGACAGCAAACAAGGCTGGAGACTACTATCGTGCTCAGCCACTCCAGCATCTGACCCGATTGAAAGAAGCCCGAAAATTGGCCGACATAGGAGCTAGCTAGTGCGGCCAAGAAGCTAATTAAGGCTGCAATAAGAAATTTCTTAGCTTTGGGCTTAGTACGGCGTTGCCCCGGATAAAAAAGTAGAGCAAATACGCCCGTTAAGCCGCCAATCACCAGAAAAGCTAAAAACCCCATTGCCACCCCCATTGTTACTGCCATCAAATCTATAATCACCATTATGAAGTTGTTGACACTCGGCATCAATCATCACACAGCGCCGGTCGCCATTCGGGAGAAGGTCGCCTTCGACCCCGAGTTTCTTCAAGAAGCGTTGCACGATCTTCGCCAACATCTTGTTGGCGCGAATCAGGCTGGGCTACCTGAGGCCACAATTTTGTCGACCTGTAATCGCACTGAGGTGTATTGCGCCGCAAATGATGCAGATGCAGCGAGTCTTTTGCATGAAGCGACTTTTGATTGGTTAGCAAAAACTCAACAACTTGCTCCAAGCAGTTTAGAGCCGCATATTTATTCACTACCGCAATCGGATGCAGTTCGTCACGCCTTTAGAGTTGCCTGCGGCCTCGATTCAATGGTGATTGGTGAAACCCAAATTTTGGGTCAGATGAAAGATGCTGTGCGCACTGCAAATGATGCAGGCGTTCTTGGCACCTATCTCAATCAACTTTTTCAGAAAACCTTTGCGGTTGCAAAAGAAGTTCGTGGTTCCACAGAAATTGGTGCACATTCGATTTCAATGGCAGCAGCCTCTGTTCGGCTAGCTGAACGCATCTTTGAAAGTATTGCTGATCAACGTGTTCTGTTTATCGGTGCGGGCGATATGATCACTTTATGCGCAACGCATTTTGTAGCGCGTAAACCTAAAGCAGTTGCAATCGCCAATCGAACTATTGAACGTGGTCAAGAATTAGCAGACTCGATTTCGATTCAAGATGTTGAAGCAGAGTCCTTTAAGCTTTCTGATCTACCATCTCGCCTTCACGAATTTGACATCATTGTTTCAAGTACAGCATCCTCACTTCCGATTATTGGCTTGGGTATGGTAGAAAGTGCTTTAAAGCAACGTCGCCATAAACCGATGGTGATGGTTGACTTAGCCGTACCTCGTGACTTTGAGCCTGAGATTGCTCGTTTAAATGATATCTATCTTTATACGGTAGATGATTTAGGTGTGATGATTCAAACAGGCACCTCTCTTCGTCAGGCAGCAGTAAGTCAGGCTGAAGCGATTATTGAAGATCGCGTTGGCAACTTTATGCACTGGATGCAAGGTCGTAAGACTGTGCCGTTGATTCAGGATATTCAGCAACAAGGTGAACACCTCAGACAACTTGAGCTCGACCGCGCGATGAAACGATTGATGCGTGGCGAGGATCCCCAAGAAGTTCTCAATGCAATGGCTCAAGGCTTAACCAATAAGTTCTTGCATGGCTCATTGCATGCTTTACAACATTCTAATGGCGCTGAGCGTGACGCCCTGATTAAGTTGCTCCCTAAATTATTCGCCTCGCACTCCAAGCCAGAAGACCATTAGATGAAGCCCAGCATGCGGGCTAAGCTAGAGCACCTAGACACGCGCTTAGCCGAACTCAATTCCCTATTAACTACCGAAGAGTCCACGAAAGACATGGACAACTATCGGAAGCTCACGCGCGAGCATTCTGATATTGCGATGGTAGTTGAGCAATTTAGCTTATACAAACAAGCTGAGGCTGATGCTCAAGCAGCTGAAGAAATGCGCAAAGATCCAGAGATGAAGGACTTTGCCGACGAAGAACAAAAACAAGCACAAGCCACTATGGAGGAGCTTGAGAGCGTCCTACAAAAACTCTTGCTACCCAAAGATGTCAACGATGAACGCAATGTCTTCTTAGAAATTCGCGCAGGTACGGGTGGTGATGAGAGCGCACTTTTTGCTGGTGACTTACTCCGAATGTATACGCGCTTTGCTGAGCGCCAAGGCTGGAAGGTTGAAGTAGTCAATGCTGCTGAATCTGATCTTGGTGGATATAAAGAAGTTGTTCTCCGCTTAGTAGGCCAATCTGTTTACTCGCGCCTCAAGTTTGAATCTGGCGGTCACCGCGTACAACGTGTACCCCAAACAGAAACTCAGGGGCGTATACATACGTCAGCTTGCACAGTGGCAGTTATGCCAGAAGCCGATGAACTAGAAGCAGTCAAAATAAATCCTGCCGAATTACGAATTGATACTTTTAGGGCTTCAGGTGCAGGTGGTCAGCATATTAATAAAACCGATTCTGCAGTTCGGATTACACACTTACCTACAGGCACGGTGGTTGAATGTCAGGATGACCGTAGCCAACACCGCAATCGCGAGCAAGCGATGAAAGTTCTTGTTTCTCGCATCATGGATGCTCGTGAACGTGAAAAACATCAGCTCGAAGCGCAAACCAGAAAATCTTTAATAGGCTCTGGTGATCGCAGTGATCGTATTCGCACTTATAACTTCCCTCAAGGTCGGATTACTGATCACCGTATTAATCTCACGCTCTATAAGATTGATGCCATGATGGATGGGGATTTAGATGATCTGTGCAACGCTTTGGCATCAGAGCATCAAGCAGAGCTTCTAGCGGCACTTGGTGATAGTTAATACAAGC
The DNA here is from genome assembly GCF_018688335.1 of Polynucleobacter sp. AP-Jannik-300A-C4. Taxonomy (NCBI): domain Bacteria; kingdom Pseudomonadati; phylum Pseudomonadota; class Betaproteobacteria; order Burkholderiales; family Burkholderiaceae; genus Polynucleobacter; species Polynucleobacter sp. AP-Jannik-300A-C4. The sequence goes on along the minus strand of NZ_CP061316.1, from coordinate 121,878 downwards.
AGGATGAGCATTAACCAGTCTTTACGCGAGTTAATTAGCAACTGCGCATTGCCAGCAAATGAAGCGCGGATATTGCTAGCTCACCTACTAGAGAAGCACTACCAACTCCCGCGTTCTGCCCTCCTGTCGCACGACGATATGAGTCTGAATGAGCAGGCTTTTGAGGAGTGGGGAAGTCTAGTCTCCAGAAGAATGAATGGTGAGCCCATTGCGTATATCTTGGGTAAGAAGGGTTTTCATAATATTGAGTTACAGGTAGGACCTGGAGTACTGATTCCTCGCCCAGAAACTGAGCTTCTGGTTGATATTGCTCTTGCTGAAATCGCCAAACTCAACAAGCCCTGCAAAATTCTGGATTTGGGTACAGGCTCTGGCGCTATTGCACTTGCTATCGCAAGCTCAGCCCCATTGGCCACTCTGATCGCAACAGATCGATCAACAGAGGCTTTAGGTATTGCAAAGCACAATGCCCAATTTCTGACCCTGACTGAGCAAGTCCAGTTTTCACAAGGCAATTGGTATGAGGCGGTGAGCCCACAAAACCAGTTTGATGTGATTGTTAGCAACCCACCCTATATTGCTGACCAGGATCCTCACCTCACTCAAGGGGACCTCCGATTTGAGCCTTCTTCAGCGCTAACCGACTATGCCAGTGGCTTAAGCTGTCTAGAGATCATTATTGCCGGGGCAGATCAATATCTGAAAGCTGGTGGCTTGATTGCCTTAGAGCATGGCTTTGATCAATCTGAAGCGGTACTGGAACTAATGAAAGAGGCGGGCCTAATCGATGTGCAAGCTCACCTCGATTTAGCAGGCCACCACCGTACAGCTTCTGGGCGAAAAAGACTCTAAAACCCACCAAGGGAATTAACCCTTTTCTACAGATAGCCTTAAAATTAGCCCATTGTTAGCTGCAACTCTAAATCATTTTATAGCATCAATTCAGGAAGAAAATTATGGACACCCAAGCAAGAATTCAAGAAATCGTTAGCAGTCATCCCGTTGTGTTGTTTATGAAGGGCAATGCCCAATTTCCTCAGTGTGGCTTCTCCGGAAATGCGGTCAATATTTTGCGCACTTGTGGCGTAGATAAATTGCATACAGTGAACGTATTGGAGGATGCAGAAATTCGTCAAGGCATTAAAGAATTTGCCAACTGGCCAACTATTCCTCAGCTCTACATCAATGGTGAATTCATTGGTGGCTCTGACATCATGACTGAGATGTTTCAAAGCGGTGAATTACAAAAATTAGTTCAAGGCTAAGACTTTATTGATTGCATAGACTGCATTTGTGACTTTTGACTTAAGCTCTCTTCTCCTGTTTGGCCTGCCATTGGGTTTATGCGCAGGCCTTTTGGTTTATGCGCTTAATCTGAGATCCGCACTTCAGCGAAGCGAACAGCAAGCGCAGACCGAAGCCGCACTCACTATCAGCTTGCGCACTGAAAGAGACCAAGCCTTACAAAATGCAATTCGTCTAGAAGCTGAATTGGATTCAGAGCGAAAACAAGGCCTTGGCAGAATTGAATCCCTCAATGAGGCTAAAGAGGCTTTGACTCATCAGTTCAAAAATTTAGCCAATGAAATTCTGGAAGATAAGTCTAAGCGCTTCACTGAGCAGAATGTCGCCAATCTAGATGCTCTTCTGAAACCACTCCAAACCAAGCTTTCAGAATTTAAAGAGCAGGTAAATACCTCTTACGGCAATGAAGCTCGTGAGCGCTTTGCGCTCAAGAGCGAGATCGAACGTCTTGCCAATCTGAATCTGCGTATGTCAGATGAGACCCGATCACTCACCCAAGCACTAAAAGGTGACTCCAAGGTACAGGGTAATTGGGGTGAGTTAGTGCTCGAATCCATTCTAGAGTCTTCAGGTCTTCGCAAGGGTGAGGAATACCTTGTACAAGATAGCCATACTCAAATGGATGGTTCACGTCTTCAGCCAGATGTTGTCGTAAAACTTCCCGAGGGCAGAAGCCTGGTGGTCGATAGCAAGGTTTCTATTACGGCCTACTCACGCCATGCTGAAGCAACTGATCCAACAATCTCAGAGCAAGAGTTGGCTGCCCATATTCAGTCTCTAAGGCAACATATTCAAGGGCTTTCGAGCAAGAACTACAGTTCTTTATATGGCATTGGCTCGGTAGACTTTGTGCTGATGTTTGTACCGATTGAGCCAGCCTTTCTGTTAGCCTTAAAGACTGCACCCAATCTCTATCAAGAAGCTTTAGCCAAAAATATTGTGCTGGTATGCCCAAGTACTTTGATGGCAACCCTGAGGACTGTTGCGCACCTATGGCGTCAAGATTCACAAAATCGTAATGCACTGGAAATTGCTAAGCAATGTGGCACGCTCTACGATAAATTTGTTGGCTTTGTAGATGATCTTGAAAAACTAGGTCAGCGTTTAGATCAAGCCCAAACAAGTTATCACGATGCTTTTAATAAGTTGAAGTCAGGAAAAGGTAATCTCATTCGGACTGCCGAGAAGGTACGCGAACTGGGAGTTAAGCCCAGTAAGAATATCTCCGCACCCCTAATTGAATCATCTACAGATTCAGAATAAACGCAGAATAAAATTGGCTGCTACCGCATTAGACTCTAAAGCCTCATCGCATTCCTATAGAAAAGTAGCCATTGCCGCCTGCTTTGGAACATTTCTAGAGTGGTATGACTTTTTGACCTTTGCAACTCTTGCAGTTGTATTTGCCCCCCTATTCTTTCCCTCTAGCGATCCCAGCACAGCGCTTTTGGCTAGCCTAGCAACCTTCGGAGTTGGGATGGTAGTCAGGCCTATAGGGGCAGCAATTTTTGGCAGTATCGGCGATCGAATTGGCAGGCGCCCTGTCTTTATGATCACCATCACCCTCATGGGAATTGCCACCGTATGCGTAGGATTTTTACCGACCTATGCCCAGGCTGGAGTCTGGGCACCCATCATGCTTGTAGGCCTAAGATTGCTTCAGGGCCTCTCAGCAGGTGGTGAGATTGGCGGTAGCGCAGTATATCTCACTGAGCATGCTGGTGACTCCAATCGCGGCTTTAAGACTAGCTTCCTGCAGCTCATGGGGCCACTAGGGATCTTAGTATCTACATTACAAATTGCCCTACTTCAAAGCTACCTTACTCCAGAAGAATTTCTATCTTGGGGCTGGCGAGTTCCATTTTGGATTTCACTCATTCTTTTATTGATTGCATTTAAAGCTCGCATGGCTTTAGAGGAAACGCCGATTTATTTAAAGCTAAGCCAAACAGATACTCAATCAAAGAGCCCTCATCGAGACAACTTCAAAGACCCCGAAACCAGAAAAAGAATGTTCCTGCTCTTCTTTTGCATTTCTGCTGGTGGTGCAGTCTTATTTTTTTGCGTCCAGGTTTATACCTCGATTTTTCTCAAAACTTCGGTCAAGCTTGCACCTCAATTAGTAGATCAATTGAGTGTGTATGCAACAGTTGCTCTACTTCCTCTCACAATATTCTCCGGATGGATCTCAGACAAAATTGGCAGAAAGCCTGTGATTGTCACTGGTTTAGCTTTAGGAGCTATATTGATATTGCCAGCATTTCATCTCCTTCAAAGAGATGGCAACTCAACATTATTAATAGCTATGATTCTTATTGGCTTGTCTGGAATTCTGGCGCTAGTTGTTGGCCCTCAAACAGCATTACTTGCAGAGCTCTTCCCCGCAAAAACGAGAAATAGTGCTGCTACGCTTCCTCATAATCTGGCCGCAGGATGGATTGGAGGCCTGCTTCCTTTAATCGTCACCTGGCTCAATCAATACTGGGCAAGTAATGTTGCAGGATTATGGTATCCGACTATTTTCTTGGCAAGTGGCGCCGTGGTAGCCACTCTCTATTTGCCAGAGACTAGAAAAATTAATCTAGCCACCTAGCGAGCTAGGTATCTTTTTGGGTCGTACAACAATCCAAATTCCATCACCCATCATTTGATGGGATTGCAAATGTAAGATTTCAAAATACTTTGTCAATCTTGGGAGCCACCATGAGCTTGGCTCTTGGATCAAATGAGCATTACGACCATCGGATAATATTTTTGCGGCCGGACCCATATGTATAGAGAAAAATCCGAAATTCAGAGTTATTTTGGATAACTCCAAAAGAACTTCCTCCAGCCTCTCTGGCTCGATATGCTCTAAAACATCAATACAGCAAACCAAGTCTGCACTACGTGGCTCTCCGTATTCCTCAAATGCAGGATCATAAGGATAATATTCAATAGCATCAATTCCAGTATTTTTTAACCCTACCAATAAATTTTTCTTGCCAGCACCATAATCAGAAACCGTTCGCACACCAGTCTGACGAATGAAGTCAGCCACTATTGGGGCAAATGAAAGGGATGCAACTCCGTAATTAGGATTTTGATGAAGTATCTGCTGCTGCACTAAATATTCATCGGAGATTGTTAATCTACTCATTTAGCAATCAAACCCTTCCTTACTTCTGTCATAGACCTTACCCCAGTGGTCTGACATTGATGCATTGACATAATCCTTAAAGCATGGTGTTCCAAGAGTGTAATGAATTAGCTTTGCCTGAGGATTGTTTGGATACTCAATTGCCAGCCAATTCCATTCAATGGGCAAAGCACCGATCAAATCATCACTTAACCATGAAAATCTATGCAGATAAGAACCTGGCTGCTCTTGAATAAATTGAGGGGTTAAGGCTTTATTCTCTGGATGTGCGCAATTCCACAGTATTAAGCTAGACCAATTTTTTCTTGGGTAGTTTTCGTTTTTATTTCCAAGATACTTTTTTTTAGTTTTTGTTTGATAGTCATGCTTTATTACCTGAACTGCCATTGACTCATCCCTTAGCGCCCACAATTCGGAAATATCGGCCTGACAAACCATATCTCCGTCAGCAAAAATTGCCCAGCCTGAATAATTCATTAAAAATGGGGTTAAAAATCGAGAGTAGATGAATTTATTACTTCCATCAGTGTGAACCTCCTTATAGCCTGCAAGAGTGTTCTCGGCCAAAGGTAGAAACTGGACTGGGTTAGAGGCGTTATCTATTACGCTTTGACAAAACACATGGTAAGCCACCGCTTCACGCTGATCGAAACCAACAACGATAGATATTGTGTTATTCAGAACTTATATCCCTAAAATCTGGACTGTACTCTTGAGTTATTTGGAGTAGCCTAGGAAAGGATGCGTTGGAAATTAAGTGGTGCCCCTTGTCCGACTCGAACAGACCACCTACTGATTACAAATCAGTTGCTCTACCAGATGAGCTAAAGGGGCAACAGGAATATTTTAACCTATTTCACAATCGTTAAGCTAGGCCCGTTGGGTCTTGTCTTTTCAGAGCGGGCCGGCCCGGCCTCTATAGGCTTATTAGACTTACTAGCGTCAAAGGGGAAAGACATGCCCTGGCCATTTTCCCGAGCATAGATTGCTAAGACATGGCTTACGGGGACCATAATTTTTCTCGGTATTCCACCAAACCTTGCCTGGAAACTAATCCAATCATTATCTAAATTTAACTGATGACAAGCCTCAAGGGAGAGATTCAAAACAATTTCATCGTTCTTAACAAACTCCATGGGGACTTCAACGCTGGAGTCTACAAAAACCGCCATAAAGGGCGTAAAACCAAAATCCGCACACCACTGGTGTAACGCACGGATTAGGTAAGGTTTATTACTTGGAATTTCTGACATGCTTATCTTGCCAGCATGGGTAATGAGCCGCTTAGCGACGCATTACCTTTTCTGAAGGAGTTAATGCCTCGATATAAGCAGGTCTGCTGAAAATACGCTCGGCGTATTTCAACAAAGCGGCTGCATTTCGAGATAGATCAATGCCATAGTGTTCTAGACGCCACAACAAGGGTGCAATAGCAACATCAAGCATGGAAAATTCCTCGCCAAGCATGTACTTGTTCTTTACGAAAATTGGGGCTAACTGGGTCAAACGGTCACGAATAGCTAAACGCGCTTTTTCATGAACCTTCTCTGCAGCTTTACCTTTTTCATTTTCCAAAGCTGCAACATGCACAAACAATTCTTTCTCAAAATTGAAGAGGAAGAGGCGTGCACGTGCGCGAGCAACTGGATCAGGCGGCATTAATTGTGGATGCGGGAAACGCTCATCAATATATTCATTAATGATGTTTGACTCATACAAAATTAAGTCACGCTCGACCAAGATTGGAACCTGGCCATAAGGGTTCATGACCGAAATGTCTTCTGGCTTGTTAAACAAGTCGACATCACGAATCTCAAAATCCATGCCTTTTTCAAAAAGCACCAAACGGCAGCGTTGCGAGAATGGGCAATTAGTACCCGAATACAACACCATCATAAATTTATTTCCTTAAATATCTACTTCAATACAACAAACGCACATACAACTGCGACTTTAAATACCTAAGCCATTGAATTAATGAATATCTTTCCAATAAGCCTTATTCAAACGCCATGCCAATAGAGTAAAGATCGCCAAGAAGATCAACACAACAACTCCTAGACGCTTACGCTCAAGCTGAACTGGCTCAGCCATCCAAGACATGAACCCAACCAAATCAGCAATATTGTCGTCATACTCTTGCGGCTTCATAGTGCCCGGAGTTAACTGCTCAAATCCAATAAACTTTTTCTCTACACGGCTTGCATCGTGTGGATCTGGGCGCTCTTCAAACTTGGCTGCGCGCTCACCTTGTAGCTCCCATAAGACATGAGGCATCCCTACGTTCGGGTAAACCAAATTATTCCAGCCGGTCTGAGTGGTGTCATCCTTGTAGAAAGTGCGGAAATAGGTGTAGAGCCAATCTGTACCACGTGCACGAGCTTCTACCGATAGGTCGGGCGGAGTCTTACCAAAGAATGCTTTACCCTCTTTCGGCGTCATGGAGATCGTCATCAGATCGCCAACTTTAGCGTCATTCAAAATCAAGTTGTCCTTGATTTGCTGATCGGTTAAGCCAATATCACGCAAGCGGTTGTAACGCATACTTGAGGCTGCATGGCAGTTCAAGCAATAGTTCACAAATATCTTGGCACCATTTTGCAATGATGCATTGTTGCTTACGCGATTCGGCGCCGCGTCCAGCGGAAAGCCGCCTTCACTGGCATTAGCGGCTACACCAAAACCCAGTGCAGCAACCAAAAACGCTGCTTGGCAAATACCCATCAAAGTTTGCAGAATTCGTTTCATACTAGTTCCTAATTTCTCTTTACTGATATCACAGGCTTAAATTAATGGGACTTAAAAGTAACGCGAGTTGGAACTGGCTTAAATGTACCAAGCTTGCTCCAGAACGGCATTGCTAAGAAGAAGCCCAGATAGTAAATAGTACAAATCTGAGAAATCTTTTCATATACAGGTGATGGTGGCTCGATACCTAAGTAACCCAAAATTACAAAGCTCACAATAAATACACCGTAGATGTACTTATGGAATTGTGGGCGATAGCGAATGGACTTCACTGGTGAATGATCTAACCAAGGCAGGAAGAACATAATCACAACTGAACCGCCCATGATTACAACACCCCAGAACTTTGCATCAAATGCATAGAAGCCTGCAGCCAAAACGAGTGCAATTGCTGCACATGCGCCCTTAACTTTGATGTTGTTCGACTTGAGCGCAAACATTCCCAAAATCACTGCCAAGAAAATCCACAGCGGCAATAGGAAGTTAGTTGTTGTTGCACGCAGCATAGAGTAGAACGGTGTGAAGTACCAGACCGGTGCAATATGCGTTGGTGTCTCAAATGGATTTGCAGGAATAAAGTTATTCGCCTCGAGAAAGTAACCGCCCATCTCTGGTGCAAAGAACACGATGCAAGCAAATACCATCAGGAAACCGCCCAAATACATTACGTCATGAACGCTGTAGTAAGGATGGAAAGGAATTCCGTCAACCGGATGGCCGTTAACATCAAGATTATCTTTGATTTCAATACCATCTGGATTATTTGAGCCCACTTCATGTAAGGCAAGAATGTGGGCTGCAACTAGTCCAATCAATACCAGCGGAATGGCAATCACGTGGAATGCAAAAAAGCGATTCAATGTGGCATCACCAACCACGTAATCACCACGCAACCACAACGATAGGTCTGGGCCAATTAATGGAATGGCGGAGAACAAGTTCACAATCACTTGGGCGCCCCAGTAGGACATTTGACCCCATGGGAGCAAGTAACCGAAGAATGCCTCACCCATCAAGCACAAGAAGATCGCGCAACCGAAAATCCAAATCAACTCGCGTGGTTTGCGATAAGAACCGTAGATCAGGCCACGGAACATGTGCATATAAACAACTACAAAGAACATTGATGCGCCAGTGGAATGCATATAGCGAATCAACCAGCCCCACGGTACTTCGCGCATGATGTATTCAACTGATTCAAATGCTTTAGCTGCATCTGGCTTGTAGTTCATTACCAAGAAAATGCCGGTAATGATCTGAATTGCTAGAACAACGATAGCAAGCGCACCAAAAATATAGAAGAAATTTAGGTTTTTAGGGGCGTAATACTCGCTCATGTGACGTTTAAAAGCGTCTGTAACAGGCAGGCGTGAGTCAACCCATGCCATTAACTTCTGGGCTGAAGATGCGTCCGCCGGGACTTCTTTTTCGTGAAATGCCATTTATCTCTCCTTAGGCCTTCTTATCTTCGCCAACCAGAATCTTGGTGTCGCTCAAATACATATGTGGCGGCACTTCCATATTGTCTGGGGCTGGTTTGTTCTTAAATACGCGGCCTGCCATATCAAAGGTAGATCCATGGCATGGGCAAAGGAAGCCGCCCGGCCAGGTATTTGGCAATGATGGCTGTGGACCAGACTCAAACTTTGCCGTAGGAGAGCAACCCAAATGTGTGCAAATGCCGACTACAACCAGGTATTCAGGCTTAATTGAGCGCCATTGGTTCTGGGCGTATGGAGGTGTAAATTGGGCTGGATCCCTTAAAGAATCCGGGTCTGCGAGCTCAGAGTCAATCTTTGAGAGCTCAGCAACCTGCTCAGGTGTGCGACGCACCACCCAAACCGGCTTACCGCGCCACTCAACCATGCGCATTTCATCAGGCTGCATGCCGGCAATATCAATTTCAACAGCTGCTCCAGCAGCCTTAGCACGCTCAGAAGGCTCAAAACTATCCACAAAAGGGTAAAGGGCTGCGGCTGCACCAACGCCGCCAACCGCTGAAGTAGCGATCAACCAATTGCGGCGATCCTTGTCCATACAGGGCTTGTCACTCATTTACAAAATTCCTCTGAAGAGCATTTATAGGTAGTAATTGCTAAAAGATAAGATTTTAAAGTAAAAAATTGGGTATGCAAGGAAGTTATGGGGTTAATCTTGAGATAATCTCAATGAATCAAAAAATAGAGGGATTTATGGCTGTTTTAAAAGAATTTCGGGACTTCGCAGTCAAGGGCAATGTCATAGATTTGGCTGTTGGTGTCATTATTGGCGGAGCCTTTGGCAAAATCGTTGACTCCCTGGTAAACGACATTGTCATGCCGGTTATTTCAACGCTATTGGGGGGACATATTGACTTTACCAACCTTTTTCTAGTGCTGGGCAAGATACCCGAGGGTATTCCAAGAACTTTTGATGCACTCAAAAAAGCTGGAATACCCATCTTTGCCTATGGCAACTTCATCACCATCTCGATTAACTTCATCCTTCTGGCCTTCGTGATTTTCCAGATGGTGAAAGTGGTAAACAGAGTGCGCACCATTGATGTGCCACCAGCACCCCCTACACCTGAAGATGTTATCCTATTGAGAGAAATTCGGGACAGCCTAAAAAAATAATGCGCGTAAAAAAATCTCACTTCATTGCTTGGCTTCTGATGTGAGATTTTTAACTTTGATAGTTGTATAGATTCCATGAATCTATTTAAACCACAGTCATTAACACGTGAATAATCTCACCCCCGCTGATCATATAGCGAGTTATTAGCATAGCCCTCAAAGCATGGCGTGTAATGCTCTTTCCCTTACCAAGCTCAACTATAAATTTGGCTTTATTTAAAGGCTTCTTTTCTTAATCTCGCTGCTATATCTTTAATGGCGCCATTCCATGAGAACTTTTGATCTTGAGAATATAGAGAAATGCTTGGATACCAACTACTAGTTACTTCGTCATGCCAATACCAAATTCTTCCCGCAGAATATGGTACTAATAAAAAAGTGGTTTTACCCAAGGCCCCAGCCAAATGGGCAGTTACATTGCTAGTGGTAACTATAAAGTCACAAGATTGAATAATTGAAAGTAATCCATCAATATTATTAAATAAATCAATTCCGTCAACGGTTATTAATTTAGTGCCACAATTTTCTTCTAAATCATTTATTTCTTGCTGAGTGTCACCATACTGCAGATTGATAAATTCATAATCATCAACTTGAAAGATATCATTTAATTCCGAAAGCAGAATGCTCTTGTCTTTTCCCAGCTTATGATTATTACTCTTCCATGCTACGCCGCACTTTAACTGCTTTTTAGTGCAGGAATTATTTTTTATGGTCTTTGTTATTGGATCATTATCCACAAGGTAAGGCACACTACGGCCATCCATATTTGGATTCATATTCATGATGGCAGGAAGACTGCCAAATGGTATCTGAGCATCGTACAAGCTAGTATCTAATGGTGCATTATTATCAATAAATACAATCTCAGGAAATGACCTAGACAGGATTGGTAATAATCTTGCATCTACTGCAATAGTAATACTCTCCACTCTATTTTTGATAACTCTAAGCATTGACGCATAGAAAATGATGTCACCGACACCTTGCTCAGAGAATATGAGCAAATGCTTGCAACTTGCTCCATTCCATATTGCCAAGCCCTCAATTGCCATCTTTAATTGAAAATCTTTTGCTCTTAGCCGCCAGCTGTAATTCTCCCATCCAGCCTGATAGTTCTTGATGAGTAGGTTAATTTGCGATTTATTAATCCAGCCCTCAGCAAAATCGGGTTTGAAATTCAAAGCTTTATCGTAGCAATCAAGAGCTTCGTCATAGCATTTAAGCTCATTCAGCGAAACACCCTTGTTATAGTAGCCCTCAGCAAAATCGGGTTTGAAATTCAAAGCTTTATCGTAGCAATCAAGAGCTTCGTCATAGCGCTTGAGTTCATGAAAAGCCCACCCCTTATTCGACCATGCCTCTGCATACTCAGGCTTAAGACTTAAGGCCATATCGTATTGAGCAATAGCCTCGCTATACCTCCCAAGGCCCTGAAGTGACTTCCCATAACCGAGCCAAATCTCATGATTATCTGGAGATAGGAAAATTGCTTTCTGATGATATTTTATTGAAATTAAATGTTTTCCAGCTTCCTGAAATGATTTTGCACAATTAATATTTATTTCTAGATCATCAGGTCTAATTTTTACAGCCCTTAATGAGTAGTTAGATGCTTCAAGATGGTTGCCTTCAACACCATGAATAAAACCCATTGCATATAAGGCATCAAAATTTTTCGGCTGCATCTTTAAAATATAGCTAAAAAGTTGCTTAGCCTGACTAAAATTTCCCTGCTGAGTGTATTGAATCGCCTGTTGAAGCATTGATTGAAGTTGAGGATTCATAATTTCATTTTATTGTAATAATGCGACCAGCTCAGAAGGATGAATACTTTACGCGACTCTTTAATCCGATTGGTCAATATATAAATCTATTTTGCTTATCAAATATATGTATTAATTCCGCCTCATTCGACTCTTTCTCAATTTTTACAGCCTAACGCCGCCCTAATTGTTCCAACCTTTAACCCTGATTAGCTTGAGTTCAGACTTAAATTCTGATTTCAATGGCCATACTGTGCTTGTTGCTGAAACCTAGGTAGCTCTACTCATGATTTATCACAAAGCGAAGATAATTAGTGACGTACTTATTTCTAAACTAGTAAACAACAAATAGAAATAATATAAATATGCAACCACCATATTTGAAGTCGCTACTTATTAGGAATTAACTCTACATAAAGAGAGTTAAACCCAGGACAAGTGCGAAATTTAGAATAGCTGTATTTATCAAATCGTGCCGCTGATATTGATATTAAAAACTGCACAAGAAATAGTTGGAATTAATGAATTCATAAAACCTGACTTTATTAGGCAATAAAAAACCCACTGTGTTTCCACAGTGGGTCAATTTAATACCAAACTAATTCTTAACTAGCTTACGCTAGAGACAAATTAGAAAGTATGACGCATACCAACACCGTAGCTTGATGCACCTTCAGAAGCAGCAACTGAAGAGCTAGATACCTGTTGTGAACCGAAAATTGCATACAGGTTTGTACGCTTGCTCAACCAGTAGTTAGAACCCAACTGATAGCCAGTAAAGTCTTGGGTTGCACGGCTACCAGAAGTAGCAGGAAGTGCAGTGCTACCGGCAGTGAATGAACCATTACCAATAGAAGCCCATGCCTCAACTTTTGGAGTTACAAATGAACGAACACCCAACTGTTGTGCTGAGCGAGTCATATAAGAATTTGAATCCAAATTAGAAGTGTACTTAGTATTGATGTACTGAGCATATGCCTTCAAAATACCGAAGTCATAAGATGCACCAGCGTAATTAGTTAGGATGCCGATGCTTGTTCCCAATACGTTTACAGAAGTAGCTGCTGCTGCTGCTGCTGGAAGTGCAGCTGCTGTGTTTGTTGTTCCGGTAATAGACTCTTGCTTGGATGAAGTCATTGCCAAGTCCACATTCAGCTTTTGCCAAACATAGTTAATGCCTAAACCCAATGCTGTGTTGTTGCTAACAGTTTGGGTAGTTGCTGGGTTATTCTGGTTGGAGTTTTTATTGGAATAAATACCGTTGACTTGGAAGCCAGCAAAGCGATCTGTTTGCAATGTCAATGCATTGTTGAATCGTGTTGTGTAAGCAGTAGTTGTTTGAGTTGCGCCAGTACCAGAGCTTACTGAGTAAATAACATCGCCATGTATATTGTTTTGTTGACCTGCGTCAGTACGACTTACAGCAGTGTGAACTGGAGTGTATTGAGTACCGATGGCAGCTTGTCCAATACCTTTTTTGCTCAAACCAACAAATGACTGGCGATTAAACAAGCCGTTGTTTGTATCCCCAGATAATGAAGCATCCGTTGGGTAGAGTTGGAATTCAGCAGTGAAGAAGGCGTTCATACCGCCACCTAGATCTTCCGTACCCTTAAAACCTAAGCGTGAGCTTGTCTCTGAACTTGAGGCAAGAGCTGTTGTGTTGGATTTAGTTTGGCTTGCACGAGTTGTAGCACCAGAAAAACCAACATCCAAAATACCATATACAGTCACTGATGACTGAGCTTGAGCTGCTGACGCAAATGCGCCGATTGCTGCAACTGCTAATAGCGATTTTTTCATTCTTTAAATCTCCATAAATTGAAAGTAATGCCCAAATAAAACTGGGACTTATTAATTTTGCTTGTTTTGCCCTACTAGACTGAGGGTAAGGGTATTTAGATCCTGTTTTTGCTTGTGGAAAGGTAGTTTTTTGGTTTTCTTCGTTGTATCAGGGCAACAAGGGCTTTGATTTCTGTCTTTTTGAGGCCTGGAATGCCAAAATTGTCATATGGCAAGCCGTGAATTCTTAAAAATCCTACAATCTGCTCGACTGGGTGATGTATCTGCACAACAAAATTTGGCGTCGGCCTATCTGACAGGGGCATTTAAGACCCCCATACAGCCAGCTAATGCGCTGATTTGGTTAGAAAAATCCTATTTTTCTATTCACAATCAATTAGTTAGACAATTGAGCTCAAGTGATGCTGAAATTTCTGACTTAAATAGCTTTTCCCCAGAGATTTTGGGGATGCTAGAACTAATCTCGACTGTTCCACTGGAGGGGGCATTTAATTCGCCGGCATTTGCTTTTGGCTGGGAATCATTCTGGAAGTTAGCCAAGGCCAATATTGAAGCAAGTTACGCAGCGCAATGGCAGCTTGCAGAACTTTTACTTAATCCCGCTAAAAGAGATTTACAAACTGAGCTCTCTACCTGGCTCTTGAAGCAAGGGAAAGATGGCGATGACTTTCTGTCACTGCAAAAGAAAGCAAAAGAATTTTTATTAGGCTTGGCAGAATCAGATACTCCATTTGCTGGTGGCGCAAAAGAACTGCTCATTAAGCTGCAACCAAAAGATGAGGCGCTTTCTTCCCTTTGGAATGCCTGGCTCTCTGATAAAAATGAGGCAGCGCTTATGCAAGCAGCAGAACTTGGCCTAACGATTGCCAAACTTACACTGGGATTACGTCTAGCGCAATTTAATGAAGTTGATTCTGCTGAGAAAGATACGATTGGGTTGGGCGGTAGCAAATCGAATGCCTCCCTCAAGAAGGCAGCCTACTGGTTAGAGCTTGCAGCAAAGGATGGTGATCGTGATGCTTGGTTTGCCTTGGGCGAGATCTATCGCCGTCCACAGTTCTCTGGATACAACGCGGCTGAGAGTGATCGCTGTCTTGATCGTGCGGCAGATTTAGGTCATCCAGTAGCTCAATTTAAAAGAGGTGCGAACCTCTGGCGCAAACGCGAAAAAGTTGAAGAGAAGGTTCGCGGCCTGCAAGCTTCATATTGGATCTGGCAAGCGCACCAACAAGGCCTTCCCGAAGCAAAGGAATTGCTTGGAAAGATTCTAGAGAATGTCTCCAGCCCAAAGAATAATGATTGGTTTGCATTGGCTACTTATGCCGAAAAGGCACTAAACCATCATGCCGAACATAAATTAGTTGAGGAGTGGGTATTGCTATGCCACCGACTGATCATTGCCAATCAATTTAATTTGAGTAAGGCTGAGTTATTACTGTGCGAGGTTGGGCAGTTGCAGCACGAACATTGTGTCGTTGTTGATATTCGCCATGAATTGCCGAAGATACTGCCTAGATTAATTCAGATTGATACCACGCAGCAGCGGCGCTCTTTGCTTGCTGCAGGAAAAGTATTTGCTGGAAGCGAATCAGACTTAGAAGGTAATTTAAGACAAAGACGTTATCGATTTGACCGAGTAAGTGAGTGGCTGACTGCTACCTTCTCACAAGATCAAACGGTAGCTTGAGTATCCGAGCCTTTAGATTCGCTATCTTTAATTTCATCAGACTCATCATCTACGGATTTTGGGACATAGAAACGGGCAATGAGAAGCCCGAGCTCATAGAGTAAGCACATTGGCACAGCTAGCAGTAGCTGAGACAGCACATCTGGTGGTGTCACGATTGCTGAAATCACAAAAGCGCCAACAATTACATAAGGACGAATCTCTTTAAGCTTAGCCAAAGGCACCATACCCATGCGAACCAGCACCACCACAACAACTGGAACCTCAAAGGTAATGCCAAAGGCCAAAAAGGTTGTCATAGCAAAGCCAAGGTATTTATCAATATCAGTCGACATTTCAGCACCCAAGGGGGCGTTATAACTAGCCATGAATTGGAATACTGTTGGGAAAACTAAGAAGTAAGCAAAGGCCATTCCAAAAATAAACAGGCTATAACTACTGATTACCAAAGGTACTATCAACTTACGCTCGTGCTGATAAAGGCCGGGTGCAATGAATGCCCATAACTGATACATCACTACTGGCAGAGCGATTAAGAAAGCCACTAGCATGGTGACTTTCATAGGTACAAAGAATGAACCCGTGACATCAGTCACGATCATCTTGCCGCCAGCAGGTAGTGCCTGAAGTAGTGGCTGGGCAAACAAATGAAAAATATCTGGCGCCCAATAAACTAGGGAAACAAAAACCACTATGATTGCGATCGCTGACTTGATGATGCGATCACGCAACTCAAATAAATGCGACAAGAATGATTCTTGCAGTCCGGAATCTTCTGTTGAATTATTTTGCGTCATTGATATTCGTATTTACTTTTCTTGGGGCTAATTTATTTGCCCGCGCTGTGGTGAAAGCGCTTCATGCGCGCAGCTCCGGACTGAACTCTTGTGCGCATACCAGTGGATCGCTTGAACCAAACTGGTCTCGCAGCGCGCCTCACGCCCCAACTCTTCCGACCCTGGCGTACCGATTTTTGTAGAACTTCTTTTTCATCAAGAGGAGCTCTCGTAAAATGATTTTCAAAGATGTCTGCTTGATCGCTAAGATTGGCGCTAGCCTCTTGAGTAGCAGATTGAATAGAATTCTCAACATCCTTAAAGGCAGAGACACTTTCTTCGCGAAGCTTCTTAAACTCCTCAACATCCATCTGCCTGCTAACTTCGGATTTGACATCAGCCATATAGCGCTGCGCTCTTCCAAATAAGTTACCCGCCATACGGGCAATTTTTGGAAGTCGCTCTGGGCCGACCACTACCAATGCAACTACTGCAATGAGTGCAAGCTTTGAAACTCCGAGATCAATCATTGCAGCTGCGCATTATTTCTATCAACAATTATTTATTGATATCTTTTGCCTGAACATCCACAGTTTTCTCTGTTGATGTAGCAGCGCTCTGAATTTGCTCTTTAGCCTTGTCTTGCGACTCTTCAGTTCCCTCAGGCGTTTTCATGCCATCTTTGAAACCTTTAACAGCGCCACCTAAATCACTACCGATATTGCGCAATTTTTTGGTACCGAATACCAACATCACGATTACCAAAACAATTAACCAATGCCAAATGCTAAATGAACCCATTTTTAATCTCCTAGGACTATTTTTTCCAGGGGCGCGGACCGCCCATCACATGCAAATGCAAGTGATAAACCTCTTGACCACCATCTGCACCATTATTCACTACCAATCTAAAGCCACCATCTTTTCCAGGACGGCAACCCTGCTCCTTGGCGAGACGTGGTGCTAATTCCATCATTCTACCTAGCAATGGCGCATCAGCCACTTCTGCAGATTCCAGCATAGGGATATGTTTTTTAGGAATCATCAAAAAATGGACGGGGGCCGCAGGATTAATATCTTTAAAGGCATAAATCTCCTCATCCTCGTACACTTTTTGGGATGGGATTTCACCCTTGGAAATCTTACAAAACAGGCAATTTGGGTCGTGGGACATCAATTAATCCTTGTTTGCCGCTTTTCTGGCGGCTTTTTCCTCGATGCCTGAAGTACCGAGACGGCGCTCAAGCTCAGTAATTACGTCTTCTGGGCGCAAGCCAAACTGAGAAAGGGCAATTAGGCAATGAAACCAGAGGTCAGCCATCTCCCCAACCAAGAGTTTTTGTTGCTCAGGGGCCAAATTGGCATTTCGAGCATCCTTGGCAGCCATCACTGCTTCGGTAGCCTCTTCTCCAATCTTCTTCAAAATCACATCATCACCCTTAGAGAAGAGTAAGGCTGTGTAAGAGGTCTTGGGATCGGCATCGCCAGCCTTAAACGCATCGCGCCGCTGATCAACTACGTCAGCCAAGTGGGCCAAAGCAGCATCTAAATTAGAGGGGGTATTCGCTGAACTAGTCATCAGGTGATTTTATGTCTTTTATTACCAGGTAGAAGAGGGGTGGCTTATTTAAGGCCCTTAGACTCATCAACCCAGGTGGATTGGGCTGAATCCCACCTCTGGAAGAAGCAACTATGCTCGCCAGTGTGACAAGCAATACCGTCTTTTTGCTCAACCATCAGCAAAATCGTATCGCCATCGCAATCAAGGCGGATTTCTTTTACCTTTTGAGTATGGCCAGATTCTTCACCCTTGTGCCACAACTTTTGCCTTGAACGCGTCCAATACACCGCTTCGCCTAAGCGCAAGGTAGCCAATAAAGCATCGCGATTCATCCAAGCCATCATCAAGATATCTTTACTGCCAACTTCCTGGGCAATTACCGGAACTAAGCCCTGCTCATTCCAAGTGACGGCATCAAGCCATGCGCCGGGCTCTAAGGAGTCAACTAGAGAGAAGGAATTTTTCATGCTCATCTTCGAATTATTTTCTTGGTAGATCTATCTGCACTTAAATGCGAACAGGAATGCCTTGGCTCGCCATATATTCTTTTGCTTGACCAACAGTGTATTCACCATAATGAAAAATACTTGCCGCAAGAACTGCATCGGCATGACCCTTGGTAATGCCATCGACCAAGTGCTGCAAATTACCCACGCCGCCAGAGGCAATCACTGGAACGCTCACCGCATCACTTACTGCGGCAGTTAACTCCAAATCAAAACCGTCTTTACTGCCATCACGATTCATACTAGTGAGAAGAATTTCTCCAGCACCACGTTTAGCGACTTCAGAAGCCCATGTAACGACATCCATGCCAGTCGCAGTTCTACCCCCATGGGTAAAAACTTCCCAATTGCCTGCTTCCGTTTTTTTAGCATCAATGGCAACGACGATGCACTGAGAACCATAATATGCAGCCGCATCCGATACCAAATCTGGATTCGCCACTGCGGATGAGTTCATGCTCACCTTATCAGCGCCAGCATTCAGTAAGCGGCGAACATCAGCTACAGCACGCACACCACCACCAACGGTCAAAGGAATAAATACTTGAGAAGCAACATCTTCAATGATGTGCAATATCAGATCGCGATCATCAGAGGTAGCAGTAATGTCTAGGAAGGTGAGTTCATCAGCGCCTTGAGTGTCGTAGCGTTTTGCAATCTCCACAGGATCACCCGCATCACGCAGCCCAACAAAGTTCACGCCTTTCACAACGCGTCCTGCCGTGACATCAAGACAGGGAATAATTCGTTTAGTGAGCACTATTGAGCAATCTAAATAATTTTCTTAGCAAACTTCAGAGTTAACTCATCAGCATATTTTTGTGCCGCAGTTAAATCTAAGTCGCCAGCATAAATCGATCGACCCGCAATGACACCCATGACGCCTTCAGATTCGGCTTCACACAAGGCTTCAATATCTTGATTGCTAGATAAACCACCACTAGCAATCACCGGGATCCGAATAGCTTGGGCTAATTTAATCGTGGCATCCATATTGATACCCTTCATCATGCCATCACGACCAATGTCGGTATAGATGATTGCTTCAACACCGTAGTCTTCAAACTTTTTGGCGAGGTCAATGACTTCATGGCCTGTGATCTTGCTCCAACCATCTGTTGCAACCTTGCCATCGCGAGCATCCAGTCCCACCATGATGTGGCCAGGAAAAGCAGTGCAAGCATCTTGTACAAAACCAGGACTCTTCACTGCTGCAGTACCAATAATGACCGTACTAATACCGTCATCTAATAATCGTTCAATCGTTTCAAGATCGCGAATACCACCACCCAGCTGAACTGGTATCTCATCACCTACTGCTTTGAGAATGGATTTAATCGCAGACTCATTCTTCAACTTGCCAGCAAATGCGCCATTTAAATCGACGAGATGTAAACGACGCGCTCCCTTACTAATCCAATGCGCAGCCATCGCACCTGGATCTTCAGAAAACACAGTGGCTTTATCCATGTCACCTTGTTCGAGTCGAACACAGTGGCCATCTTTTAGGTCAATCGCGGGAATCAGCAGCATAGCGGTAGCTTAGAGAAGTATTAAGGTTGCCAAGAAACAAAATTTTTGTAGAGCTTTAATCCGTATTCTGCACTTTTTTCCGGATGAAATTGTGTTGCAAAAATATTATCCCTTGCAACGGCAGAAGTAAACCAATCGCCATATTCAGTTGAGCCAGCAATATCTTCTTTGCGTTGCGGCACAACATAGTAACTATGTACAAAGTAAAAACTAGTCAAATCTGGGATGCCATCCCAAAGTGGGTGCTGACGATCTTGACGCACTTGGTTCCAACCCATATGGGGCACTTTGTAGGCAGAACCGTCTGGCTGTAGTTTGCCAGCCAATTCAAAACGTCTGACCTCACCCGGAATCAAGCCCAAGCAAGGTGTCCAAGCGGTATTGGAATCAGCTCGCACTTCAGCGCTTTGGTTAAAGAGCATTTGCTCGCCCACACAAACACCTAGCAATGGCTTGTTTTTAGCTGCATTCAGAAGTGACTCCAGCAATCCAGACTCCTCTAGGTGCTTCATGCAATCTGGCATAGCACCCTGACCTGGTAGCACAACTCGCTCTGCGGAGAGGATTTCTTCTGGGGTGTGTGCAATCAGGACATTCGCATCTGGAGCCACATGATGAAAGGCCTGATACACGGAACGGAGATTACCCATTCCGTAGTCAACGATCGCAATAGTTTGCGCCAACTGTTAGCCTATGTTCTGTAGTTTTTTGACAGTCTTCTACTCAACGCTAGAAATTTTTCTAGATTAGAGACTGCCCTTAGTAGAAGGAACAACACCGGAAGCGCGTGGATCGAGCTCTAAAGCCATGCGCAATGCACGCCCAAAAGCCTTGAACACGGTTTCAATCTGGTGATGAGCGTTAATGCCACGTAGGTTATCGATGTGCAAAGTTACTCCGGCGTGGTTTACAAAACCACGGAAGAACTCGATGCTCAGATCTACGTCAAAGTCACCCACGCGTGCACGGGTAAATGGGACATTAAACTCCAGGCCTGGGCGACCAGAAAAATCGATCACTACGCGAGAAAGGGTTTCATCCAAAGGCACATAAGAATGACCATAGCGAGTGATGCCCGCTTTATCGCCTACCGCTTTAGCAAACGCCTGACCCAAGGTAATGCCCACATCCTCAACAGTATGGTGATCATCAATATGGGTATCGCCCTTAGCAACCACTTTAAGGTCGATCATGCCGTGACGGGCAATTTGATCCAACATATGGTCTAGGAAGGGTACGCCTGAGGCTAGCTCAGCTTTACCTGTGCCATCTAAATTGATAGCAATTTGAATTTTGGTTTCCGAAGTGTTTCGGGTAACGTCGGCTTGCCGCATGCTTCAGTGCGCCGCGAGGCGAAGTGTTGATTGAAGCCTCATAATATCATTCCTGATACAGATATAAATGCCGATTTTATTTGCTGGTGTTTATTCATTTTTGCTGATTTTTGACTAGAGTCCCTCATGAGCCGCTTTTGGAGCCCCGTAGTTCAGACCCTCACCCCTTACGTCCCTGGGGAACAACCGCAAATGGAGCGGCTGGTAAAGCTCAACACGAATGAGAGTCCTTATGGCCCTTCGCCCAAGGCCCTAGCCGCCATAAATCAAGAAAACACGGATGATTTAAGGCTCTATCCAGACCCCGAAGGAGCGGCCCTTAAAAAAGCTATTGCCGATTTACACGGCTTAGACCCAAAACAGGTCTTTTTAGGAAATGGCTCTGATGAAGTCCTGGCACACGTATTTTTGGGCCTACTCAAACAAGCCAAGCCCGTTCAGTTTCCGGATATTACTTATAGCTTCTACCCGGTTTATTGCAAGTTATTTGGGATTGAGTATCAAGCAGTCCCCCTCGGCCCTGATTTTGAGATTCAGGCGGGGGATTTCAAAACCCCCAATGGTGGAATTATTTTCCCCAATCCCAATGCTCCAACTGGTCGAGCCATTCCGCGATCAGATATTGAAGCTCTGCTCAGCAGAAATACCGATTCCGTAGTGGTGATTGACGAAGCTTATGTAGATTACGGAACTGAGTCTTGCATTCCCCTACTTCGCGGAAACACTTGTCCAGAAAACCTCCTAGTCGTACACACCCTCTCTAAGTCACGCGCCCTAGCAGGACTTCGCGTTGGATTTGCGGTGGGACATCCAGACCTCATTGAAGGTTTAGAGCGAGTGAAGAATAGTTTTAACTCCTATCCACTTGGTCGTTTGGCTCAAGCAGGAGCAATTGCTGCAATCCAAGATCAAACCCATTTGGAATCAACTAGTAAAAAAGTAATCCACACTCGTGAGCGCTTAGTGGGCGAACTAGCCTCACTAGGTTTTGATACCTTGCCATCTACAGCTAACTTTATTTTTACTCGGCATCCTAGGCATGCCGGGGCAAAGCTATATCAAGCTTTACGCGATCGTGGAATTATTGTGCGTCACTTCAAGTCAGCCCGAATTGAAGAGTTTTTGCGTATCACCATCGGCACTGATGATCAAACGAATGAATTGATTACCGCTCTGAAAGAAATTTTGGCTAGCGCTTAAGTTTATTTTTTCAGTCGCATCTCAGCAGCACGGGCATGAGCCGTTAAACCCTCACCATGCGCTAGCGTACTAGCAACAGCGCCTAATGTTTGAGCTCCTGCCTCACTCACTTCGATCATGCTGGAGCGTTTGATAAAGTCATACACGCCCAATGGCGAAGAGAAGCGTGCAGTGCGTGCTGTTGGTAAAACATGATTCGGGCCTGCACAGTAATCCCCTAGAGATTCGCTAGTATAGTTACCCATAAAGATGGCGCCAGCATGACGGATTAACTCAGCCCACTTACGCGGCTCAGTTGCACAAATTTCTAAATGCTCAGCAGCGATCGCATTGGCGATCTCACAAGCCTCGCCCATATCGCTTACCTGAATCAATAAAGCGCGATTAGTAAGCGAAGCTTCAATGACTTTCTTTCTTGGCATCTCTGGTAATAGCTTATTAATACTTACTTGCACTTGCTCAATAAATTTCTCATCTGGGCAAAGCAAAATAGATTGCGCTAACTCATCATGCTCTGCTTGAGAAAATAGATCCATCGCGATCCAATCGGAATTACTAGAACCATCGCAGAGAATCAAAATTTCTGAAGGGCCAGCAATCATATCGATACCAACAGTACCAAACACTCTGCGCTTAGCAGCTGCTACATAGGCATTACCAGGACCAACAATCTTATCGACCGGTGGAATAGTCTGTGTACCATAAGCCAAAGCACCAACAGCTTGTGCACCGCCAATCGTAAAGACGCGATCAACTCCAGATAAGTATGCAGCAGCCAATACCAAGGGGTTGCGAGCGCCATCAGGAGTGGGCACCACCATGATGACTTCTTTTACACCGGCAACCTTGGCAGGAATAGCATTCATTAATACCGAAGAGGGATAAGCCGCTTTACCGCCAGGAACATAAATACCCACGCGATCCAAGGCCGTGACTTTCTGGCCCAAGCGCGTGCCATCAGCCTCTTCATATTCCCAAGAGTGACAACCTGCTTCAATCTTTTGTTTCTCGTGATACGCACGCACTCTTTGCGCAGCAATATCCAAAGCATTTTTTTGCTCAGCTGATAAACCTTCGTAGGCTGTTTTTAATTCTGCTTGAGAAATCTCTAACTCAGTAACGCTAGTAACATTTAAGCGATCAAACTGCTTTGTAAAATCAATCACCGCCGCGTCGCCATTGGCTTTTACTTGTGCCAAAATTTTAACTACTGCAGCATCAATCGCCTCATCATCTGCCATCGGCAAAGATAGACTTGAAAGCAGAGTTTCTTTGAACCCAGAATCTTTGCTATTAAGGCGTTTGACTTTAACTTGCGCTGACATTTGAATATTTACTTACTTCAACAATTCAAAAAATGGCTGTAGCTGTGAACGCTTCCGTTTATAAGAAGCTTGATTAACCACTAAGCGTGCACTGATATCGGCGATTGGCTCAACCTCAACCAAACCATTTGCACGCAAGGTATTTCCAGTGGACACCAAATCTACAATCGCATCCGCTAATCCAACCAAGGGGGCTAACTCCATCGAGCCATACAAATGAATCGTATCGATGTGTACGCCTTTATTAGCAAAATGTTCACGTGCACAATTGACATACTTAGTGGCAATTTTTAGACGAGAACCTTGCTTTACCGCAGCCTCATAATCAAAGCCCTCTTTAACGGCAACGGACATACGGCATTTAGCGATATTCAAATCAAAAGGAACATACAAACCATCGGTGCCGTTTTCCATTAAGACGTCAAGGCCAGCAACTCCAAAATCAGCTCCACCAAACTGAACATAGGTCGGCACATCTGAAGCACGCACAATAATCAGGCGCACATCAGGATTGGAGGTCTCAATAATGAGTTTGCGCGACTTTTCTGGATCCTCAAGCGGACGAATACCGATCTTGGATAAGATCTCAGCAGTTTCTTCGAAGATGCGCCCCTTCGAGAGGGCTAAAGTTAACTTCATGGACTAATTATCTATCAGGCTTACTTGATTCGCTGAATGTTGGCCCCCAAGAGGGTCAACTTTTGCTCCATACGGTCATATCCACGATCTAGGTGATAAATCCGGTCTACCTGTGTTTCGCCTTGGGCGGCCAAGCCTGCAATTACCAAGCTGGCTGAAGCACGTAAATCCGTAGCCATTACGATAGCGCCAGATAACTTCTCAACACCCTGCGCAATTGCAGTATTACCCTCAATTGCAATATCAGCCCCTAGT
Organism: Polynucleobacter sp. AP-Jannik-300A-C4; assembly: GCF_018688335.1. Taxonomy (NCBI): domain Bacteria; kingdom Pseudomonadati; phylum Pseudomonadota; class Betaproteobacteria; order Burkholderiales; family Burkholderiaceae; genus Polynucleobacter; species Polynucleobacter sp. AP-Jannik-300A-C4. Next base: position 97,686 of record NZ_CP061316.1, on the reverse strand, counting down.
CGGTTCATCTCTTGAACGTGCATAAAGCGGTTTTCAAAGATAGTTTCAGTAATCGTGGCGTTGCCCTCAGCAATCGCATTGACCGCCATGAGTTGAGCCTGCATATCTGTCGGGAAAGCCGGGTACTCAGAAGTGCGGAAGCTAACGGCCTTGGGGCGACTTTTCATGGAGGCTTTGATCCAATCAGGGCCCACTTCCATTTCTAAGCCAGCCTCTTTGAGTTTCACAATCACCGCATCCAATGTATCCGGACGACAGTGCTTGACCAACACCTCACCGCCAGCAGCCGCAACTGCGCATAAGAATGTACCCGCCTCAATACGATCTGCAATCACAGCATGTTCTGCACCATGGAGCTTCTCCACGCCCTCGATGACTAAGCGGTCGCTACCAATACCGGTAATCTTGGCACCCATTTTGACGAGCAACTCAGCCAAGTCGCCTACTTCAGGCTCTCGTGCGGCATTCTCCAAAATAGTTGTGCCTGACGCCAAAGTAGCAGCCATCAATAAATTCTCTGTACCAGTTACGGTGATCATGTCCGTCAAAATCGAGGCACCTTGCAAGCGCCCCGTGGCGGATTTGGTTTCTGCCTGAATGTATCCACTCTTAATCTTGATGGTGGCACCCATGGCTTTTAAGCCCTTGATGTGCTGATCCACTGGGCGTGCACCAATAGCGCAACCACCCGGTAAAGAAACCTTGGCATTATGCATTCTGGCAAGCAATGGACCGAGAACCAAAATCGAGGCACGCATGGTTTTCACCATCTCGTAGGTTGCCTCAGAACTCTTGATGGTTGCTGCGTTGAGCACTACATGGTTGCGGTCATTCGCATCTGGAAAACTAACAACTACTCCAATCTCTTGGAGAAGCTTGAGCATAGTACGCACATCTTGCAAATCAGGAACATTACGCAAAGTGATAGGTTGATCAGTCAACAAACAAGCGCACAAAATGGGTAGTGCTGCGTTCTTGGCGCCCGCAATCACCACCTCACCCTTTAGGGGGGTGCCTCCAACCATTCGTAATTTATCCATGAATCTATTCCAGTAAAAGGCTAATGTCGTATTTTAAGTTGGAGTGTTTTGTGCGAACTCTTGAGGAGTAAATGCTTTGATTGATAAAGCGTGAACTTCAGCTTTCATACGGTCACCCATAGCACCATATACCAACTGATGGCGCTGAATTAGACGCTTGCCTTCAAACTCTGGACTCACAATCGTCGCAAAAAAATGCTGTCCATCACCCTCAACTTTCACATGAGTACATGCGAGGCCCTGCTGAATATAGCCTTCAATTTGTTCTGGGGTCGGCAACATCACAATCTCCTGATTTCTAATTTCTGAATAATTTTTTAATTCGAATTTAAGGGGGGTAACAATTAGTTCCTGAGCTTGTAGCCTTTTTGCAGTAAACGCAAAGCAATCGCTGACACTACGACAAAGAAGCAGGTCACAATCACCAAACTATTCCACGGGGATATATCTGACACTCCAAAGAAGCCGTAACGGAAACCATCAATCATGTAGAAGAATGGATTGAAGTGCGATACCACTTGCCATTCTGCCGGCAAAGAATGAATGGAATAAAACACACCTGACAACATGGTTGCCGGCATGATGATGAAATTCTGGAAAGCAGCAAGTTGATCGTATTTATCAGCCCAGATACCAGCAATTAAACCCATGCTTCCCAAAATTGCTGCGCCTAAGAGAGCAAATGCGAGGATCCATAGCGGGTATTCAAAGGATGGTATTGCAAACCATGCCGTAATTATCAGTACGCCTGAGCCAACAACAATTCCACGAAACACTGCAGCCAAGACATAAGCGGCATAAAACTCTAAGTGACTAAATGGAGCTAGCAATACAAAAACTAGATTGCCAGTTACCTTTGATTGAATGAGTGATGAAGAAGTATTCGCAAATGCATTCTGCAACACGCTCATCATGACCAAGCCCGGAATTAAGAAGGCGGTGTAGTTCAAGCGACCATACACCTCTTTGCCTTCCAGCACATGTCCGAAAATCATCAAATACAGAACAGCGGTAAGCACTGGTGCCGCAACCGTCTGAAACGCTACTTTATAAAAACGCTTAATTTCTTTACGGAGCAATGTTGGGAAACCACTGCCATAGGAGATTGGCAGCTTATTTAAGATAGGTTTCATCGAGCGCCTCCCGACATGATGTTGACAAACACATCTTCGAGATCTGTCTTACCCTCGCCATCTTTCTTCACAGAGCCATACTGACTCAATAAATTTGCAGTGGTGTCCAAAGCAACAATCTTTCCTTGCTTGAGCATAGCAATGCGCTGGCAAAGTGCCTCAGCCTCTTCAAGGTAATGGGTTGTTAAGACAATCGTGTGGCCATCTTGATTTAAGCGACTAATAAATTGCCAAAGAGATTGGCGTAGCTCTACGTCAACACCAGCTGTTGGTTCATCCAAAATAATCACAGGCGGCCGGTGTACCAAAGCCTGCGCAACCAATACTCGACGCTTCATACCACCAGATAGAGAGCGCATATTGCTGTCAGCCTTATTGGTGAGATCCAGGTTCGCCATGATCTCGTCAATCCAGTCATCGTTATGACGAATGCCAAAATAGCCAGACTGAAATTGCAGCGTCTCTCTAACAGTAAAGAAGGGGTCGAATACTAGCTCCTGCGGCACGACTCCCAGCATGCGACGTGCGTCACGAAACTGACTCTGAACATCCGCACCCATGATTTCAGCATGGCCACGATCAGCAGTGACTAACCCAGCGAGAATGGAAATGAGCGTTGTCTTACCAGCACCATTGGGACCAAGCAAGCCAAAGAACTCACCTTGATCTATTGATAAGGAAACATCATCGAGCGCTTGTAGGGCGCCATAATTTTTTGATACGTTCTTTATCGATATTGCTGCATGCATGCTATGACAAACCTAGCAACTCAGCAACGCCATATACGCCAGCCAACACGGTTAACTTTTTCGGTGCATTTTGTATAGAAATCTGCTGACCCCCGGCTTGCAATTTTTTCTGCCATGCCAACAACACTGTTAGCACAGTAGAGTCAAAATCCTTGAGATTGATGCAATCTATATTTCTTAATGTCGCAAGATTTAACAGGCCATCCTTTTCTAACTGCAAAACATTATTCTGTGTCACTGAGGTGGGCAATAAAAATGGCATCTGCTATTTATCTTTGATTGATCTTGTGAGCTTTTTAGTTTGCTGGCTTTGCAGCAGCAAGCTGCTTATTGCGATCCTGCAAGAACTTCACCAAACCTTCCACACCATTCTGGCTAATCTGATTAGCGAATTGATTGCGATAAGCCTCTACCAGCCAAACACCCATGATATTCATGTCATAGACCTTCCATCCATTAGCTGTTTTTTCTAGGCGATAGTCGAGTGGTATGGGGTCACCACGACCAATCACTACAGTCTTCACAATGACCTCTTTATCGTCAGGAGCTGCACGCAAAGGCTTAAATTGAATCGTTTGATCGCGTAGCTGGCTTAGAGCGCCAGAGTAAGTGCGAATCAGTAAATTCTTAAACTCAGAAATTAATTGAGCCTGCTGCTCTGGGGTGGCTTTTTTCCAATTGGGGCCCATTGCCATTTCAGTAGTGCGGCGCATATCGGTATAGGGAACAATTTTCTTATCTACCAAATCTACGATGCGCGTGATATTGCCTTTTTGAATTTCTGGGTCAGACTTTACAGAAGCCATTACGTCTGAAACTACCGTCTTGATCAAACCATCTGGCGTTGACTGGTCAACTACTTGCGCAGAAACGCTACCTGCAAACAAAAACAAGCCTGTGAGCAAGGCTGTAAAGTATTTTTGAATGGGTTTTTGGCTTTTCATATTTCCTCGCTCTGGGCTGATGATTGAGGGCCATTTTAGCCTTTTCATCAATCTGATGTAATCAGCCAATATTACTCATAAGGATTTTGATATGGGGGCATTAATGGCTCTTCATCATTCCGACCCTCATTAATCTGATATTGACGTCTTTGGATGTACGCGTCACGCATAAAGCTGTACTTATCAATAGCTGCCCCATCCAATAAATCACCAGCTTCGTAATACGTATTTCGAGAATTGACTACCCTAAGACCAGTCAAGCTATTTCTTAAAGCAACATCTGGCAATAATCTAAATAAGTAATCTGACTCTAAATCCGCTGCGGTACCAAAGGTGTCGCGCACATTGCTTGGGCCAAAAAATGGCAAAACAACATATGGTCCCGATGGTATGCCCCACACCCCAAAAGTTTGACCCCAGTCTTCTTTATGTTTTTCAAGGCCACCTGGGGTTGCCAAATCAATTAAACCACCCAGGCCCATAGTGGTATTGACCACTACCCGCATAAGATCGTTAAATGCATAGTCTGGCTTGCCCTGCAATAGGTTTTGGAGGGCTGTATAGATATCGCTGTAGTTACTAAAGAAGTTGTAAATACCGTCACGCACAAACTCCGGCAAAACAAAACGATATCCGGCAACCACTGGCTTAAGAACATAAGCATCTAAGCCTTCATTGAATTCAAATACTGAGCGATTAAATGGCTCCCAAGGGTCCTGTGGAGATGGCTGAACACCTGCAGGTAAAGATGCACAACCAACCATAGCAGTCGCTATACCAAGTAGCACAACACGTTTAAACTTTGCCAGCGCCATTATTTTGCTGCACCTTTATCTTGCCCACTATCAGCTGCCTTGTTGTACAAGAACTGGCTAATCAGATTTTCTAGCACTACAGCAGACTGTGTCTGAGTGATCTTATCCCCTGCAGCCAACATATCATCGGAGCCGCCAGCCTCAAGACCAATGTATTGTTCACCCAATAAACCGGATGTCAAAATCTTTGCGGAAGAATCTTTAGGGAACTTATAAGTATCTTCAATCGTCATGGTGACGGTTGCTTGATAGGTCTTGTCATCAAAGGAGATGTTGGCAATACGACCAACAACTACCCCAGCACTTTTCACGGGAGCACGTGGTTTGAGTCCGCCAATATTGTCAAATCGAGCGGAGATTTTATAAGTAGGCGCAAAAGAGACGGCGTTCATATTGCCGACCTTTAATGCAAGAAATAAAGCAGCCAACAAACCAATGGCTACAAAGATTCCAACCCAAATATCAATTGCACTTTTTCTCATAAGAGTCCCAGTTTATTCTTTCTAATTCGAGAACATCATTGCAGTTAGCAAGAAGTCCAACGCTAAAACCGATAAAGAAGAAATCACCACCGTTCTAGTGGTAGCTTGCGATACGCCCTCAGGCGTTGGTTTTGCCTCGTAACCCTGATACAGAGCAATAAAAGTCACTGCTACACCAAACACCAGACTCTTAATCAGGCCATTACCAATATCAGAGAAGAGATCTACTCCGCCCTGCATCTGAGACCAGAAGGCACCAGAGTCCACGCCAATCAATGGCACCCCAACAAAGTAGCCGCCCATCACACCAACAGCCGTAAAGATCGTTGCCAAAATCGGCATTGCAATAATGCCAGCCCATAAACGCGGAGCAATCACACGACTTAATGGATCTACTGCCATCATTTCCATTGCGCTGAGCTGTTCGCCGGCTTTCATCAAGCCAATCTCTGCAGTGAGAGATGTGCCAGCACGGCCGGCAAATAACAAGGCTGTAATCACGGGACCCAATTCACGGGTAAGTGACAGTGCGACCAATAAACCCAAAGCCTGCTCTGAGCCATATCGATTAAGAGTGTAATAACCCTGCAGTCCTAAGACGAAGCCAACAAATAAACCAGATACCGCAATGATCACAAATGAGTGATTACCCACAAACAGAATTTGATCGGAAACTAAGCGAGGTCTTTTTAATAAAAATCCGGAACGCCAAATCACTGCAGCAAACATGCGAGCAGCAAGGCCAAGACTCGTTAAGTTACGACGAACAAAGAAACCGAGGTCACCGAAAAGATCTAAAGCCTTATGAAGGATGCTCATTTCAGACTCACTCCAAAATCTTCTGTAAGGCTTTGGCCTGGGTAATGAAATGGCACAGGACCATCCGGTGAAGCATCTAGAAATTGACGTACAAACGGATCGTTTGAACGACTCAATTCTTCTGGTGTACCTTCTGCACCAATACGACCATTTGCAATGAAATATACGTAATCGGCAATTTCAAATGTTTCTTCAACATCATGCGTCACCAAGAGGCTGGTCGCGCCCAGCGCTTGATTCAAATCTCGAATCAAGCGTGCAGTAATACCCAAGGAAATCGGGTCCAAGCCCGCAAAGGGCTCGTCGTACATGATCAACGGTGGATCAAGCGCAATCGCTCTTGCTAGAGCAACACGGCGTGCCATGCCACCAGAAATCTGTGAAGGCATCAAATCGCGAGCACCACGCAAGCCAACCGCATTCAGTTTCATGAGTACTAGTGATCGCAATAACTCTTCGCTTAAGTTGGTATGCTCACGCAAAGGAAAGGCGACGTTTTCAAAAACACTCAGATCTGTAAAAAGTGCGCCAAACTGAAAGAGCATCCCCATACGACGACGGGCAGCCATTAGCTCGGTGCCGTTCATTCTTCCAATGTCATGGCCCTCAAAAAGGACTTGACCAGACTGCGCTGTAAATTGACCACCAATCAGTCTCAGAATAGTAGTCTTGCCACAACCAGAGCCACCCATCACCGCAACAACTTGGCCACGGCGGAACTCCATATTGAGCCCCGATAAAATTTGCCGCTCACCAGGGGCATAGGAAAAGTTGACGTCCTTAATTTGAACTACAACTTCGCCATGGCCACCGCTAGAGGTTTTTTGCTTCACTTCCACCGAGTTGGCATGGCCACTGTTCATATCCTCGATATTATCGCGGCAGAACAGAAGACCCCATTAAATACTCGTCTACTGCTTGGGCGGCTTGGCGACCTTCACGAATTGCCCAAACAACCAAAGACTGTCCACGGCGCATATCGCCAGCAGCAAAGACCTTTGGAACATTGGTTTGATAAGCGTTTTGGCCATCAACCGTAGCCTTTGCATTGCCGCGGGCATCTTTTTCAACACCAAATGCATTGAGAACCTGGGCTGCAGGTGATACAAAGCCCATAGCTAAAAATACTAAATCTGCCTTAATCTCAAATTCAGAATTTGGCATTTCTGCCATCTTTCCGTCTTTCCACTCCAAACGCACACAGATTAGCTTCTCCAATTTGCCGTCTTTGCCTTCAAAACGCTTGGTGGCAACAGACCAATCGCGCTCACAACCCTCTTCATGTGATGAAGAAGTTCGCAACTTAGTTGGCCAGTAAGGCCATACCAAAGGCTTGTTTTCAGTTTCGGGTGGCTGTGGCAACAATTCAAACTGAGTAATCTTGGCGGCGCCATGGCGATTAGAGGTTCCAACACAATCAGACCCGGTATCACCACCACCAATTACTACTACATGCTTGCCAGTTGCAGAAATCTCGTTTTTGAAATCACCTGCATTTTCTTTATTCTGTGGAATCAAGAATTCCAAAGCGTAGTGAACACCCTTTAACTCACGACCAGGAACTGGCAGGTCGCGTGGCTGCTCAGATCCACCGCTAATCACAACAGCGTCAAAATCTTTCATCAGCTGATCGGGTGAAACGGTTTTAGTTGAGTAATTTTTAACTTCGGCACCAATCGCCTCTTTGCCAACAAATACGCCTGTCTCAAACTTCACACCCTCGGCTTGCATTTGCTCAACACGACGATCGATCAACCACTTTTCCATTTTGAAATCAGGAATACCGTAGCGCAACAAGCCGCCAACACGATCGTTCTTTTCAAATACAGTAACGTCATGGCCCACGCGTGCCAATTGTTGTGCAGTTGCCATGCCAGCAGGGCCGCCGCCAACAACAGCTACCTTCTTACCTGTCTTGGTTTTGGATGGTTGTGGCTTAACCCAACCATTTTCCCAGCCCTTATCAATAATGGCATGCTCAATAGACTTAATACCAACCGCATCACTATTAATACCTAAGGTGCAGGCAGCTTCGCAAGGTGCTGGGCAAATACGACCAGTGAACTCGGGGAAGTTATTAGTGGATTGCAATACATCTAATGCATTCTTCCAGTCATCATGAAATACCAAATCATTGAAGTCAGGGATGATGTTGTTTACTGGGCATCCGTTATTGCAAAACGGAATGCCGCAATCCATACAGCGTGCGCCTTGTACTTTAGCCTCATCATCCGTTAATGCGGCAACGAACTCTTTGTAGTGATGGAGGCGTTTAACGGGAGCTTCGTAGGTTTCCTCTACGCGCTCAAACTCCATAAATCCAGTGACCTTACCCATATCGAATCCTTAGTATCTTTTCTTAATGTCTATATTGATTAAGCTGCAACAGTTTTGTTTTGCGCTTTTTCCCACAACTCACCTAAAGCACGCTTGTACTCAGTAGGCAGCACTTTCACAAAACGACCGCGAGCATTTTCCCAATCAGCTAAGAGTGCTTTTGCACGCTCTGAACCGGTGTGGCGGAAGTGACGCTCGATCAAGCCCTTCAGAATTTGCTCATCAGTCATACGCTCGCCACCGTCCTTCACGTCAACAGGGGCATGCCACTCTGACTGAGGCATCTTGGCAATCTGTTCAGCTGAAGGCAATACTTTTTCCAAAGTCGCCATACTGGTATTGCAACGCTTGTCAAAGAGGCCATCTTCATCATAAACATAAGCAATACCGCCGCTCATACCCGCTGCAAAATTACGCCCAGTTGCACCCAAGACCACAACAGTACCGCCAGTCATGTATTCGCAACCGTGGTCGCCGGTTCCTTCAACTACCGTTGTGGCACCAGAGTTACGAACTGCAAAACGCTCACCAGCCACACCATTGAAGAATGCTTCACCGCTAATGGCACCGTAGAGAACAGTATTTCCAACAATGATATTTTTTGCTGTATCACCACGGAACTCATGTGGGGCACGCACAATCACACGTCCACCAGATAAGCCCTTACCAACATAGTCATTACCATCACCAACCAAGTCCAAGGTGATGCCGCGCGCCAAGAAGGCAGCGAAACTTTGACCAGCAGTGCCATTCAATTGAATATGAATCGTGTCATCCGGCAAACCAGCATGGCCATAACGCTGAGCGATTTCTCCGGAGAGCATTGCGCCAACAGTACGGTTCACGTTCTTCACTGGAACAATGAAAGAAACTTTCTCACCACGTTGCAGGGCTGGCTCACTCTTCTCGATAAGCACGTTATCTAAGGCGCTGTCTAAACCATGATCCTGAGTCAAGATTTGATAACGAGGAGAATCTTTAGCAACATTAGGCTCAGCAAAAATCTTGCTGAAATCCAAGCCATGCACTTTCCAGTTTTCAATACCTTTGCGCGTATCCAAGAAATCAACGCGACCAATCAAATCATCAAACTTACGAATACCGAGTTGCGCCATGATCTCGCGCACTTCCTCTGCAATAAAGAAGAAGAAATTCACAACGTGCTCTGGCTTACCAGAGAACTTCTTACGCAACTCAGGGTCTTGTGTTGCAACGCCCACTGGGCAGGTATTCAAATGACACTTGCGCATCATGATGCAACCCTCAACAACCAATGGTGCCGTTGCAAAACCAAACTCATCTGCGCCCAATAGAGCACCAATCACGACGTCACGGCCAGTTTTCATTTGACCGTCAGCCTGCACGCGAATGCGGCTACGTAAGCCATTAAGTACCAATGTTTGTTGCGTCTCAGCTAAACCTAATTCCCATGGGGAACCAGCATGCTTAATAGAGGATAGTGGAGATGCGCCTGTACCGCCGTCATGTCCAGCGATCACGACGTGATCTGCTTTCGCTTTAGCAACACCGGCAGCAATCGTACCGACACCAACTTCAGAAACCAACTTCACAGATACATCAGCAGCTGGGTTAACGTTCTTCAGATCGTGAATCAACTGCGCAATATCTTCAATCGAGTAAATATCGTGGTGTGGAGGAGGAGAAATTAAACCAACGCCTGGCACAGAGAAACGCAATTTGCCGATGTAATCAGAAACTTTACCGCCCGGCAATTGACCACCTTCTCCAGGCTTGGCACCTTGGGCCATCTTGATCTGAATCTGATCAGCAGAACGCAAATATTCAGTAGTAACACCAAAACGGCCTGAGGCAACCTGCTTAATTCTGGAGCGCAATGAATCACCATCGAGCAAAGGAATGTTTGCTTCAACTACATCATCACCCAAAATACTGGCTAAGGTTTCACCCTTCTTAATAGGAATACCTTTAAGCTCATTGACATAACGATTTGGATCTTCACCACCCTCACCAGTATTGGACTTACCGCCAATACGATTCATAGCAATTGCCAAAGTAGCATGCGCTTCAGTAGAAATAGAGCCTAAGGACATCGCGCCCGTTGCAAAACGCTTGACGATTTCTTTTGCAGACTCAACTTCATCCAATGGAATTGCTTTGGCTGGATCAATCTTGAACTCAAACAAGCCACGCAACGTCATCTGACGCTTGGTTTGGTCATTGATGATGTTGGCATACTCTTTATAAGTCTGATAACCCTTGTCGATACCAATACGAGTCGAGTGCTGTAACTTCGCAATCGTATCTGGAGTCCACATATGGTTCTCACCACGAATACGGAATGCATACTCCCCACCAGCATCAAGCATATTAGTTAAGACTGGATCATTGCCAAATGCGGACTGGTGCATACGCAATGCTTCTTCAGCTACTTCAAATACGCCAATACCACCTACGTTAGATGGGGTACCTTTGAAGTAATGGTCAATCACTTCCTTGTTAAGACCGATGGCTTCAAAAATCTGTGAGCCGGTGTAAGACATGTAAGTAGAGATACCCATTTTGGACATCACTTTTTGCAAGCCCTTACCAACCGCTTTGACAAAATTCTTCACAGCTTTTTCTGCTGAAAGATCGCCAGACAAACCTTTAGCCATTTCAGCCAAAGTTTCCATCGCTAAGTAAGGGTGAACTGCTTCAGCGCCATAACCAGCTAGGAGGGCAAAATGATGCGTCTCTCTCGCGCTACCCGTCTCAACAACGAGGCCAACGCTAGTACGTAAACCTTTTTCCACTAAATGCTGATGAATCGCTGAAGTTGCCAGCAATGCAGGAATAGCCACATGCTGTTCATCAACCTGACGGTCGCTCACGATCAAAATGTTGTAACCAGAGCGAACCGCATCAGCTGCTTCGGCACACAAAGATGCTAAGCGAGCTTCAATACCAGCTTTGCCCCAAGAAGCTGGGTAGCAAATATCTAACTCATATGAGCGGAACTTACCGTTGGTGTAGTGACCGATGTGACGAATTTTGGTCATGTCGTCAAAATCTAAAATCGGTTGACTTACTTCCAAGCGCATTGGTGGATTGATATTGTTGGTGTCCAACAAATTCGGCTTAGGTCCAATGAAAGACACTAAAGACATCACCATGTTTTCACGAATAGAGTCAATCGGAGGATTGGTCACCTGCGCAAACAATTGCTTAAAGTAGTTATAGAGTGGCTTGTTCTTGTTAGAGAGCACAGCTAATGGGCTATCGTTACCCATCGACCCAATTGCCTCTTCGCCATTCATGGCCATAGGCGCCATGAGATACTTGATGTCTTCTTGGGTGTAACCAAAAGCTTGCTGGCGATCTAATAATTTTGCAGCTGGGCGAATAGTGTTCTTTTCATCCACCAAGTCAGCTTTGCTTGCATCAACTTCATCGAGCTTCACGCGCACCGCGTCAATCCAACTCTTATATGGCTTGGCTTTAGAGACGGCATCTTTCAATTCAACGTCGTCAATAATGCGGCCCTGCTCCATATCAATCATGAACATCTTGCCTGGTTGCAAGCGCCATTTTTGAACAACCTTGCTCTCTGGAATTGGCAATACGCCAGCCTCAGAACCCATGATGACTAAATCATCATCTGTAACGTAATAACGCGCTGGACGCAAACCATTGCGATCTAAGGTCGCACCAATCTGACGGCCATCTGTAAATGCCATAGCGGCTGGACCATCCCATGGCTCCATCATTGCTGCATGATATTCATAGAAGGCGCGGCGGTTTTCATCCATCAATGAATGTTGTTCCCATGCCTCTGGAATCATCATCATCATGGCTTGTGCTAATGGATAACCGGACATCACTAATAACTCTAAGCAGTTATCAAAACACGCTGTGTCAGATTGACCTGGATAAATGAGTGGCCATAATTTTTTGAGGTCATCACCCAACACTGGGGAGCTGATCGCACCTTCTCGCGCGTTCACCCAGTTGACGTTACCTTTAACGGTATTGATCTCACCGTTGTGCGCAATCATGCGGTATGGGTGAGCTAACTCCCAAGCTGGGAAAGTATTGGTTGAGAAGCGCTGATGCACTAAAGCTAATGCAGATACGGTACGTGGATCTTGTAAGTCTTTATAGTACGCACCCACTTGGTTTGCTAACAACAAACCTTTATAAACAATGGTACGAGCGGACATCGATGCAACAAAATATTCTTTGCCATGCTTTAAATGTAAATCTTGAATAGCATGGCTTGCAGTTTTGCGGATGACATACAACTTACGCTCCAGGGCATCCGTTGTCATGATGTCACGTCCGCGCCCAATAAAAATTTGACGGATAAATGGCTCTGTCATTTGAACGGTTGGAGACATGGGCAATTTCACATCGATGGGTACATCTCTCCAACCCAATACGACTTGACCTTCTAAACGTACAGTGCGCTCTAATTCTTGCTCACAAGCTAAACGAGAAGCATGTTCCTTAGGTAAGAAAATCATGCCGACACCGTACTCACCGAACGGTGGCAACTCAACGCCATGCTTTGCCATTTCTTCGCGATACAAAGTATCGGGAACCTGAATCAATATTCCTGCGCCATCACCCATTAGAGGGTCCGCACCTACGGCTCCCCGGTGATCCAAGTTCTCAAGAATTTTCAATCCCTGAGTAACAATCTCATGTGACTTCTTGCCTTTAATGTGGGCAACGAATCCTACGCCGCAAGCATCATGCTCATTTTGTGGATCGTAAAGACCCTGCGCGATTGGACGAAGGTCTGTGTTCATTTGTGTAGTCATGGTATTTCCGTTTGCCCTGGGGGCCTGATTACTTTTGGAGAATCAAATATAGGGGAATACCCATGTTGATGCAATAGAAATAAAATGAGTCTGTCCCATTTAAATTAGGCAATAAGTAAAATTCATTTATATAAAGGGGACAGAGTCAGAACTTTATGGCCAAGCAGTAAAATACTAAAGACCTTAAGTATTACTTAAGTCATTGAATTTATTGGTATTAATTTTTTTGGACGTCCACGATGTCGGATTAGTACTTGATCGGGATTATCTTTGAATACGCTCTTTGCATAGATATCGCTGACCCAAGGCTTGGATCTCACTAATGCCTCAGTAATTTCGCGATCTTCCCAGTGAGGTGCGCCTTCCTTAACAAACCCTGCCCATGTCATTTGTCGCTCAAACGGGGTATTACCCAGCTTCCAAAAGTGCTGGTGATCAACCAACCAAGGCTCAGCATTACCACCAATGTGGGAGGCAAAACTAGTCCAAGTTGAATCTTGAGGGTTCGATTCAAAGCCAGCCCTTACGGGATTGAGCTCAATATAACGCTGGCAACGCAGAAAATAATCAGGGTCTATTAGCGAAGAACGATAACGCCCCTCCCAAATTGTTCCAGAACGGTGGTGCTGTTGATTGAAATACTGGGCATAACGCCTACCTAGAGATTGCATCGTCTTCGCAAGCGAATCTTCATTTTGGGGAGTCATTAAGAGATGCACATGGTTTGGCATCAAAGCGAATGCATGCACTGCACTACCAAATTGTTTTGCTGCCTCTCGCAGCCAATCTAAATAGGTGCGGCGATCAGAATCATTAAAGAAAAGTGTTTCCCGATTATTGCCACGAACCATGACATGCATTGCTTGGCCAGGAATAATGGTACGCGCTTGCCTTGCCATTGCTAAAACGAACTACTGCAGTTCGCGCACACCGCCATTATTAGAGAACTCGGGGATAAACCAATCACCATCAACTTGAGTCACACCTGCCGGCACTTCACGCGCTTGTTGTGGCTGATCTTTTAACGCGGTGCTCATATAAGAGATCCACATAGGCAGAGCAAGACCGCCACCAGTTTCACGATCACCTAAGCTTGCCGGCTTATCAAAACCAATCCAAGCAATTGCAACTACCTGCGGGTTATATCCCGCAAACCAAGCATCGTGGGACTCATTAGTAGTACCCGTTTTACCGGCAATGTCAGAGCGACCCAATTTCGCTCTTGCACTTGCGGCGGTTCCAGTCTTCGTGACCTCTTGCAACATACTATCTATCACAAAGGCTGTGCGCGCATCCAATACACGAGTCGCATCCTCGTGTGCGTGAGTAGGTTTAGCTTCAAATAAAACTGTACCCTTTGAATCCGTCATCTTATTAATTAAGTATGGGTCTACACGATAGCCGCCGTTAGCAAACACACTATATGCGGATGCCATTTGCAAAGGGGCCACGGTGCCTGCGCCTAATGCCATCGTTAGGTAAGGAGGATGCTTTTCTGCCTCAAACCCAAAGCGCTGAATATATTCTTGCGCATAGGAGGGGCCAATGGCGCGGATTAGGCGAACAGAAACCAAGTTTTTTGATTTAGCCAAAGCAATACGCAAACGCATCATGCCCTCATACTTACCATCATAGTTTTTTGGCTCCCAGGCTTGGCTACCTGTTTCCATACTGCCAATCGATAATGGCGCATCGTTCACCATGGTGCTTGGAGAAAAACCTTTCTCGATTGCGGCAGCATAAATAAACGGCTTAAATGAGGAGCCTGGCTGGCGTTGGGCCTGAGTCACATGATTAAACTGATTACGGCGGAAATCAAACCCCCCCACTAATGAGAGGATCGCGCCCGTATCAGCATTCATAGAAATAAAGGCGGCCTCAACCTGAGGGAGTTGTGCCAACTTCCAAATACCCCCATCGGATATCAATCTAATAATGGCACCAGGGCGTAAACGTTTTTTTGGTTGAGTACTATCAGTTAAGGAAGCAGTAGCTAGTTTCATGCTCTCACCCTTTAAGGTGATCACATCCCCAGTAGCAATCATGACCTGCATTTCTTTTGGCTTGACATCAAGCACTACCCCAGACTGCAAATCATCTAACTGGGGATAAGCTAACAAAGCCTCGTCAATTGCACGCTGACGCTTCGTCGCATCTTCCGGTAAATCAATGAAACCTTCTGGACCACGATAAGCATGGCGCAAATCATATTCAAAAATACCGCGACGCACCGCTCTATATGCAGCATCTTGATCTGCCTTCAAGAGCGTGGTGTATACATCAATCCCTTGGGAATAAATTGCCTCGCCGTATTGACTAAACAATAATTGACGCACCATCTCTGAAGCAAAATCGGCGCGAGTACTAAACTCATTTCCCAAGCCCCGAATATGCAACTCTTCTGCCATGGCAACTTGATACTGCTCGGGAGTGATGTATGACAAATCCCGCATACGCTGCAAAATATATTCCTGTCGAATTTTTGCGCGACGAAAATTGCTTACTGGGTTGTATGCCGATGGTGCTTTTGGCAAACCTGCCAACATCGCAGATTCAGCAATCGTGATGTCCCTTAATTCTTTCCCAAAATAAATCTGGGCTGCGCTAGAAAATCCATACGCCCTTTGCCCCAAAAAAATCTGATTCATATAAATCTCAAGAATCTTATCTTTGCTTAATTGAGACTCAATTTCCCAAGAGAGGAGAACTTCATAAATCTTACGACTAAAGGTTTTTTCGTTACTCAGAAAAAAATTCCGGGCAACCTGCATCGTGATGGTTGACGCACCCTGCGAAAGATTACCGCGTAAATTGGTGAGCGCAGCCCTTAAGATGCCCACGTAATCGACGCCACCATGAGAGTAGAAACGATCATCCTCAATAGCCAAGACCGCATTACGCATGGTCATTGGTATTTCGCTCAAAGGAATTACCTTTCGGCGCTCCTCTCCAAACTCACCTATTAAGACTTTGTCAGCTGTATAGATACGTAATGGTGTTTTTGGGTTGTAATCAACTAAAGCGGAAATTTTCGGCAAATTCGGCTTCGCAATTAAGAAGGCGTATCCCAGTAGCAATGTGACCACCACCGCAAAGAGCATAGTGATAATTAGTAAGGCCTTAATCAGGGGATTACTTCCAGATTTTCTCTTCGAGAAGCCCTCCGCTCTTGGCTGACCAGGGCGTCTATCAGGCTGTCGGTTGAACCGCCCATTTAAGGGCGGCTTGTCTTTTGGGGGTAGAGCCATAGAGTCAAATTATAGGGTGCTTACGCATTTTCCCTGAAAGCTCCAAAACCCTTGTTTTAAATATTTTTTAGCAGATTTTTCTGACAGCTAATTCTGCTTATACAGATCGTTTTTACTATTCTCAGGGCAAACAATATGGCATGCCTCCACGCCATATTTCCCCCCAATCTTTTGACGATATTCTGAGTGAGCTCGGAGACGACCCTGCCATTCCAGACCCCCATGGCATTCGCAAATCATCCTCCCATCCCAGAGTCGATACAACACCCCAAAACAAAACTCCCAAGCCTGCTTTTTCTGCTAAATCCTTTGAACTAAAGGGCCTGACTTTCGGTTCACCTTGGATCGTTGGCAGCCTCCTATTGCTCTGCGGGGGATGCCTCTTTTTTTATTTTGATGGCAATCAATCTGGGAACGAACTTGAGATAAGAACCCTAGAAAACCAACTATTGGCACTCAAAGAAGAATTTGAATTCTCACAAACCGAATGGGCATCTGAGAAAGAAGATCTATACCAGGCAATAGAAGAAATAGAAGTAAGCATTCACTCAATTGATATACAACAGCCAACCCAGAGCTCTCAAAGTAAACCTGCAGTGATTCCGTATGAGGCCGATCTTCGTCGCTGGCGATATTTAGGCATCACCCGTATGGGGACAGCAGAACAAGCCTTTTTCCATACCGGCAATTCCACAAAAATGGTGATCAAGGGGGAGGCAACTCTGGGGGAATGGCGCCTAACCCAAGCCGAAAAAGAGCTAGCTGTTTTGACTCACCCGAAAGGGAAATCCATCACTTTTAAGTCGACCCAATCAGAGTGACCCTATTGAAAATCCCATTAAAAACCCTCGCCAACTTTCTACTCTTATTGATGGCTTTTTATTTGAATCCAGCCCTCGGAAGCCACCCCGAAGCAAACTCATCGGTGTACCGCAAAGATAGTCGCATTAGCCTGCAATTTAGCCAAATTGAATTGACCGAGCTATTGCAGGTTTTAGCCAAAATGGGGGATACCAACTTTCTCCTCAGCGAATCCATTCAGGGCAAGATTTCAGTTGATCTTAAGGACACCCCTTGGCAAACCGCTCTCCATTCCATTCTTGCAAGTCGAGGCTTGAGACTCGTTCGAAATGGAGATATTTACTGGATTGGCCCTCATGCAGAAATTCAAAGTTTCCAAAAGTATCGACGGGAAGACGCCGCCCTACCTTTTGGAGGCGATCACATTAACAGCCCTCGGCAAATTCTCATAGAAGCTCGCATTGTTGAGGCTGATCAGCGCTTTGCCCGCGAACTTGGAGTGAAGTTGGGGTATCAAGCGAATGGTATTGGTGGTCACCCAGACCAAAATGCCAACGCCAATCTCGATCTAGGAGGGACTGGTTTAGCTGGCTTTAACCCGGCCACCTTGGCTGCAACTTTGGTTTCCAAGAATGCAGCCCGCCTGCTGCAAATGGAGCTCTCAGCCCTGGAATCCGATGGTCAAGGCAAGATTTTGTCTAACCCCCGGATCATGACTGGCGACCAAGTTAAAGCCACAATTGAGCAAGGAACCGAGCTTCCCTATCAAGTGAGCTCTCAAAGTGGGGGCAAATTGCAGTTTCGTAAGGCGAACTTACGCCTAGAGGTCTTGCCGAAAATTCATCCAGACGGAAAGATCTCCATGCTGGTCGGTATTAATAAGGACACTATTGGCATGAAAACCGAGCAGGGTTATGCCATTGACACTAAAAACCTCAGTTCTGAAGTCACCGTTGAAAATGGGGGCACGGCCATCATTGGGGGCATTTTTCAAACCACCGAACGCGATGACGAGGTCAAGGTTCCACTTCTCGGAGATATTCCTTTGATTGGGCATTTATTTCGCCATAAATCTAAATTAGCAGATAAAACCGAACTATTAGTCTTCTTAACCCCCACTGTGCTCGACAAACACTAATAAAATCGAGGGGTGAACTCTTCATCAAACAATATCTTCCTAATTGGCCTTATGGGCGCCGGGAAGTCGACTGTTGGTAAATTGCTGGCCAAGAAATTAGGTCGCCGCTTTTTAGATGCTGACCATGTGATTGAAGATCGTTGTGGAGTCAAAATTCCGGTCATTTTTGAAATGGAAGGTGAAGATGGATTTCGCAAACGCGAGGCTCAGGCCATTAAAGACATTACAGCTGAACATGATGTCATTTTGGCAACCGGTGGCGGCGCCGTCCTCCTGCCAGAGAATCGTCAATTCCTCAGCGAAAGAGGAACAGTAATTTATCTGCACGCCAATCCGATGGAGCTATGGCATCGGACTAAAGGTGGCGAAGGTAGGCCACTTCTTAAAAATGGTGATGCAAAAAAGATTTTAGAAAACCTATACGCTATTCGTGATCCCCTGTATCGCGAAATCGCTGACTATGTCATTGAAACTGGAAAGCCCAGCGTCAATCAACTAGTCAACACTCTTATCATGCAACTCGAACTCTCCGCATAAATTTACCCATGAAAACATTAGAAGTTGATCTAGGCAATCGTAGCTACCCCATTCATATTGGTACAAATTTAATAGATCAGCCAGAATTATTTAGCGCCTGCGAAAAGGCGACATCGATTTATATCGTTACCAATACTACGGTAGCCCCTTTATATGCAGAACGTCTAACCAAGACCTTAGAGAAACTCGGCAAGCCAGTCAGGACCATTGTCTTGCCTGATGGAGAGTCTTATAAGGACTGGAAAAATCTTCAGTTAATTTTTGATGACCTTCTGAAGTTTGGCGCTGATCGTCAAACCATGTTGGTTGCTTTAGGTGGCGGTGTCATTGGTGATATGACTGGATTTGCTGCTGCTAGCTTTATGCGAGGCATCCGCTTCGTTCAAGTGCCAACAACCTTACTAGCTCAGGTGGACTCCTCTGTCGGCGGCAAGACAGGCATTAACCATCCACTTGGGAAAAATATGATTGGGGCGTTTCACCAGCCTGCAGCAGTCATTGCCGACCTCAATACATTGAAGACATTACCTGCCCGTGAGCTATCTGCGGGCCTAGCTGAAGTAGTCAAGCATGGCGCTATTGCGGATGCGGAGTTCTTAAGCTGGATTGAAGCAAATGCAAAATCTTTATTGGCATGCGATACCGCGGCAATGGCGCATGCGGTGTTACGTTCTTGTGAAATTAAATCCGCGGTTGTTTCAGCAGATGAGAGAGAAGATGGTATTCGAGCTACTCTCAATTTTGGACACACCTTTGGTCATGCGATTGAGGCCGGCATGGGTTATGGCGAGTGGTTGCATGGTGAAGCCGTTGGCTGTGGCATGGTCATGGGAGCAGACCTCTCACGACGCCTGAACTTCATCACTCAAGATGAGGTCAATCGCCTTACTCGCATCATTCAATCTATGAATCTACCGATAGCGCCCCCTAAGTTTGGTGCGCAACGTTATATGGAATTAATGCAAGTAGATAAAAAGACTGAGGGCGGTCAGATTCGATACGTTGTCTTAGAAAAGATTGGCAAAGCTCAAATTAAGAGCGTTCCCGATGCTCAAGTTATCGAGACACTCACAGCAACTGGGGCGGTTTAATTTTCCGGGCTATCGCCGCTTATTTCCGGAGAAGTCCAATAGTGATCGCCTGACCAGCTTGAGCGCTAGCAAACTCTGATAAGTCACTCAATAGCTCGCGCCCAGTTTTGGTATCCAACCACCGCGGTGAAGCTACAGAACCAGCCCAGCGATAGTGATAACCGCCAGATTTAGCCGCTACCCAAATTTCATGTAAAGGGGGTTGGGTATTAACCACAATCACACTGCGATCCCTAAATCGAATATTGATGACATTTCCACCTTGGCGCTCAACATCGAGATCGAGGTCCAATTCATCATCTGCGGCCTCTAATGCCGCTTCAATTGACTGCAACAAATTACTGCCCAATTGATGGAACTGCTTATCGTCAATGGTTTCTACAGTCAAATTACCCGGCTTCATATTAGAGTCCTGCATGCTATATTCAATCATTCGTTTTAGAGACATTCATGATAGCGATTCTTAAAAGAACTCTCGGCATTAGCCTTCTAATATCCCTTGTTGGATGTGGGGTTAGAGGGCCTTTATATTTGCCAAATGTACCACCAGCACCTAGCCCACCCTCTGAACCAGAGCCCAAAGGCAAGCTCTATCCACCTCAAAGCCCTGCTGCTACTAACCCATCATCGGCCAAGCAATGACAAGTAAAGCGATTCCACTCCCCGACTTAGCTGGATTTACAGAACGCAATGGCACTTGGTATGCAGAAGAAATTCCTTTGTCAGATTTGGCAAAAGAGTTCGGCACACCCCTGTATATCTATAGCAGGAAGGCTTTAACCCAAGCGTATCAAGCTTATGACAAAGCGTGCCTAGATTCCTCTGGCAAAAGACGTGCTCGTGTCCACTATGCAATGAAGGCTAATAGCAATCTTGCAGTGATTGATTGCTTTAAAAAATTAGGCTCTGGATTTGACCTAGTGAGTGGCGGTGAGTTAGCTCGTGCCCTTGCAGTAGGCGCAGATCCAAAGAGTTTGGTATTTGCAGGTGTTGGCAAATCTGCCTCCGAAATTGCACAGGCATTAGAGGCTGGTGTTAAATGCATCAATGTGGAATCGATTGCAGAGCTCCACCAAATTAATCGTGTTGCCACTAAGTTGAATTGCCGCGCCCCAATTTCTTTACGCGTAAATCCCGATGTAGATGCTCAAACTCATCCTTATATTTCTACTGGATTAAAAGGAAATAAATTTGGTATCGCCTATCACGAGGTTCTAAAAACTTATCGTGAAGCTGCTTTGCTTTCACAAATTGATGTGGTCGGTATTGACTGCCATATTGGCTCCCAAATCACTACAACCGCGCCCTACCTTGATGCGCTTGATAAGGTTCTTGAGTTAGTAACCCAATTGAAAAAAGAAGGTATTGAGATTCATCATCTTGATTTAGGCGGCGGTCTTGGCATCTCTTACGGCGACGACAACCCACCCGACATTACTGAGTTCACCAACACCTTACTCAATCGCGTTGCAGAGCGTGGCTTTGCTCATCTCGATGTAGTCTTGGAGCCTGGCAGGTCCTTGGTAGGCAATGCCGGCGTACTCTTGACTCAAGTGGAGTACCTCAAGCCCGGTGCTGAGAAAAACTTTTGCATTGTGGATGCAGCAATGACAGAGTTAATGCGCCCCGCTCTCTACGAGGCGTATCACGGCATTGTTCCAGTGCAAACTAAACAGGTTGCAAGCTCTACTTATGACATCGTTGGACCCGTATGCGAATCTGGTGACTGGCTTGGAAGAGATCGTGAGCTTGCTGTTGAAGAAGGTGATCTATTGGCTATTCTTTCAGCAGGCGCGTATGGCTTTGTTATGGCATCAAATTACAACACCAGACCTAAGCCTGCAGAAATTATGGTTGATGGAAAAAATGCATACCTTATTCGTGCGCGCGAAAATGTTGCTGATCTTTTTGCTAGCGAAACTATCTTGCCAAACTAAATTTAATTAATAATTTATTGGGCCTGGTAAATTTCTAGGCAATAAAAAACCCCGCTGCAATCGCGGGGTTTTTGTTTTTACTGAATGCTCAATTAATGCAAGCCTGCCATGTAATCAGCAACAGCCTTCATTTCTTGATCAGAAAGCTTAGTAGCAATCGTAGTCATCTGCGTACTATTCTTACGAGTACCTTCGCGGAATGCTAGCAACTGAGCTGCGTTGTACTCAGCCCATTGGCCACCCATACGTGGATACTGCGCTGGAATACCGGCGCCAGTTGGGCTATGGCAGGCTGCACATGCTGGAACGCCCTTAGCGGCGATGCCACCACGATAGATACTTTGACCCAATTCAATCGTGTCTTTATTTTGCGCAACACCCTGGGATACTGGCTGTTTAGCCAAATAAGCAGAAATATTGTTCATATCTTGCTCAGTCAAGGTGGCAACCATTCCCATCATGACTGGATTGGCGCGTGTGCCATCCTTAAAGTTCTTTAACTGCTTGGTAGTGTAAGCGGCATGCTGAGCAGACAACTTAGGCCAAGTTGCTGTTGCACTCTGGCCTTTAGGGCCATGGCAAGTCAAGCAGGCTGTCACGCCACGGCTAGCATCACCGTTAGAGTAAAGCGCTTCGCCAGCTGCTGGATCGACTTTTGGCTTACCAGGAACTACCGGCTTAGCAGCAGCTTCCGCCATTGGGGCAGCCGCAGTGGCAGCATCTGCAGCATTAACTACGCCGGAGAAGCTGGTCATTGCCAGAACTAAGCCAGCGGCTAGGCTAGCGCTGACGCTAGTTAATTTGGAGATTTGAGAGGTTTGACGCATTATGTTTACCTTGGCAAAAATTCCTAAAAGTGTTTGGGCCCTACTTTTACAACCTTTTACCCAACACCATGAGATATTTCATGATTTTGCGTGATTTTACAATAGCTTCTGGACATGTCTAAACTCTTTCAAGCCCGATTCGCGACCACAGTCAATGACACCCATTGCCTGCCTGCCACTCCACTCCGGGAGGTGGCCTTTGCTGGGCGCTCAAATGCGGGTAAATCTAGTGCAATTAATGTACTTTGTAACCAAAAACGGCTTGCTTTTGCCAGTAAGACGCCGGGGCGTACGCAACACATTAACTATTTTGGGCTTTTTGCTAAGGATGACCTATTAGCCTATTTGGTGGATTTACCAGGATACGGCTATGCCGCCGTTAATCATGAGACCAAATACCACTGGAATAGCCTTCTAAGCGATTATTTGCAGGAGCGCGAGCAACTGGTCGGGATGATTCTCATCGTCGACTCCAGACGCGGAATCACCGATTTAGACGAGCAAATGATTCAATGGTTTGTACCAACCGGCAAACCAATTCATATTTTGCTCAGTAAGTGTGACAAGCTTAATAAAAGCGAATGCAAGCATGCCTTAGAGGCGGTACGTAAACGATTACAGCAATATGATCCTGCCCTTCCAGATGGAACGGGCGACTCAAAACGACTTACGGCACAATTATTCTCAAGCACCAAGCGAATTGGCCTTGAAGAGGCCGACAATACAGTTATTAAATGGTTATTTGAAGCAGAGACTCAAGAAGATGAAATCACAAGCTAACTCTTTGTTGAACTTTCCGGCGCACCGCCCACGTCGCATGCGTCACGATGATTGGTCGCGTCGCCTGATGCAAGAGAACAGCGTTTCGGCCAATGACTTGATCTACCCAGTGTTCCTACTTGAAGGCCAAGGTAAATCAGAAGCTGTTAGCTCCATGCCGGGAGTTAATCGCGTATCTCTCGATTTACTTTTTAGCGTTGCCGAAGAATGCGTTTCATTAGGCATTCCTGTGATGGCACTCTTTCCAGTGATTGATGCATCTCTAAAAACGCCTGATGGCAAAGAAGCTTTTAATCCCAATGGATTAATTCCAAACGCAGTGCGTGAGCTCAAGAAACGCTTCCCCAATTTGGGCATCATGACCGATGTCGCACTTGACCCTTACACAAGCCACGGTCAAGATGGTGTCTTAGATGAGCAAGGTCGTATTCTGAATGACGAGACTACGGCAATCTTGGTCCAACAAGCGATTGCTCAAGCTCAAGCTGGTGTTGATATCGTGGCACCATCAGACATGATGGATGGCCGCATCGGAAAAATTCGTGAAGCACTAGAGCAAAATAAACTCATTCACACTCGCATCATGGCTTACTCAGCCAAATACGCTTCGGCTTTTTATGGTCCATTTCGGGACGCAGTAGGCTCGGCAAAAAATTTAGGTAAAGCCGATAAAAAAACCTATCAAATGGATTGCGCCAATACTGATGAGGCTTTGCGGGAGGTTGCACTCGATATCAGCGAAGGTGCTGATATGGTGATGGTCAAGCCTGGTATGCCTTACTTAGATATCGTACGCAGAGTTCGTGATGAATTTAATTACCCAACCTACGCATATCAAGTGAGCGGTGAATACGCCATGCTCAAAGCCGCTGCACAAAACGGCTGGCTTGATCATGATGCCGTCATGATGGAGTCCTTGCTCGCATTTAAACGTGCTGGTGCAGATGGCATCTTGACGTACTTCGCGCTTGAGGCTGCGCGTCTTCTCAAAGCAAGTAAATAAATTTGATGATGAAGACTGAATAAGTTTTACTTATTCAGTTTCAATTCATTTAATTGGCCAGCACTTTTTTCAAGCGCTCAACAAAACGTTGTGGCGGCATATAGCCAATTACACGCTGATCTTTTAACTCTTCTGAATTGAGATCAAAGATCAAAATTCCAGGTGGCCCGAATAATCCAAAACGCTTCAGTAATTCCTGATTCTCAGGACTGTTCTTTGTTACATCAGCTTGAACTAAAACAAATTTCTGTAACTCTTGATTCACTTCAGAATTAGCAAAGGTATTGACCTCCATCTCTTTGCAGGAGATGCACCAGTCTGCATAAAAATCTAGGAGCACTAATTTCTTCTGCTCTTTTGCTTGGGCCAAGAATTGATCTAACTGGGCACTAGATTGAATTACAGCAAAACTCGCATTTCCAATCTGATGTTGACGTTGGCCATTAGCCATCATCTTGCCACCCGCTTCATTACTGCTTTGTAATAAAGGAGAGACAATCCAGGCTGCAGTTGCCACCAATAAAACACCGAGCGTTCTTTGCAACCAAACCATCCAAATACCAGTTGATGGAATGAGGATGCGCGCCTCAATAGCAATAAAGAGAAGTGGCAAGCCCATACCCAAAGCCATCACAAACAGTAAACCGGCCCCCAAACTCATTGATCCTGTTTGGGCAATGAAAGCAAGTACTCCGGCCAAAGGTGCAGTAATACAAGGGCTAGCAACTAACGTCGAAATTCCACCCAAAGCGAAGGCACCAACAAAGCTCCCACCTTTATGGCGCCCTGCTAATTGGTCGACTTTTTCCTGCCAAGATTGGGGCATTCTGAGCTCATACAGGCCAAATAAGCTCCCCGACAGTGCGAGTAGTAGCAATGCAAACCCAATTAGCGCTACAGGGCTCTGCAGGGCTCTTTGGACGCTACCGCCTAGAGCGGCCATCAAGACTCCCGCTAAAGCGTAGACACAGGCCATACCAAGTACATAAGCCACGGCCAAGAGACTAGCCCGGCTTTTGCTAATCGATTTTTTGCCCTGAGTTCCAAACACCACACTAGACAGAATGGGTAGCATTGGAAGCACACAGGGAGTGAAAGCTAATGCCAACCCCAGGATGAAGAAAGCTAAAAATAAATAGCCAGTTGGGGTGCTATCTAAAAAACGCGTAATGGCATTGACATCATCTCGCTCACGCCATACATCCATCAAGCCAAATTCTTTTTTAGGCGAATTACTTACCCCCTCCAATACCTCTGGTATCGGTCTAGCCTTTACACCGGGGCCTGCAAGCAAAAATTTGAGCGTCATGGGCGGATAGCAAATACCCGCTTCAGCACATCCTTGCAATTCCAACTCTAGATATAGAGGCTTTCCTACTTCGGCTTTTTTGTCCAATGTCAGAAGAAATGCCTGCTTGTAAACCTGCATCTTCTTTTGAAAAGTTTCATCAAACTTTTCAATGCCAGCAGGCAGCATTGCCTTTACAAGCCCTAATTTATTGGGCTCGGAGCCCATCTTAAAATGTAGGGATTCTTGATAGATGTAATAACCCTTGGTTGGAAAAATTTCCAACTCAATGTCATTTGTGTTGACCGCCCATACTGCTTCAGCCTGAAAGGCCTTCTCAGGAGGAAGAAATTCTGGGGCCGCAAAAGTATTACCAACAACTAAGAGGAATGCAGCTATTGTCGGGATGAATTTACTAATCAATCTCATAAATGTCACTTTACCTCGGACTCCACCCACTTGCCATATTGTGCTTCGTATTTCTCAGGGGCATAGGCTATTACATCTGGCAAATCATAAGGATGATGACTTTTGATGAAATTAGAAACATCTCCCCATCTATCTACAACTGTTTTTGCTGAAAGCATCATTTCATTTGCTTCGCAAATCTTGCCCTCCCATCGATAGATGGAATGAACCCCCTCTTGAATTTGTACACAAGCCGCCAGACGGCGTTCAATCAACAGATGCGCCATTTTCTTTGCATCCTCTAGCAATGCAAAAGTGGTAACAACTATCAGCAATTCAGTAGATTTCTCTTGAGCCATCTTGTATTTATAAGCGTATAAATGAAAAAAGCCAGACCGGAGCCTGGCTTTTAATCTAACTAAAGGGCTTAAGCCTCTTCAGCTACTGCTGTTTCTTCAACTTCTGGGCGATCAACTAACTCAACCAAAGCCATAGGTGCATTATCACCGTGGCGGAAGCCAAACTTCAAAATACGAAGGTAGCCACCTGGACGAGTTGCGTAACGTGGACCGAGCTCTGTGAAGAGTTTGGTCACGATATCGCGATCGCGTGTGCGATTAAACGCTAAGCGACGGTTTGCTAAGTTATCTTTTTTACCCAAGGTAATCAAAGGCTCAACAACCATGCGCAATTCTTTAGCTTTTGGCAAAGTCGTTTTAATGACTTCGTGCTCCAAGAGTGAATTGGACATGTTGCGCAGCATCGCCAAGCGATGTGATGATGTTCTGTTTAGTTTGCGTAAGCCGTTTCCGTGACGCATGATGCTTCCTTTCTAATTATTTCTCGAGGTTAGCTGGAGGCCAGCTTTCGAGTTTCATGCCAAGACTTAAGCCACGAGCCGCCAATACATCTTTAATTTCATTCAAAGATTTACGACCTAGATTAGGCGTCTTCAACAATTCATTCTCTGTACGTTGAATCAAGTCACCGATGTAGTAAATGTTCTCAGCCTTCAAGCAGTTTGCAGAGCGAACTGTGAGTTCGAGATCATCAACCGGACGCATCAACATTGGATCAACCATTGAAGAGCGACTTGGGGCGAGATCACCAGATACTTCGCTGCTCTCAAGAGCTGCGAACACAACTAACTGATCAACCAAAATGGTAGCGGCTTGACGAATCGCCTCTTCAGGAGACAACACACCGTTGGTTTCGATAGTCATTACGAGACGATCGAGGTCGGTACGTTGCTCAACACGAGCAGACTCAACAGCATAGCTAACACGACTTACTGGGCTAAATGAGGCATCCAATACGATGCGACCAATGATCTTGGTAGCTTCGTCATGGTATTGACGCATATTGCCTGGTACATAGCCACGGCCTTTTTCAACCTTGATCTGCATATCCAACTTGCCACCAGCTGACAAGTGAGCGATAACGTGATCAGGGTTAATGATTTCTACATCGTGTGGCAAGTCGATATCTTTTGCTGTAACAACGCCTGGGCCTTCTTTACGCAAATTGATAGTAACTTCGTCACGCGACTGCAACTTAAATACGATACCTTTGAGGTTCAACAAAAGGTTAACTACATCCTCTTGAACTCCGTCTAATGTGGAGTACTCATGAACCACACCTGCAATAGCTACTTCAGTTGGTGCATAACCAACCATTGAGGACAACAAAACACGACGTAATGCATTTCCGAGTGTGTGGCCATAGCCACGCTCGAACGGCTCCATAACAACCTTAGCTTGGTTGGCGGTAAGCGCTTCAACAGAAATAATTTTTGGCTTGAGCAAATTTGTTTGCATATTTTTTCCTTGAGAGTGCTAATTAGCGTGAATACAATTCGACGATCAAACTTTCATTAATTTCGCCGCTAATGTCTTCACGGTCAGGCACTTGCTTAAATGTTCCCTCGAGCTTGGCTGCGTCAACTGAAACCCAAGTAACAGCTGCCATTTGCCCAACTAAATTGAGTGATTCCGTAATACGCGCTTGCTTCTTCGCTTTTTCACGAATCGCAACAACATCACCAGGCTTAACCTGAATGGATGGAATATTGACAGGGTTGCCATTGAGCAAAATTGCGCAATGAGAAACTAACTGACGTGCTTCAGCGCGTGTTGAACCAAAGCCCATGCGATACACCACGTTATCTAAACGTGACTCAAGCAACTGAAGCAATGTTTCACCAGTGTTGCCCT
Source organism: Polynucleobacter sp. AP-Jannik-300A-C4 (assembly GCF_018688335.1). Classification (NCBI taxonomy): domain Bacteria; kingdom Pseudomonadati; phylum Pseudomonadota; class Betaproteobacteria; order Burkholderiales; family Burkholderiaceae; genus Polynucleobacter; species Polynucleobacter sp. AP-Jannik-300A-C4. Next base: position 69,312 of record NZ_CP061316.1, on the reverse strand, counting down.
TACGACGCTCAGCTTCTGCGAAGTAACGACGGAATTGACGCTCTAATACGCCATAGATACGCTTAACCTTTTGCTTTTCACGCAATTGATTACCGTAATCAGATGTTCTTGAGCCAGATGTACGGCCATGTTGACCAGGCTTAGTATCTAACTTGCACTTGTCTGACAGGGCGCGACGTGCGCTCTTTAAAAATAAGTCGGTACCTTCCCGACGTGCTAATTTGGCCTTAGGCCCTAAGTAACGTGCCACGATGCTTTCCTTTCTTTGCCGCAGTCTTACGACCGACGGTGAGTTCACCCTTTAATTCAGATGAACGGTGGGCTTTAATAAAAAACTACTAAAACTGTTGTACTGCCAAGATCTAAGCTTAGATACGACGACGCTTAGGAGGACGGCAACCATTATGTGGAACTGGGGTTACGTCTTGAATCTCAGTGATCTTGATGCCCAATGAGTTCAATGCACGCACTGCTGATTCACGACCTGGGCCTGGGCCTTTGATCTGAACTTCCAAATTCTTGATACCGCATTCAATAGCTGTCTTACCAGCAACTTCTGCGGCTACCTGAGCAGCAAAAGGTGTTGATTTACGTGAGCCCTTGAAGCCCTGGCCACCAGATGTTGCCCATGAAAGCGCATTACCTTGGCGATCAGTGATCGTAATGATGGTGTTATTAAAAGAAGCGTGAACGTGTGCAATACCGTCAGCAACGTTCTTTTTAACCTTCTTACGTGCGCGCTGTGAAGCTGCAGAAGCGGATTGTTGTTTTGCCATGTCAATAAACTTTCTTGATTATTTCTTGAGTTGCACGCCAGACTTACGTGGGCCCTTGCGGGTACGCGCGTTAGTCTTAGTACGTTGACCACGAACAGGCAAGCCCTTACGATGACGAACGCCACGATAGCAGCCTAAGTCCATCAAACGCTTGATGCTCATCGTTACTTCACGACGAAGGTCACCTTCTGTGATGAACTTACCTACTTCATCACGTAACTTTTCCAAGTCACCGTCAGTAAGATCTTTAACTTTTTTGTCGATTGCAACACCTGTGGTTTCACAAATTTTGCGAGCACGAGTTGTGCCAATGCCAAAAATTGCTGTTAAACCGATAACAGTATGTTGATGATTTGGGATGTTTACCCCAGCGATACGTGCCATGAGATTTCCTCTTAATTAACCAGATCAGCCTTGACGCTGCTTATGACGTGCGTCTGAAGAACAGATCACGCGCACAACGCGTTTGCGCTTAATGATCTTGCAATTTCTGCAAATACACTTAACGGATGCTAAAACTTTCATAACTCACCTCTAAAAAAATAGGTACTACTTAATCTTTACTTCGCTCGGAAAATGATTCTGGCGCGAGTCAGGTCGTAAGGAGTCATCTCCACCGTCACCTTATCTCCTGGCAATATGCGGATGTAATGCATCCTCATCTTTCCAGAAATGTGCCCTAGAACCACATGTCCGTTCTCTAGCTTCACGCGAAACATTGCGTTCGGCAAATTCTCAATAATTTCTCCCGCCATCTGAATTACATCGTCTTTAGACATTCAGTTAAGCGCCCATCTTAAAGTTAGCTTTTTTCATCAAAGAACCATATTGTTGTTGCATTACAAATGACTGAACTTGAGCCATGAAATCCATTGCAACAACGACAATAATCAACAATGAAGTACCGCCAAAATAGAATGGCACGTTGTACTTCAACACTAAGAATTCTGGTAACAAGCAAACCAAAACCATATAAATTGCACCAGCCAATGTCAAACGAACCAAGATCTTATCGATGTAACGACCAGTCTGGTCACCAGGACGAATACCTGGAACAAAGGCACCACTCTTCTTCAAGTTATCTGCAGTTTCACGGCTGTTGAAGACCAAAGCTGTGTAGAAGAAGCAGAAGAAAATAATCGCAGCTGCATACAAAATTGTGTAGACAGGTTGACCTGGGGCCAATGTTGCCGCTAAATCTTTAATTACTCTACTGAACATATTGGTTGGCTCACCAGAAGTAAACCAGCCAGCAATCGTTGCAGGAAACAAAATAATAGATGAAGCAAAAATTGGAGGGATAACACCAGCCATATTTAACTTCAATGGGAAGTATGAGGACTGGCCACCGTAAACCTTATTACCAACCTGACGCTTAGCGTAGTTCACCAAAATACGGCGCTGACCACGCTCTACAAACACAACAAAATAAGTCACAGCAACGCACACCACGACGATGAGCAAAGCCGACAAGATATTCATAGAGCCGGTGCGCACTAATTCAAGCAAGCTACCGATTGCAGATGGCAAGCCAGAAACAATACCGCCAAAAATAATAATAGAGATGCCGTTACCCAGGCCGCGCTCCGTGATTTGCTCGCCTAGCCACATCAAGAACATCGTGCCAGTAACCAGAGTTACCACGGTATTCAATTCAAACATCAAACCTGGGTTGATAACTAAGCCTGGCTGAGCTTGTAATGCAACAGAGATTCCCAAAGCTTGGAATGTTGCCAAAACAACAGTGCCATAACGTGTGTACTGAGTAATCTTACGTTGACCTGCTTGACCTTCTTTTTTCAATGCCTCTAATGAAGGTACAACAATCGTCATTAACTGCATGATGATCGATGCAGAAATGTACGGCATGATTCCCAAAGCAAAAACGGTAAAGCGAGATAAAGCACCGCCTGAGAACAGGTTAAACATACCCAAGATGCCGTCTTTTTGACCTGAGAACAATTGAGCCAATTGGTCAGGATCAATACCTGGAACAGGAATATGCGCTCCCAAACGGAACACGAGCAAAGCCAAAACCAGGAATATCAAGCGTTGACGTAATTCGCCATACTTGCCTCCTGATTGAGCAATACTCGCTGTGTTGGTAGGTGCTAATGCCATCGGCTGCTAAGAACTAATTAAACCAAGTCAACCAATTTGCCGCCAGCCGCTTCAATAGCTGCTTTTGCACCCGCTGTTACTGTAATACCTTTAAGAGTCACAGCAATCGAAAGCTCACCAGTCTTAATCACTTTGACTGCATTGATTTGCTCACCAGCAAAACCATGCGCTCTCAAAACTAACAAGTCCACTTCTGGCAAGTTAATTTTTGCTAAGTCGTTCAAAGTAATTTGACCAACGTGACGACGTGTCAAAGATACGAAACCGCGCTTTGGCAAACGACGATACATCGGCATCTGTCCGCCTTCGAATCCAACTTTGTGGAATCCGCCTGAACGTGATTTTTGACCTTTGTGACCGCGGCCAGCAGTTTTACCAAGACCAGAGCCGATGCCGCGACCTACGCGACGACGGTTTTTCTTGGATCCCTCTGCGGGTTTGAGTGTATTGAGTTGCATATTCTTCGCCTATTTACTTGCTAGTTATTAGCCAATGACTTTAACTAGATAAGAAACTTTATTAATCATTCCGCGAACAGCTGGAGTGTCTTCCAATTCCGAAACAGAATTGATACGTCCGAGGCCTAAACCACGAACTGTTGCACGGTGGCTTTCGCGTGTACCGATCAAGCTGCGCACTAATTGCAGTTTGACTTTGGAGTTAGATGTTGTCATTTATAGATTCCTAATCTTTTGGTCTTAGCCGAGAATCTCTTCAACTGACTTACCGCGCTTAGCAGCAATTTCAGAAGGAGTGCTCATCTTGCTTAAACCATCAATCGTTGCACGAACCATGTTGTAAGGGTTTGTTGAGCCAAGTGACTTAGCAACAACGTTTGTTACACCCATTACATCGAAAATTGCGCGCATTGGGCCACCAGCAATAACGCCAGTACCGTCTTTAGCTGGAGAAATCATCACGCGTGACGCGCCATGCTTACCAATCACAGTGTGCTGCAAAGTACCTTTACGCAAGGAAACTTTGATCATCTTGCGACGTGCTTCGTCCATTGCCTTTTGAACAGCAACTGGAACTTCTTTTGATTTACCTTTACCCATGCCGATACGACCATCGCCATCGCCAACTACAGTGAGTGCAGCGAAGCCGAGAATACGACCACCCTTAACCACTTTAGTTACACGATTAACAGCGATCATCTTCTCGCGAAGACCATCATCACGCTCTTCGTTTTGCATCTTGGTTTGCATTTTTGCCATGTTTTTTCCTAAACCCTATTAGAACTTCAGGCCGGCTTCACGCGCAGCTTCAGCTAAGGCCTTAATACGGCCGTGATAACGATGACCAGAACGATCAAAAGCAACATCAACAACGCCTGCTTTAACAGCACGCTCAGCAACTAGTTTGCCGATTTGTTTAGCCGCTTCAGCGTTGCCGCCGTTTTTGATCGCTTGGCGCAATTCCTTTTCCATTGATGAGGCAGCTGCCACAACCTTGGTTCCACATGGGCTATATACCTGTGCAGAGATATGTGAATTGCTACGGATAACTGTTAAGCGATTTGCCAATGCTTCGGCAATGCGAATGCGAGTCTGCCTAGCACGTCTTTGTCTGGATTCGTCTTTATTCATTTTCTAATCTCGCTTACTTCTTCTTAGTTTCTTTCAGATGTACAACCTCATCCACGTAGCGAACACCTTTGCCTTTGTATGGCTCTGGTGAACGGTATGCGCGAACTTCAGCTGCAACCTGGCCAACTTGCTGCTTGTTGGAACCTTTGATAATGATTTCAGTTTGAGTAGGGGTCTCAGCTTTTACACCTTTTGGCAGGTTGTAAATAATGTCGTGCGAGAAACCTAACTGCAACTTCAATGATTCGCCTTGAGCAGCAGCACGGTAACCAACGCCTACCAAGCTGAGCTTGCGCTCAAAGCCAGTAGTTACGCCAACAACCATGTTGTTTACTAAAGCACGGGCTGTACCTGACTGTGCACCAGCTTCTGGTGTGTCGTTATTTAAAACAACTGTCAATACGCCATCTTCTTGTTTCAAACCAACAGAAGGATGCAAGTTGTGTGTCAAAGTACCTAATGGGCCTTTAACAGTAATGTTTGCACCGTTGATGCTGATTTCAGCGCCCTTAGGGACTGGAATAGGTGATTTACCAACGCGGGACATATTTCTCTCCTTACGCGACGTAGCAAATAACTTCACCACCAACGCCGTTTGCACGTGCTTTGCGGTCTGTCATTACGCCTTGTGGGGTTGAAATAATTGCAATGCCCAAGCCATTCATTACTTCAGGAATGTCGTGACGGCCTTTGTAGATACGCAGACTTGGTGTAGATACACGGTCAATACGCTCAATAACAGGGCGGCCTGCGTAGTATTTGAGTTCAATGTGTAGCACTGGCTTAGCTGCTTCACCTTTGATTTCAAAACTATCGATATAACCTTCATCCTGCAAGACTTTTGCAATAGCTACTTTAACTTTTGACGACGGCATCAAGACTACGGGTTTCTGCACTGCTTGCGCATTGCGGATCCTTGTCAACATGTCGGCGATTGGATCGCTGATACTCATGAGTTCTCCTAATTCTTTCGCCGCTTACCAGCTGGCCTTGGTTAAACCGGGGATTTCGCCACGGAAGGCGATTTCACGAATTTTGCTACGCGCTAAACCAAACTTGCTAAATACGCCGCGCGGACGACCGGTTAATGAACAACGATTTCTTTGACGAATCGGGCTTGCGTTACGTGGGAGTGCCTGTAGCTTCAAGCGAGCTTCATAGCGCTCTTCATCGCTGCGTGATTGATCAGCAATGATTGCCTTGAGTTCAGCACGCTTTACAGCGTACTTCTCTACAGTTTTTGTGCGCTTATTCTCGCGCTCAATTAGGGATAGTTTTGCCACGTTAGCCTCTTAATTGCGGAAAGGGAATTTGAACGCTGCTAACAAAGCTTTTGCTTCTTCGTCAGTCTTAGCGGTCGTCGTAATACTGATATTGAGACCACGGAGGGCATCAATTTTGTCGTATTCGATTTCAGGGAAAATGATTTGCTCTTTAACGCCGATGTTGTAGTTACCACGGCCGTCAAATGCCTTACCGGAAATTCCGCGGAAGTCACGTACGCGTGGCAAAGCAACAGTCACGAAACGGTCTAAAAATTCATACATGCGTGCACCACGCAATGTGACCATGGCACCGATTGGGTAACCTTGACGAATTTTGAAACCAGCAATCGCTTTTTTTGCTTTTGTCACAACTGGCTTTTGACCTGCTACTTTAGTCAAATCACCAACTGCATTTTCGATAATTTTCTTGTCGTTCACTGCATCGCCCAAGCCCATATTCAGGGTTACCTTGGTGATACGTGGAACTTCCATTACTGACTTGTAACCAAACTTGGCGATCAAATCAGCAACAACTTTAGCTTGATAGTGTTCTTGAAAACGTGTGCTCATAATTTCTCCGTGCCCCTTATGCGCTTAAAGTTGCGCCAGTGGTTTTGAGGAAACGTTGCTTTTTACCGTCCACGAGTTTGATACCAACACGTGATGGTTTGCCGTTACCGTCAACCACAGCCACATTAGAAATGTGAACAGGCATCGTCTTGTCAATCATGCCGCCAGTAACACCGGCTGCTGGATTTGGCTTAACGCTCTTTTTGTAAATATTTACGCCTTCGATTACTAATTTGTTCTCGAGAACGGCTGTAACTGTTCCTTGCTTGCCCTTATCGCGGCCAGTCAACAGAACTACTGAATCACCTTTACGAATCTTTTTCATATCAGCCTCTTAAATAACTTCGGGGGCGAGAGAAACGATCTTCATGAACTTCTCAGTACGCAACTCACGCGTCACTGGTCCAAAGATACGTGTGCCGATTGGCTCTAACTTAGCGTTGAGCAATACCGCAGCGTTTCCATCGAACTTAATCAATGAGCCGTCTGGACGGCGAACACCCTTAGCAGTTCTCACTACTACGGCGTTATAAATGTCACCTTTTTTTACACGGCCACGTGGAGCAGCGGACTTTACAGTCACTTTAATGACATCACCGATACTGGCGTAACGACGCTTAGAGCCGCCCAATACCTTGATGCACAAAACTTCACTGGCGCCTGTGTTGTCGGCGACCTGTAATCTACTTTCGGTCTGAATCATTTTTTAATCCCCAACTTGTTAGCCAAAGGCAAACAGTCTTGGTTCCGTCTATGGGCTTCAACGAAAGTTAAAACCCGGAATTAATGAAAAAACACTGCTTCTCCCAATAAAACCAGAGAAGCCTTCTATCATACTACGCAAAACAGGGATTTGGCAAGAAAGTTCGCCAAAATCCCTAATATTTCTTTAAATACCTTTTGATTCTTGAACTAAACGGGTTACAACCCAAGACTTAGTACGTGAAATTGGCTTAGATTCAGCAATTTCAACGGTATCACCCATCTTGTATTGACCAGCTTCGTCATGAGCATGGTATTTTTTGGACTGTCCAACATATTTGCCATAAAGCGCATGTTTTACTTGGCGCTCAACTAGCACAGTCACAGTTTTTTGCATTTTGTCGCTAACGACACGACCCACAAGGGTGCGGCGCAAGGGTTTAGATAATTCTGTCATATCCCTTTTTCCTTATTTCTGTGCAGTTTTTTGAGTAATAAAGGTCTTTACGCGAGCAATTTCACGCTTAGTTTTACCCAATTGGCTGGTGTTGGTGAGTTGCTGAGTACCCTTTTGCATACGGAGTTTGAAGCTAGTCTTCAAAAGCTCTGTTAATTCTGCATTCAAGGCAACCAGATCTTTGGATGCTAATTCTGTCTTTTTCATAATCTCTATCCCGATCAACCTAAGTGGCGAATCACGAAAGTGGTTTGCAATGGCAACTTAGCAGCAGCAAGCTTGAAAGCCTCACGTGCCAAACCTTCATCCACACCATCCATCTCGTACAAAATCTTGCCTGGTTGAATTTCTGCTACGTAGTACTCTGGGTTACCTTTACCGTTACCCATACGTACTTCAGCTGGCTTTTGTGAAATTGGCTTGTCTGGGAAAATACGGATCCAGATACGACCACCACGCTTAATGTGACGTGTCATTGCGCGACGTGCAGACTCAATCTGACGTGCAGTCAAACGACCACGGCCAATAGCTTTCAATCCAAAGTCACCAAAGGCTACTGAACTACCGCGTGTTGCCACGCCAGTGTTACGTCCCTTTTGTTCCTTGCGATACTTACGACGCTTTGGTTGTAGCATGCTTACTCTCCTGACTTCTGCGCTTCAGCACTTACGGCTTCAACGGCTTTCGGTGCACGCTTCACTGCTGGCTTAGCAGCAACTAAAGGCTTGCTGTCAGCTGCTGGTTTACGTGCGGTTGTTTTAGCTGGTGCGCGACGTGGCTTTTTCTCTTCAGCTGCTGGCTCTACCGTTACTGCTACAGCATCAGCACCGCGACCTAATGTATCGCCTTTGTATACCCAAACTTTTACACCGATGATGCCGTATGTTGTTTCCGCTTCTGAAGTTGCGTAATCAATATCAGCCTTCAGTGTATGAAGAGGAACACGACCTTCACGGTACCATTCGCGACGTGCAATTTCAGCGCCATTCAAACGACCAGAAGACATGATCTTGATTCCTTGTGCACCAAGGCGCATTGCATTTTGCATTGCACGCTTCATTGCACGACGGAACATGATGCGCTTCTCTAACTGTTGAGTAATAGAGTCAGCGATCAACTGAGCATCAACTTCAGGCTTGCGAATTTCTTCAATATTCACATGGACTGGAACGCCCATACGCTTCTGGAGTTCGCGACGGAGAACTTCAATATCTTCACCTTTTTTACCGATCACAACACCTGGGCGTGAGCTGTAAATTGTGATGCGCGCGTTCTTTGCAGGACGCTCAATAATGACTTTACTTACTGATGCATTCTTCAACTTCTTCTTGAGATAGATGCGGACATCTACGTCCTCTTTAAGCATCTTCGCAAAATCAGTATTGTTTGCATACCACTTTGATGTCCAGTTCTTCGTTACCGAGAGTCGGAATCCGGTTGGGTTTATCTTTTGTCCCATATCTTCCCTTAGTTACTCAAGGTCACGGTAATGTGACATGTTTGTTTTTCGATTTGGTTACCACGACCCTTTGCGCGTGCTGTGAAGCGCTTCAAGGAAGTACCCTTATCAACAATAATTGTTGAAACCTTGAGCTCATCAATATCAGCACCCTTATTGTGTTCAGCGTTGGCCATTGCGGACTCAACAACTTTCTTCACAATGAAGGCAGCTTTCTTGGGGCTGAAATTCAAAATGTTCATAGCGCGAGCAATTGGCAAACCACGGATTTGGTCAGCGACCAAACGTGTCTTTTGCGCAGAAATGCGGGCGCCCTTGTGAATAGCTTTAACTTCCATCATCATCCCCTTACTTCTTCGTTACTTTCTTGTCAGCAGCGTGACCTTTGAAAGTACGGGTCAAGGCAAATTCGCCTAACTTATGACCCACCATGTTTTCTGATACATATACCGGAACGTGTTGACGACCGTTATGTACAGCAATCGTCAGACCAATAAAGTCTGGGAGGATTGTTGAACGGCGTGACCAAGTTTTGATCGGCTTTTTGTCCTTGTTGGCTTGTGCAACTTCAACTTTTTTTACTAAGCTGGCGTCGCAAAATGGGCCTTTTTTAGCTGAACGTGTCATATCTATTTATCCTTATCGCTTAACGTTTTTGACGACGTTGAACGATCATCGAAGTTGTACGCTTATTGCGACGTGTACGATAACCTTTGGTTGGTGTGCCCCATGGGGAGACAGGTACACGGCCTTCGCCAGTTCTACCTTCACCACCACCGTGTGGGTGATCTACTGGGTTCATTGCCACACCGCGAACGGTCGGGCGAATACCACGCCAGCGATTTGCACCAGCTTTACCGATAACGCGCAAGCTATGCTCTTCATTACCAACTTCACCAATAGTGGCACGGCAATCGATCAAAATACGACGTACTTCACCAGAGCGCAAGCGCACCTGAGCGTATACACCTTCACGAGCCAATAACACTGCAGAACCACCAGCAGAACGTGCGATTTGAGCACCTTTGCCCGGCAACATTTCTACACAGTGAATCGTGCTACCAACTGGAATGTTACGAATTGGCAAATTGTTACCAGACTTGATTGGGGCTTCAGCACCAGTCATCAATGCCTGACCAACAGTCATGCCTTTTGCAGCAAGAATATAGCGACGCTCACCATCAGCAAACACGATCAATGCAATATTTGCACTGCGGTTTGGATCGTATTCCAAGCGCTCTACTTTTGCTGGAATACCATCTTTGTCATTGCGTTTGAAATCAACAACACGATAGTGATGCTTATGACCACCACCTTTATGACGGGTAGTGATGTGACCATTATTGTTACGACCTGCTTTTTGGAACTGTGGCTCTACCAACGCTGCAAAAGGTTTACCTTTATGCAGGTCAGGATTTACCACCTTGACCATTGAGCGACGACCTGGTGAGGTCGGTTTTGTCTTCATCAAAGGCATGATTAATTCGCCTCCGCTTCAAAGTTAATTTCTTGACCTGGCTTCAAGCTAACGTAGGCCTTCTTAGTATGGTCACGACGACCTTCAAAACGGCCATAGCGCTTTGGCTTACCTTTTTGATTCACGATTTGAACAGAGTCAACTTGCACTTTAAAGAGCAACTCAACCGCTTGTTTCACATCGCTCTTATTAGCGTCGCGTGTAACTTGGAATACCACTTGTTCGTTTTTCTCTGCAACCATAGTGGCTTTTTCAGAGATAACCGGTCCAAGCAGAACCTTCATCAAGCTGTGATCGTTTTTACGGACTTGGCTCATTTCAGCAACTCCTCAATTTTTGCGATCGCTGCTTTGCTTACCAATACTTTTTTGTATTGAACTAAAGCTAATGGATCAGCGTGCTGTGGCTCACATACAGCAACCTTATGCAAGTTGCGTGATGCCAAGTACAAATTCTCGCTAACCTGATCAACGATGATCAAGACTGAATCCAAGCCCATTGCTTTAACTTTGTCAGCTAAAACTTTAGTCTTTGGAGCATCAAGATTAAATTGGTCAACAACATTCAAACGACCTTCGCGAGCTAACTGAGACAAAATTGATCTCATACCAGCGCGGTACATTTTCTTGTTTACTTTTTGGCTGAAATTTTCTTCAGGTGAATTCGGGAATATACGACCACCTCCACGCCACAGCGGGGAAGAGCTCATACCAGCACGTGCACGACCAGTACCTTTTTGACGCCAAGGTTTCTTGGTTGTGTGCTTAACTTGCTCACGGTCTTTTTGTGCACGGTTACCACTTCGTGCATTCGCTTGGTAAGCCACAACTACTTGGTGTACCAATGCCTCGTTATATTCGCGCTCGAATACTTCTGGTGAGGCTTGAACGCCTGCGCCCAAAGTACCGTTATCTTGGAGAAGCTTAAGTTCCATATTCGCTCTCCTTATTTCTTCTTCAACGGTGTCTTCACCGCTGGAGTAACAATAACTTTACCGCCTGGGGCACCTGGAATAGCGCCTTTAACCATGATGAGATTGCGTTCTGCATCAATGCGTGCGATGACTAAATTTTGTACAGTGCGTGTTTCGTCACCAAGGTGGCCTGTCATGCGCTTACCTGGGAAAACACGACCTGGATCTTGCGCCATACCGATAGAACCTGGCACGTTATGTGAACGTGAGTTACCGTGTGATGCGCGACCTGAAGCAAAGTGATGGCGCTTGATAGTACCGGCATAGCCTTTACCAATCGTTACACCTTGTACATCCACTTTTTGGCCAGCAGAAAATGCAGTATCAGCAGGAATTACTTGTCCTGGTGTCATTTCTGCGATTTTTGCTGCATCTAAATGAAATTCGTTGAGACCGTTACCAGCCATCACACCCGCTTTAGCGAAGTGACCAGCCATTGCTTTGGTAACGCGAGTAGCTCTACGTGTGCCATGTGCCAACTGGATAGCATCATAGCCATCAGTTGCCTGGGTCTTGATTTGAGCGATTCTGTTGTCGCTCACGTCAATTACGGTGACAGGAATTGCTTCCCCTTCGTCCGTAAATAGACGGGTCATGCCGATCTTGCGACCGATTAAGCCTAAGCTCATATTCATGCTCCACGCCGACTTCGATTGGTCGGCAAAATTAATTTAAGTGATTTACAAGTAAAAATACTTCTAAATCAATAACTTACAACGTTTTTAATGCTGATAAAACCTTTAAATCCGCCCAAATAATTCAGCGAAGCCTTTGATTCTATCCCGAAAGGCCAGTCTTGGCAAGCGCTAAGACTGGAAATACTGAATTACTGCAACTTAATTTCGACGTCCACACCTGCTGGGAGGTCTAATTTCATCAAGGCATCCACAGTTTTCTCTGTAGGATCAACGATATCCATCAAACGCAGATGGGTACGAATCTCTAACTGGTCACGTGAAGTCTTGTTTACGTGTGGTGAACGCAGAATGTCAAAGCGCTCAATACGTGTTGGCAAAGGTACTGGACCCTTAACAACAGCACCAGTACGTTTAGCTGTATCAACGATTTCAGCTGCAGACTGGTCGATCAAACGGTAATCAAATGCTTTAAGACGAATACGAATTTTTTGGTTTTGCATATTAATTCCAAAGAGCGTTGTGGTGCTGCCACGTTATATTTCTAAAGAGCTCGGTGACATCCGCAGCACGGACGTCACCGGTTAGCAAACCGCTAAATATTTTTTACTGCTATTAAGCCAAAATCTTTGCAACCACGCCGGCGCCAACAGTACGGCCACCTTCACGGATCGCAAAACGTAAACCTTCTTCCATCGCGATTGGAGCGATGAGTTTGACGGTAATAGTCACGTTATCACCAGGCATTACCATTTCTTTGTCTTTTGGCAACTCGATTGAACCAGTTACGTCCGTAGTACGGAAGTAAAACTGTGGACGATAGTTGTTAAAGAATGGAGTATGACGACCACCTTCATCTTTACCCAAGATGTAAACCTCGGCTGTAAAGTGAGTATGTGGGGTGATTGAACCTGGCTTAGCCAATACTTGGCCGCGCTCAACTTCTTCACGTTTTGTACCGCGTAACAAGATACCAACGTTATCGCCTGCTTGACCTTGGTCGAGCAATTTGCGGAACATTTCAACACCAGTACAAGTTGTCTTGAGTGTTGGCTTGATACCGATAATTTCAATCTCTTCACCAACTTTAACGATACCGCGCTCGATACGGCCTGTAACCACAGTACCGCGACCAGAGATAGAGAACACGTCCTCTACTGGCATCAAGAACGCACCGTCAACAGCACGCTCTGGAGTTGGGATGTAAGAGTCAAGCGCTTCGGCCAACTTCATGATGGCTTCTTTGCCCAATGGGCCTTCGTCGCCTTCAAGCGCTAACTTAGCAGAGCCTTGAACGATTGGTGTGTCATCACCTGGGAAGTCGTACTTAGATAAAAGCTCACGAACTTCCATTTCTACGAGCTCTAACAACTCAGCGTCATCCACCATGTCGCACTTGTTCAAGAACACGATGATGTATGGAACACCAACTTGGCGTGCCAAGAGGATGTGCTCACGAGTTTGTGGCATTGGGCCGTCAGCTGCAGAGCAAACCAAAATAGCGCCGTCCATCTGAGCAGCACCAGTAATCATGTTCTTAACGTAGTCAGCATGTCCTGGGCAATCCACGTGCGCGTAGTGACGATTCGCTGTCTCATACTCAACGTGTGCTGTATTAATCGTAATACCGCGTGCTTTTTCTTCTGGAGCAGCATCGATCTGATCGTATGCTTTTGCTTCGCCACCGAATGCTTTTGAAAGCACGGTTGCAATAGCTGCTGTCAATGTGGTTTTACCGTGGTCAACGTGACCGATTGTGCCAACGTTTACGTGCGGTTTTGTCCGCTCAAACTTTTCTTTTGCCATTTTTTTGTCTGCCTTCTTAGCTAGTCAATATTCAAAATAATGTGGATAAATTACTTCGCTTTAGCAGCCATCACTGCTTCAGCTACGTTCTTTGGTGCTTCGGAATAATGCTTAAATTCCATGGTGTAGGTAGCGCGACCTTGGGTCAACGAGCGCAAGCCAGTTGAGTAACCAAACATCTCTGCCAATGGCACTTCAGCGCGAACGATCTTGCCGCCCCCTGGAATGTCATCCATACCTTGCAAAATACCGCGACGTGATGAGAGGTCACCCATTACGTTACCCATGAAATCTTCTGGTGTTTCAACTTCAACAGCCATCATTGGTTCTAGCAACACTGGTGATGCTTTGCGCATACCGTCTTTGAATGCCATCGAGCCCGCCATCTTAAATGCGTTTTCGTTGGAGTCAACATCATGGTATGAACCGAAGAACAATGTTGCTTTGATATCTACAACTGGATAGCCAGCCAAAATACCGGAGTTCAATGTTTCGATAATTCCTTTTTCTACTGCAGGTATGTATTCACGTGGAACAACACCGCCCTTAATAGCGTCAACGAATTCAAAACCTTTACCTGGCGCCTGTGGCTCTAACTTCAGTACCACGTGACCGTATTGACCACGACCACCAGACTGCTTAACGAATTTACCTTCGATCTCTTCGCAAACTTTACGAATTGTTTCGCGATAGGCAACTTGTGGCTTACCAACAGTTGCTTCAACGCTAAACTCACGCTTCATGCGATCAACCAAAATTTCCAAGTGGAGCTCGCCCATGCCGGAAATAATTGTTTGACCAGATTCTTCGTCTGTCTTTACGCGGAAAGAAGGATCTTCTTGTGCCAAACGATTCAAAGCAAGACCCATTTTTTCTTGGTCGGCTTTTGTCTTTGGCTCTACAGCCTGAGAGATCACTGGCTCTGGGAATACCATGCGCTCCAAAATAACGATGCTATCTGGATCACACAATGTTTCGCCTGTAGTTGCGTCTTTCAGACCAACTGCAGCTGCGATATCGCCAGCGAATACTTCTTTAATTTCTTCACGTTCGTTTGCATGCATTTGCAACAAACGTCCAACACGCTCTTTCTTACCCTTGATTGGGTTGTAGATTGTGTCGCCAGATTTCATTACACCGGAGTAAACACGGAAGAAGATAAGCTGGCCAACGAATGGGTCAGTCATGATCTTAAATGCCAACGCTGAGAACTTCGCGCTATCAGAAGCTTCACGTGTTGTCGGTGTGCCGTCTTCCAATTCACATGGAACTGGTGGAACGTCTAATGGTGAAGGCAACAATTCAACAACTGCATCCAACATCGCCTGAACGCCTTTGTTTTTGAACGCTGTTCCGCACAACATTGGAACGATTTCATTGGCAATAGTACGTTGACGTAATGCGCCTTTGATTTCTTCTTCGGTCAAGCCTTCGCCGCCGAGATATTTTTCCATCAACTCTTCTGAACTCTCTGCAGCAGCTTCGAGCATTTTCTCGCGCCACTCTTCAGCAGAGGCTTGCAATTCAGCAGGGATATCTTCGTACGTAAACTTAGTACCTTGTGATTCTTCATCCCAATAGATGGCCTTCATTTTGACCAAGTCCACAACGCCTTTGAAGTTTTCTTCGGCGCCAATTGGAATTTGAATCAAGATAGGATTTGCTTTAAGGCGCATCTTCATTTGGTCATAGACCTTGAAGAAATTCGCACCTGTACGGTCCATTTTGTTTACGAATGCTAAACGTGGAACTTGATACTTATTAGCTTGACGCCAAACAGTCTCAGATTGTGGCTGTACACCACCTACTGCACAGTAAACCATGCAAGCGCCATCCAAAACGCGCATTGAACGCTCAACTTCAATAGTGAAGTCTACGTGTCCTGGGGTATCAATAATATTGATGCGGTGCTCTGGGAAGTTACCAGCCATGCCCTTCCAGAACGTTGTAGTAGCAGCAGAAGTAATCGTGATACCACGCTCTTGCTCTTGCTCCATCCAGTCCATGGTTGCAGCGCCATCATGTACTTCACCAATTTTGTGATTAACACCGGTGTAGAACAAAACGCGTTCTGTTGTTGTTGTCTTACCTGCGTCAATGTGCGCAGAAATACCGATATTGCGGTATTTGTCGATAGGGGTTTTACGTGCCACTGTTGGTACCTTTTCTTTGCTGTGCGATTAGAAGCGGAAATGTGAGAAAGCTTTGTTAGCTTCTGCCATACGGTGAACTTCTTCACGCTTCTTCATTGCTCCGCCGCGACCTTCTGCAGCTTCTAATAATTCGTTGGCCAAACGTTGAGCCATTGATTTTTCACCGCGCTTTTTAGCGGCTTCGCGCACCCAGCGCATTGCCAAAGCAGAACGGCGTGATGGGCGAACTTCAACAGGAACCTGGTAGTTAGCGCCACCAACACGACGGCTCTTCACCTCAACCATTGGCTTAACGTTGCCCATAGCTGTGGAGAAAACTTCGAGTGGTTCTTTATTTGCTTTTTTCTCGATGTGATCAAAGGCACCGTAAACGATACGCTCTGCAACCGATTTCTTGCCGTCCAACATGAGGACGTTCATGAATTTTGCTACTTCTACATTGCCGAATTTTGGATCAGGCAAGATTTCCCGTTTGGGAACTTCACGACGACGTGGCATAACTACTCCTTCAGTTCAGTTAGGGGTGGCCCACATGGATCACCCGCTCCGGCCGTCCTACTATCTGGAGAAATCTCTAGACGGAACGGCCACTTACTTGTCTTTAAAGTCTGACAAACGAAGACTTACTACAAATACTGTAAGTTGCTATTAAGCAGCTTTCTTAGCGCGCTTAGCACCGTACTTGGAACGTGATTGCTTACGGTCTTTAACACCTTGCAAGTCAAGTGAGCCACGAACGATGTGGTAACGAACACCTGGCAAATCCTTTACACGACCACCACGGATCAACACTACTGAGTGTTCCTGGAGGTTATGGCCTTCACCACCAATGTATGAAATGACTTCAAAACCATTAGTTAAGCGAACTTTTGCTACTTTACGTAGCGCAGAGTTAGGCTTTTTAGGAGTGGTTGTGTACACACGTGTACATACACCACGGCGCTGCGGGCTGTTTTGCAGCGCAGGGCTCTTGCTTTTAACGGTCAGCCGTGTTCTTGGCTTACGTAATAATTGATTAATTGTTGGCATAAAATAGCTCGGTTAGTACTTCTTTGTTGCTTTCTTCAAGAAAATCAATGACTTAGAGAAATCCCAGGTCAAAACGACCCTCTTCTGAATCAGTAGAACTCAGCATTCTAGCCTGGCCAGCCCTTTCCGTCAACCTCAAGGGAAAAAACTGGCCATTTCTGGCCAGGAATACCAAATTAGCTTGGATCAGCCTCCCCAGCAGGAGCAATCACTTCAGCCTCTATTTCTACAGGCATATCAGCCATTGCTTCCTCTTCGGCGGCAATCATTTGAGCGCGATCACGCTCGAATTGCTCTCTGACCTTGCGTGCACGGCGGTAAGACAAGCCGGTACCAGCAGGAATCAGGCGACCAATAATGACGTTTTCCTTGAGGCCACGGAGTGTATCGGTTTTGCCCATAATTGCGGCTTCGGTCAATACACGGGTGGTTTCTTGGAAAGAAGCCGCTGAAATGAAGCTGTCTGTCGACAAGGACGCCTTAGTAATACCAAGCAACACATTCTCGAACTGAGCTGGGCGCTTACCTTGAGCAATCACTGCATCGTTTGCGTCATACAACTTAGAACGCTCAACTTGCTCACCAGTGATGTAGGCAGTATCGCCACCATCAGTAATTTGCACGCGACGCAACATTTGACGCACGATGACTTCAATGTGCTTGTCATTAATCTTCACGCCTTGCAAACGGTAAACGTCTTGAACTTCGTCCACGATGTAGATTGCCAACTCCTCAATACCTCTGAGCGTCAAGATGTCATGCGGATCGGCAGGGCCTTCCACAATCATCTCGCCCTTGTTCACAACTTGACCGTCATGAACGAGAACTTGCTTCTCTTTAGGAATCAAGAATTCATTAGCTTCACCATCCATATCGGTAATCACTAAACGCTGCTTACCTTTAGTTTCTTTACCGAAGGAAACAGTTCCAGTGACTTTAGCCAATACAGCAGCATCTTTTGGTGAACGTGCCTCGAACAATTCAGCAACGCGTGGCAAACCACCGGTAATGTCGCGAGTCTTCTGTGATTCGATTGGAATACGTGCCAATACTTCACCAACTTCAACTTTTTGACCGTCTTTAACTGTGATCAAAGCGCCAACTTGCAAACCGATGTTCACTGGGTGATCTGTACCCGCAATCATCACTTCGCCGCCCTTGTCATCAACTAAGTTGATCATTGGACGAACACCTTTGCTAGCAGCACTACGACGCTTACCGTCAATCACCACCAAAGTAGAGAGGCCAGTTACTTCGTCAACCTGCTTAGCGACAGTAACGCCTTCTTCAACGTTGTCGAAGCGAGCAATACCAGCGTACTCAGAAATGATTGGACGTGTTAACGGATCCCATGTTGCCAAGCTTGCACCAGCCTTGACTGCTGCATCTTCTTTCAACAAGAGAGTTGCACCGTAAGGCACTTTATGACGCTCACGCTCACGACCGTTATCGTCAATGATCACAGCTTCGCCTGAACGTGAAATCACGATCTGCTCGCCCTTCGCGTTCTTAACAACACGCATCGTGCCGGAGAACTTCAAAGTACCGTTAGACTTCGCTTCAATATTGCTTGCAACCAATGCACGTGACGCCGCACCACCAATGTGGAAGGTACGCATAGTCAACTGTGTGCCTGGCTCACCGATGGACTGAGCAGCGATAACACCAACTGCCTCACCAACGTTCACCAAACCACCGCGACCTAAATCACGGCCGTAGCACTTAGCGCACAAGCCAAAGCGAGTTAAGCATGACAACACTGTGCGAACTTTAACTTCGTCGATACCCAAGGCAACGATTTGATCAACATGATCTTCGTCGAGCAATGTGTCGTTAGGAACGATGACCTCTTGTGTGTCAGGATGAACGATGTCACCGATACATACACGACCCAAAATACGGTCACGCAATGCTTCGATAATTTCGCCGCCCTCTACGAGAGCCTTCATCGTTACGCCAGAAGTTGCGCCGCAATCTTCTTCAATAACCACGAGGTCTTGAGTTACGTCGCATAAACGACGTGTCAAGTAACCAGAGTTCGCCGTCTTCAACGCTGTATCAGCCAGACCTTTACGAGCACCGTGGGTTGAGATGAAGTACTGCAACACGTTCAAACCTTCACGGAAGTTTGCAGTAATTGGGGTTTCAATAATGGAGCCATCAGGCTTCGCCATCAAACCACGCATACCAGCCAACTGACGAATCTGCGCTGCAGATCCACGCGCACCAGAATCTGCCATCATGTAGATGGAGTTGAAAGATTCTTGACGCACAGTTTTACCGTTACGGTCGAGTACGTCAACGTGTGACAACTCATCCATCATCGCTTTACCAACTTGGTCACCAGCGGCACCCCAAATATCAACCACGTTGTTATAACGCTCTTGATTGGTTACGAGACCTGACATGAACTGCTTGTCATATTCTTTAACCTTGGTAGAAGCTTCAGTGATGATGCGCTCTTTAGAGCTTGGGATCAGCATATCGTCGATTGCAACCGAGATACCGGCGTTAGTCGCTAAGCGGAAACCAGACTGCAAGAGGCGGTCAGCAAAAATAACTGTTTCACGAAGGCCGCACTTACGGAATGAAGTGTTGATCAAACGTGAGATTTCTTTTTTCTTCAGAGGCTTATTGATTTCCTCGAAAGACATGCCTTTAGGCAAAATTTCTGACAAGATTGCACGGCCAACTGAAGTTTGATAGATCTTGGTCTTTTCAGCAAAACGGGCATCGCCCTCTGCCTTTTTGTCCACAATCTCAAACTCAGTAATACGCACAGCAACGCGAGAAGCCAATTCAACTTGGCCAGCTTCGTATGCACGAATTACTTCAGTGATATTAGCGAAGACCATGCCTTCGCCTTTACCGTTGATCTTGTCACGAGTAGCGTAGTACAGACCCAACACCACGTCCTGCGAAGGAACGATAGATGGTTCGCCGTTAGCTGGGAACAATACGTTGTTCGAAGCCAACATCAATGTACGTGCTTCCATTTGCGCTTCAAGCGACAAAGGAACGTGAACCGCCATTTGGTCACCGTCAAAGTCGGCGTTAAATGCCGCGCAGACTAATGGGTGCAATTGGATCGCCTTGCCTTCAATCAGCATTGGCTCGAAAGCCTGAATACCAAGACGGTGCAATGTAGGCGCACGGTTCAACATGATTGGATGTTCACGAATCACTTCTTCGAGAATATCCCAAACGATTGGAGTCTGACTTTCAACTTCTTTCTTCGCAGCCTTAATAGTGGTTGCAATTCCCAAAGTCTCAAGCTTGTTGAAAATAAATGGCTTGAACAATTCCAAAGCCATCAATTTTGGTAAGCCGCACTGATGCAATTTCAATGTAGGGCCAACCACGATGACTGAACGACCTGAGTAGTCAACACGTTTACCCAACAAGTTTTGACGGAAACGACCGCTCTTACCTTTAATCATCTCAGCCAAGGACTTGAGAGGACGCTTGTTAGCGCCAGTCATAGCCTTACCGCGACGACCGTTGTCGAGCAATGAGTCAACCGCTTCTTGCAACATCCGTTTTTCGTTGCGAACGATGATCTCTGGTGCGCGCAACTCTAACAAACGCTTCAAACGGTTGTTACGGTTTATCACACGACGATAGAGGTCGTTCAAGTCTGAAGTAGCAAAGCGACCGCCATCCAATGGCACCAATGGGCGCAGTTCAGGTGGCAATACTGGTAATACTTCCATGATCATCCAGTCAGGCTTAATACCTGAAGTCTGGAACGCCTCGAGCACTTTTAAGCGCTTAGCGTATTTCTTGATCTTGGCATCACTACCAGTGGCTTTCAAGTCAGCGCGAATAGTCTCAACTTCACGATCGATATCAATCGAACGCAAGAGATCACGAATACCTTCAGCGCCCATGATGGCAGTAAATGCACCGTCACCATACTCTTCAGTCTTGGCAATGTACTCGTCCTCAGACATGATCTGACCACGCTTCATCGCGCCTTCAGGTGTCATGCCAGGATCAACTACTACATATGCTTCAAAGTAAAGAACGCGCTCGATATCACGCAATGTCATATCGAGAACCATACCCAAACGGGATGGCAATGACTTCAAGAACCAGATGTGCGCTACAGGGGCTGCCAACTCAATGTGGCCCATGCGCTCACGACGTACCTTAGCAAGCGTAACTTCAACGCCACACTTCTCACAGATAACGCCACGGAACTTTAAGCGCTTGTACTTGCCGCATAAGCACTCGTAGTCTTTAGTTGGCCCAAAAATCTTGGCGCAGAACAAACCATCACGCTCGGGCTTAAAAGTCCGGTAGTTGATGGTTTCTGGTTTGCGTACTTCACCAAAAGACCATGAGCGAATTTTCTCAGGGGATGCAAGACCAATCTTGATGACATCAAACTGCTCATCACCCTGCGTTTGCTTAAATAAATCGAGCAATGCTTTCATATCAGTTGCGCTCCATGTCAATGTCAATACCCAACGAGCGGATTTCTTTTACCAACACGTTGAAGGATTCGGGCATGCCAGCATCAATTGTGTGCTCGCCCTTGACGATGTTTTCGTATACCTTGGTACGGCCTGCGACGTCATCGGACTTCACTGTCAGCATTTCCTGCAAGACATATGAAGCACCGTATGCTTCGAGGGCCCAAACTTCCATCTCACCAAAGCGCTGACCACCAAACTGAGCTTTACCGCCCAGTGGCTGTTGGGTTACCAAAGAGTAAGGTCCGGTTGAACGTGCATGCATCTTGTCATCGACCAAATGGTGGAGTTTCAAGACGTGCATTACACCAACAGTTACAGGACGCTCAAACTGATCGCCAGTACGGCCGTCGCACAAAATCATTTGCTGACGTGAAGGCGTCATCTTCAATGAAGTAGCTACTTCATCTGGATAAGCCAACTCGAGCATGCGTCCGATTTCAGCTTCAGTTGCACCGTCAAACACTGGAGTAGCGAATGGCAAGCCTTGGCGTAAATTCTCAGCCAAAACAGTGATCTGCTCATCAGTAAAATTATCGATATCTTCGATACGACCGGTTTCGTTGTAAAGCTGCTTCATGAACTTACGGAGTTCAGCTTGTTTAGCTTGTTGACGAACCATCTCATCAATACGCTTACCAATACCTTGAGCCGCCCAACCTAAGTGGGTTTCCAAGATCTGACCTACGTTCATGCGAGAAGGAACACCCAATGGGTTCAAGACGATGTCAACAGGGCGTCCGTCAGCCATAAATGGCATGTCTTCTGCTGGTGCGATTTTAGAAACCACACCTTTGTTACCGTGACGACCGGCCATCTTGTCACCAGGCTGTAAGCGACGCTTAACTGCCAAGTACACCTTAACCATCTTCGTTACGCCAGGCTGCAAGTCATCGCCCTGGGTAAGCTTAGTGCGCTTCTCTTCAAAAGCTTCATCAAACTGCTTACGCTTCGCTTCGATAGAAGACTTGATTGCTTCAACTTGTGTAGCAACTTCATCATCTGCTGGACGAACATCGAACCAATGGTATTTATCTAAGCTGGCGAGGTATTCCTTGTCGATCTTAGTGCCTTTAGCTAACTTCTGAGGACCACCATTGGCAACTTTGCCAATCAACAGCTTTTCTAAACGCATGAAGGCATCGCCCTCAACAATACGCAACTGGTCGTTTAAGTCCAAACGATAGCGTTGTAATTCTTCTTGAATAATTGACTGCGCACGTGCATCGCGCTCAATGCCTTCACGAGTGAAGACTTGAACATCAATAACGGTACCGATCATTCCAGATGGAACGCGCAAAGAAGTATCTTTAACGTCAGACGCTTTTTCACCGAAGATCGCACGCAGTAACTTCTCTTCAGGAGTGAGAGTAGTCTCACCCTTCGGAGTTACCTTACCAACCAATACGTCACCAGCTTCAACTTCAGCACCGATGTAAACAATACCGCTCTCATCCAAACGGGAGAGTTGTGACTCAGCCAAGTTGGAGATATCACGTGTAATTTCTTCTGAACCAAGCTTGGTATCACGAGCAACAACCGACAACTCTTCAATATGAATAGAGGTGTAACGGTCGTCAGCAACAACTTTCTCGGAGATCAAGATTGAATCTTCGAAGTTGTAACCGTTCCATGGCATAAATGCCACAGTCATGTTTTGACCCAAAGCCAATTCACCCAAATCGGTAGATGCACCGTCAGCAACTACGTCGCCACGGGCTACACGATCACCAGCCTGAACGATTGGACGTTGGTTAATGTTGGTATTTTGGTTTGAACGGGTGTACTTGATGAGGTTATAAATATCCACACCAACTTCACCAGCTGCTGTCTCGTCATCGTTTACACGAATAACTACACGGTTTGCATCAACATAGTCAACGATTCCGCCGCGAGAAGCCAAAATCACTGTACCTGAGTCAACCGCAACAATACGCTCTAAACCGGTACCAACCAATGGCTTATCTGGACGCAAGCAAGGAACCGCTTGACGTTGCATATTCGCACCCATCAACGCACGGTTCGCATCGTCATGCTCCAAAAATGGAACCAATGAAGCAGCAGCAGAAACGATTTGACTAGGAGCAACGTCGATGAAATCGATACGCTCTGGGCTAACCATCATGGTCTCACCAGCTTGACGTGCTGAAACCAATTCGTCGGCTAACTTACCACTCTTGTCGATCGTAGCGTTTGCCTGGGCAATAACGTATTTCGCTTCTTCAATCGCAGAGAGGTAAACCACTTCATCGCTTACCTTGCTATTGGCAACTTTACGATATGGAGTCTCTAAAAAACCATGCTCATTCAAACGTGCAAACAACGCAAGTGAGTTGATCAGACCAATATTTGGTCCTTCTGGAGTTTCAATTGGGCAAACACGTCCGTAGTGGGTTGGATGTACGTCACGCACTTCGAAACCTGCGCGCTCACGTGTCAAACCACCAGGTCCCAATGCAGAGATACGACGCTTGTGCGTGATCTCTGACAATGGGTTTGTTTGGTCCATAAACTGGGATAACTGTGAAGAACCGAAGAACTCACGAATTGCTGAAGAGATTGGCTTGCTGTTAATCAAATCATGCGGCATGAGGTTTTCGGTTTCGGCCTGGCCGAGACGTTCTTTAACTGCACGCTCAACACGTGACAAACCTGCACGGAATTGATTCTCTGCCAACTCACCTACGCAACGTACACGACGATTACCTAAGTGGTCGATATCGTCGACTTCACCTTTACCGTTACGCAAGTCAACCAAAGACTTGATGGTGTCGAGGATGTCTTCATCCGACAAAACCATTTTGCCTTCCATCTCTGAACGACCGAGACGGCTATTCACCTTCATACGACCAACGCGAGATAAATCATAACTATCTTCGTTGTAGAACAAGCGCTGGAATAAAGCTTCAACAGCATCTTCTGTTGGAGGCTCGCCAGGACGCATCATGCGATAGATGGCAATACGAGCCGCCATTTGATCTGCAGTTTCATCAGTACGCAATGTCTGAGAAATGTACGCACCAGAATCCAAATCATTGGTGTAGATGGTTTCCAATTGCTTGATGCCTGCATCGCGTAATGTAGCCAACAACTCTTCAGTGATTTCATCATTCGCGTAAGCCAAGATCTCACCAGAGTCTGGATCAATGATGTTACGTGCAACTACGCGACCAACCAAGTAATCATCTGGAACAACGATGTTCTTTGTCTTAGCGGCTTCTAGCTCACGAATATGTTTTGCATTGATACGCTTGTCTTTTTGAATAACAACAACGCCATTCTTATCAAGCACATCAAAGTTAGCCAATTGACCACGCAAACGCTCAGGAACAAATTCCATTGATGCGCCATTTGCGCTTAATGAGAAATGATCAAAGTTGAAGAAGTTTGCAAGAATCTGTTCGTTGTTTAAGCCAATTGCTTTGAGCAAAATGGTGACTGGCATCTTACGACGGCGGTCAACGCGGAAATACAGAATATCTTTTGGATCAAACTCGAAATCGAGCCATGAACCACGGTAAGGAATGATGCGTGCTGAGAACAGCAATTTACCTGAGCTATGTGTCTTGCCCTTATCGTGTTCGAAGAACACGCCTGGGGAACGGTGCAACTGAGAAACGATGACGCGCTCAGTACCGTTGATCACAAAAGAGCCGTTATCTGTCATGAGTGGAATTTCACCCATGTAGACTTCGCTCTCTTTTACCTCTTTAACCTTAGTAGGAGCTTCGCGATCATAAATAATCAAGCGAACTTTTGCACGTAAGGCTGAGTGGTATGTGTAACCACGTTGTTGACATTCTTTAACGTCAAACGGTGGCTGTGACAACTGGTATGACACGTATTCCATACGTGCGTAGCCATTGTTGGACACAATTGGGAATGCTGATGTAAAGGCAGCCTGAAGTCCCTCTGTAAGGCGAGACATTGCCGGCTTATCAGCCTGTAAAAATTTAGCGTAGGATTCCAGCTGCGTTGCGATCAGGTATGGAACCTGATGATTATTTACTCGCTTAGCAAAGCTTTTACGGACTCGCTTGCGTTCGGTGAAGCTGTAGTTCATTTCATCTCCGAATTCAGCGACTGTACAAAGATTTGGCGATTGGCCACTACCAATCACTGGCGGACAACACTAAATCGAAAGATCCAGTGTCCGACCAAACTTGCATTCTGCAGTCGTATCAGAAGGCAAACCCGATTTCAATCAGAAATGAAATCGGGTTTGACCACTAATGGTCAAACCCAACAAGGCTAGCACCCCTTTTTGAGGGGCACTAACTGAGTTTGTATTACTTGAGTTCTGCTTTAGCGCCAGCTTCTTCAAGCTTCTTCTTAGCTTCTTCAGCTGTCTTCTTATCAACAGCTTCTTTGATTGGCTTTGGTGCACCATCAACTAAGTCTTTAGCTTCTTTCAAGCCAAGACCAGTGATTTCACGAACAGCCTTAATTACTGAAACTTTATTTGCACCAGCTTCGAGCAAGTTAACAGTAAATTCTGTTTGCTCTTCACCAGCAGCAGCTGCGCCACCACCAGCAGGACCAGCAACAGCCATTGCTGCAGCTGAAACACCAAACTTCTCTTCGAACGCCTTAACCAAGTCGTTCAAATCCATTACGGACATGCTACCTACTGCATCAATGATTTCTTCTTTGGTAATCGCCATTTTTAGCTCCTAATACTTAATAGTTAATCTGCGCTTATTCAGCAGCAGGGGTTTCGTTTGTTTCTGTTCCAGCTTCTGGTGCTGCGGCTGCAGGCTCAGCGGCTGCTTCTGGAGCGGCGGCTTCAGCAACTACTTCTGCTGTGGCTGCTGCTTCAACTGCAGGTGCTGCAACTGGAGCAGGTGCTCCGGCTGATTTTTGCGCTGCTACTGCGCCCAATACGCGAGCCATCGCAGATACTGGTGCCAACATCACACCTAACAACTGAGATAACAACTCGTCGCGGCTTGGAATTGTTGCGAGGGCTTTTACGCCTGCAACGTCTAACAATTTGCCGTTATATAAGCCAGCAGTAATGACTAGCTTGTCTTGAGTCTTAGCAAAGTTCTGCAATACTTTCGCCGAAGCAATTGGATCAGCAGAGATGCCATAGATCAAGGGGCCAACCATCGAATCAGCAAGAGGCTCAAACTGTGTGCCTTGTGCAGCACGGCGTGCCAATGTGTTCTTCAAAACGCGAAGATATACACCTTGGTCACGTGCGCTAGCACGTAGCTTTGTCAACTGCTCTACTGGAATACCACGGTATTCAGCGAGCACGACTGTTTGAGCTCCAGCCAATTGAGCGCCGACATCAGCAACAATCGCTTTTTTGTCTTGTACATTCAAAGGCACGGTTTAACTCCTAAAAAACCAACTGTTTCCAGTTGGGGTTACACACCAGCGTCTGATCATTTGTCACAAGGAAATCTTGTGAAATCTTTTCAGGGTCGCCATCTGCGCTGGCTATTACTTTCGTAACGATTAAGAATTAATTCTGAGTAAGCAAATAATTCACCAACGGTCTTTGATGTTCGACTCTCACCCTAAGAGCGGGAGTCGACCCAAAGTTCTTTTTGCTACAAGCTAATTACTGAGCAGCTTGTATCGATGCCTGGTCAACACGTACGCCTGCACCCATGGTGCTGCTTACGGCAACCTTCTTTAAATAAACGCCCTTAGATGCAGGTGGCTTAGCTTTGTTCAAAGCCTCAAGCAATGCGAGCAAGTTTGATTTCAATGCAGCAGGCTCGAATGAACGACGGCCAATGCTTGCGTGCACGATACCGGCTTTGTCCACACGGAATTGCACTTGACCTGCTTTTGCATTTTTAACTGCAGTCGCAACGTCAGGAGTAACAGTTCCCACTTTTGGATTCGGCATCAAACCACGTGGGCCCAATACTTGACCTAAAGTACCAACGATCTTCATTGTGTCTGGGGATGCGATCAAAATATCGAAATCGATTTTCCCGCCTTTAATTTGGTCAGCAAGGTCTTCCATGCCAACTATCTCAGCACCAGCAGCTTTAGCTTGTTCAGCTTTTTCGCCTTGTGCAAATACCGCTACACGAACATGCTTACCTGTACCAGCTGGGAGCACAACTGCGCCACGCACAACTTGGTCAGATTTCTTAGCATCAATACCCAACTGAACTGCAACGTCGATAGACTCATCAAACTTAGCAGTTGCACACTCTTTTACGAGGTTCAATGCATCTTCTAATGCATAAAACTTATTGCGATCTACTTTAGATTCGATTGCTTTTAAACGCTTAGATAACTTAGTCATGATTAGAGACCTTCCACTGTGATGCCCATTGAGCGGGCGCTACCAGCGATTGTTCTTACAGCAGCATCCATATCAGCAGCTGTCAAATCTGGCATTTTTGCTTTAGCAATTTCTTCTGCTTGAGCACGTGTAATTTTTCCTACCTTATCGGTATGCGGACGTGGTGATCCTTTTTCGATCTTTGCAGCCTTCTTAATCATGATGGTCGCTGGAGGAGTCTTCATAATGAAAGTGAAGCTCTTATCAGCGAAAGCTGTAATCACGACTGGAATTGGCAGGCCAGGTTCCATGCTCTGAGTTTGAGCATTAAACGCCTTACAGAATTCCATAATATTGAGGCCGCGTTGACCCAATGCTGGACCTACGGGAGGTGATGGATTTGCTTTACCTGCAGGGATCTGCAGCTTGATAAAGCCAATGATCTTCTTTGCCATTGATTGCTCCTAAAAGCGCGCCTAACCTCATTAGGAAAGACCGCTGTTGAGTAAACGCTTCACTAGTTTTTGGCTTTCTAGATCCGCTCCTCGGTTATTGCTAACCACTTGTACTGCTTTACTGCAAAACTGGACTAAGCCTTGTTTTTACATCTTTTCTACTTGGCCGAACTCCAGCTCAACTGGGGTACCGCGGCCAAAAATTGTAACAGAAACGCGCAATCTTGACTTCTCATAGTTGACTTCCTCAACGTTTCCGTTGAAGTCTGTAAACGGACCTTCTTTAACGCGAACCATCTCACCCACCTCAAAGAGGGTCTTCGGCTTAGGTTTATCAACCCCAGCCTGCATTTGATCCATGATTTTGGTCACTTCAGCGGTAGAAATCGGGCTTGGGCGGTTTCTTACACCACCAACGAAACCGGTCACTTTTGGCGTATTTTTCACCAAATGCCAGCTCTCGTCAGTCATTTCCATCTCAATTAGTACATAACCAGGGAAAAAGCGGCGCTCAGAAACTGACTTAGTGCCAGACTTAATCTCTACCACTTCTTCAGATGGAACCAAGATGCGTCCAAATTTCTCCGGCATTCCAGAGCGCGCAATACGCTCCTCAAGACCTCTTTTAACGCTTTTTTCCATGCCTGAATAGGCATGAATCACGTACCAGCGCATATTGCCGGTAGCTTGTGGATTATTTGAGACCAATTCAGTATCAATCATTTTTTACTCACTTCCAGCCTAGGAAGACTGAAAAAACTAGCCATTCAATTAATTTGTCTGCAATCCACAAAAACAGGGACATGATCACAACAAAGCCAAATACGACTAGAGTCATTTGAGTCGTCTCTTTGCGAGTCGGCCAAACAACCTTTTTTACCTCATACCAAGAATCTTTTGCGTAGGCGATAAAACGACGCCCATCTGCCGACATCGCCACAATCAAAACTGCAACAGCAATTCCGCCAAACAAAACAGCCAAACGAATCAACATCGATTGATCGGCCAGCGTGTAGTAAAGAACTAACGCTGCAACGACAAGTAAAGCAGCGAGTCCAGAGACCCAGCTGCTTTTTTCTTCAGTATGACTTGCTGTATGTTGAGACATATTACTTTCAGTTCAAATCGTGGCAGGGGCGGAGGGCATCGAACCCCCAACCTTTGGTTTTGGAGACCAACGCTCTGCCAATTGAGCTACACCCCTTTATTAAAACTATTAAGCCAAAATCTTTGCAACCACGCCGGCGCCAACAGTACGGCCACCTTCACGGATCGCAAAACGTAAACCTTCTTCCATCGCGATTGGAGCGATGAGTTTGACGGTAATAGTCACGTTATCACCAGGCATTACCATTTCTTTGTCTTTTGGCAACTCGATTGAACCAGTTACGTCCGTAGTACGGAAGTAAAACTGTGGACGATAGTTGTTAAAGAATGGAGTATGACGACCACCTTCATCTTTACCCAAGATGTAAACCTCGGCTGTAAAGTGAGTATGTGGGGTGATTGAACCTGGCTTAGCCAATACTTGGCCGCGCTCAACTTCTTCACGTTTTGTACCGCGTAACAAGATACCAACGTTATCGCCTGCTTGACCTTGGTCGAGCAATTTGCGGAACATTTCAACACCAGTACAAGTTGTCTTGAGTGTTGGCTTGATACCGATAATTTCAATCTCTTCACCAACTTTAACGATACCGCGCTCGATACGGCCTGTAACCACAGTACCGCGACCAGAGATAGAGAACACGTCCTCTACTGGCATCAAGAACGCACCGTCAACAGCACGCTCTGGAGTTGGGATGTAAGAGTCAAGCGCTTCGGCCAACTTCATGATGGCTTCTTTGCCCAATGGGCCTTCGTCGCCTTCAAGCGCTAACTTAGCAGAGCCTTGAACGATTGGTGTGTCATCACCTGGGAAGTCGTACTTAGATAAAAGCTCACGAACTTCCATTTCTACGAGCTCTAACAACTCAGCGTCATCCACCATGTCGCACTTGTTCAAGAACACGATGATGTATGGAACACCAACTTGGCGTGCCAAGAGGATGTGCTCACGAGTTTGTGGCATTGGGCCGTCAGCTGCAGAGCAAACCAAAATAGCGCCGTCCATCTGAGCAGCACCAGTAATCATGTTCTTAACGTAGTCAGCATGTCCTGGGCAATCCACGTGCGCGTAGTGACGATTCGCTGTCTCATACTCAACGTGTGCTGTATTAATCGTAATACCGCGTGCTTTTTCTTCTGGAGCAGCATCGATCTGATCGTATGCTTTTGCTTCGCCACCGAATGCTTTTGAAAGCACGGTTGCAATAGCTGCTGTCAATGTGGTTTTACCGTGGTCAACGTGACCGATTGTGCCAACGTTTACGTGCGGTTTTGTCCGCTCAAACTTTTCTTTTGCCATTTTTTTGTCTGCCCTTAGTTAACTCTTAAACCAACACACGAAATTTAAATTTTTTACTACGTAAGCCATGGTGCCCATGGGCAGGATCGAACTGCCGACCTCTCCCTTACCAAGGGAGTGCTCTACCACTGAGCCACATGGGCAAATACAAATACTGTTAATACTGGAGCGGGATAAGAGAATCGAACTCTTGACCGAAGATTGGAAATCTGCTGTTTTACCATTAAACTAATCCCGCACATCTGGTGGAGGGGGTAGGATTCGAACCTACGTAGGCATAGCCAACAGATTTACAGTCTGCCTCCTTTAGCCGCTCGGACACCCCTCCGCGAACCCAATATTCTGACTCCAAATGGAGTTTCTGTCAATCTCTAAAACCTCAAAACGCTTTGCACAAGTAAAAACGCCCAGACCTAAGAGGGTCTGGGCGTCGCATTGGTGCCCGGCAGTTACCTACTTTCACACGGGTAATCCGCACTATCATCGGCGTAAAGTCGTTTCACTGTCCTGTTCGGGATGGGAAGGAGTGGTTCCAACTTGCTATGGTCACCGGGCGTAGAGGGTCGAGCTGCTGATAAATCATCAACAACTCTATTTGAGTAAGCATGTAATAAGGATGCAGATTAAATCTGGCAAACATCCAACACAATAGTGCTGGTTATAGGATCAAGCCTAACGGGCAATTAGTATCAGTTAGCTTAACGCATTACTGCGCTTCCACACCTGACCTATCAACGTTGTGGTCTTCAACGACCCTTTATGTAGGTTAAACCTACGGGAGATCTCATCTTCAGGCAAGTTTCCCGCTTAGATGCTTTCAGCGGTTATCTCTTCCGTACATAGCTACCCTGCGATGCTTCTGGCGAAACAACAGGTACACCAGCGGTACGTCCACTCCGGTCCTCTCGTACTAGGAGCAGCCCCCGTCAAATCTCCAACGCCCATGGCAGATAGGGACCAAACTGTCTCACGACGTTTTAAACCCAGCTCACGTACCTCTTTAAATGGCGAACAGCCATACCCTTGGGACCGGCTACAGCCCCAGGATGAGATGAGCCGACATCGAGGTGCCAAACACCGCCGTCGATATGAACTCTTGGGCGGTATCAGCCTGTTATCCCCAGAGTACCTTTTATCCGTTGAGCGATGGCCCTTCCATACAGAACCACCGGATCACTATGACCTGCTTTCGCACCTGCTCGACTTGTCGGTCTCGCAGTTAAGCACGCTTTTGCCATTGCACTTTAGGTACGATGTCCGACCGTACCAAGCGTACCTTCGTACTCCTCCGTTACACTTTGGGAGGAGACCGCCCCAGTCAAACTGCCTACCATGCACTGTTCCCGACCCAGATAATGGGCCAAGGTTAGAACCTCAAACAAACCAGGGTGGTATTTCAAGGTTGGCTCCAGCGGAACTAGCATCCCGCTTTCAACGCCTCCCACCTATCCTACACAGACCGGTTCAAAGTCCAATGCAAAGCTACAGTAAAGGTTCATGGGGTCTTTCCGTCTAGCCACGGGTAGATTGCATCATCAC
Organism: Polynucleobacter sp. AP-Jannik-300A-C4; assembly: GCF_018688335.1. Lineage (NCBI taxonomy): Bacteria > Pseudomonadati > Pseudomonadota > Betaproteobacteria > Burkholderiales > Burkholderiaceae > Polynucleobacter > Polynucleobacter sp. AP-Jannik-300A-C4. Next base: position 37,168 of record NZ_CP061316.1, on the reverse strand, counting down.
AAACATTTCAACTTCGCTGAGTCTCAGGAGGAGACAGTGTGGCCATCGTTACGCCATTCGTGCAGGTCGGAACTTACCCGACAAGGAATTTCGCTACCTTAGGACCGTTATAGTTACGGCCGCCGTTTACTGGGACTTCAATCAAGAGCTTGCACCCCATCATTTAATCTTCCAGCACCGGGCAGGCGTCACACCCTATACGTCCACTTTCGTGTTTGCAGAGTGCTGTGTTTTTATTAAACAGTCGCAGCCACCTTTTTATTGCAACCCTTTCGTCCTCCCCTTGTACAGGGTCAAACTACCAGGGCGTACCTTATCCCGAAGTTACGGTACAAATTTGCCGAGTTCCTTCTCCTGAGTTCTCTCAAGCGCCTTAGAATACTCATCTCGCCCACCTGTGTCGGTTTGCGGTACGGTCTTGTTAGACTGAAGCTTAGAGGCTTTTCTTGGAACCACTTCCAATTGCTTCGCGAATAAATTCGCTCGTCTCACGCCCTTGAATTACGCTACCGGATTTACCTAATAGCCATCTCCAACGCAAGAACCGGGACTTCCAACACCCGGACAACTTTCCGCGATCCGTCCCCCCATCGCATCTAACAATGGTCAAGGAATATTAACCTTGTTCCCATCAGCTACGCATCTCTGCCTCGCCTTAGGGGCCGACTCACCCTGTTCCGATGAACGTTGAACAGGAAACCTTGGGCTTACGGCGAGGGGGCTTTTCACCCCCTTTATCGCTACTCATGTCAGCATTCGCACTTCTGATACCTCCAGCATCCTTTACAAGACACCTTCACAGGCTTACAGAACGCTCTCCTACCATCACATTACTGTGATCCGCAGCTTCGGTTATATGCTTAGCCCCGTTACATCTTCCGCGCAGGACGACTCGATCAGTGAGCTATTACGCTTTCTTTAAAGGATGGCTGCTTCTAAGCCAACCTCCTGACTGTTTTAGCCTTCCCACTTCGTTTCCCACTTAGCATATATTAGGGACCTTAGCTGGCGGTCTGGGTTGTTTCCCTCTTGACACCGGACGTTAGCACCCGATGTCTGTCTCCCGTGCTTGCACTTGTAGGTATTCGGAGTTTGCTATGGCGCAGTAATCCGCAATGGACCCCACTACCATGACAGTGCTCTACCCCCTACAGTGATACACGAGGCACTACCTAAATAGTTTTCGGAGAGAACCAGCTATTTCCAGTTTTGTTTAGCCTTTCACCCCTATCCACAGCTCATCCCCTAACTTTTCAACGTTAGTGGGTTCGGTCCTCCAGTACGTGTTACCGCACCTTCAACCTGGCCATGGATAGATCAACTGGTTTCGGGTCTACACCCAGCAACTAGCGCCCTATTCGGACTCGCTTTCGCTACGCCTTCCCTATTCGGTTAAGCTTGCTACTGAATGTAAGTCGCTGACCCATTATACAAAAGGTACGCAGTCACCCCTTACGAGGCTCCTACTGTTTGTATGCACACAATTTCAGGATCTATTTCACTCCCCTCCCGGGGTTCTTTTCGCCTTTCCCTCACGGTACTTGTTCACTATCGGTCGATTACGAGTATTTAGCCTTGGAGGATGGTCCCCCCATATTCAGACAGGATTTCACGTGTCCCGCCCTACTTGTCTCTAGCCTAGTACCACCCAATAATTTTCACATACGGGACTATCACCCTTTATTGTCGGACTTTCCATTCCGTTCTGTTAATTACTGAGCTATCACTAGAAGGCTGTTCCCATTTCGCTCGCCACTACTCTGGGAATCTCGGTTGATGTCTTTTCCTCTTGCTACTTAGATGTTTCAGTTCACAAGGTTCGCTTCTCATACCCTATGTATTCAGGTATGGATACCACAAAAGTGGTGGGTTTCCCCATTCAGAAATCCCCGGATCAAAGCTTATTTACCAGCTCCCCGGGGCTTATCGCAGGTTATAACGTCTTTCGTCGCCTGTAATCGCCAAGGCATCCATCATGTGCACTTATTCACTTGATCCTATAACGAGCACCATTGCTAGTACCTGTTACAGGTTTACTTCTACTTCTGACATGTTTGCCGTAATCCAAACTGTAAGTACTTTGTTAAGAACTTGGTAAAACTCGTTTGTATTACTGATTGATGATTCAATCTTTACCCTTATTACATTGTCAAATGTCCTCTCAAAGAAACATTTGACACTTTGCTTACTCAAATTTTTAAAGAACAGCCATAAATGGCAAAACTAAACGATTAAGTCTTCGCTTAGTTTTGACATTTAGATGATGGTGGAGGATGACGGGATCGAACCGACGACCCCCTGCTTGCAAAGCAGGTGCTCTCCCAGCTGAGCTAATCCCCCAACGTCCCACTAAGTCTTGTTTCTGGCTGGTGGTGGGTCTGGTAGGACTTGAACCTACGACCCCTGCGTTATCAACACAGTGCTCTAACCAGCTGAGCTACAGACCCGTGGCTTTTATTGTCAACCGATAAGTGTGGGCACTAGAGCTCCAGCATCTTTCTCTAGAAAGGAGGTGATCCAGCCGCACCTTCCGATACGGCTACCTTGTTACGACTTTACCCCAGTCATGAACCCTGCCGTGGCAGTCGCCCTCCTTGCGGTTAGGCTAACGGCTTCTGGCAAAACCCACTCCCATGGTATGACGGGCGGTGTGTACAAGACCCGGGAACGTATTCACCGCGACATTCTGATCCGCGATTACTAGCGATTCCAGCTTCACGTAGTCGAGTTGCAGACTACGATCCGGACTACGATGCATTTTCTGAGATTAGCTCCCCCTCGCGGGTTGGCAACCCTCTGTATGCACCATTGTATGACGTGTGAAGCCCTACCCATAAGGGCCATGAGGACTTGACGTCATCCCCACCTTCCTCCGGTTTGTCACCGGCAGTCTCTTTAGAGTGCTCTTGCGTAGCAACTAAAGACAAGGGTTGCGCTCGTTGCGGGACTTAACCCAACATCTCACGACACGAGCTGACGACAGCCATGCAGCACCTGTGTTCACTTTCCCTTACGGGCACCTAATGTATCTCTACTTCGTTAGTGACATGTCAAGGGTAGGTAAGGTTTTTCGCGTTGCATCGAATTAATCCACATCATCCACCGCTTGTGCGGGTCCCCGTCAATTCCTTTGAGTTTTAATCTTGCGACCGTACTCCCCAGGCGGCTGACTTCACGCGTTAGCTACGTTACTCAGGATGTAAATCCCGAACAACTAGTCAGCATCGTTTAGGGCGTGGACTACCAGGGTATCTAATCCTGTTTGCTCCCCACGCTTTCGTGCATGAGCGTCAGTGTTATCCCAGGGGGCTGCCTTCGCCATTGGTATTCCTCCACATATCTACGCATTTCACTGCTACACGTGGAATTCTACCCCCCTCTGACACACTCTAGCTATACAGTCACAGGCGCCATTCCCAGGTTAAGCCCGGGGATTTCACGCCTGTCTTGTATAACCGCCTGCGCACGCTTTACGCCCAGTAATTCCGATTAACGCTCGCACCCTACGTATTACCGCGGCTGCTGGCACGTAGTTAGCCGGTGCTTATTCTTCAGGTACCGTCATTCCCGGACTGTGTTAGAGCCGGTGTTTCTTCCCTGACAAAAGAGCTTTACAACCCGAAGGCCTTCTTCACTCACGCGGCATTGCTGGATCAGGGTTTCCCCCATTGTCCAAAATTCCCCACTGCTGCCTCCCGTAGGAGTCTGGGCCGTGTCTCAGTCCCAGTGTGGCTGATCGTCCTCTCAGACCAGCTACTGATCGTCGCCTTGGTGGGCTTTTACCCCACCAACAAGCTAATCAGGCATCGGCCGCTCTAATCGCGCGAGGTCTTTCGATCCCCCGCTTTCCCCCTCAGGGCGTATGCGGTATTAGCACAGCTTTCGCTGCGTTATCCCCCACGATAAGGTACGTTCCGATGTATTACTCACCCGTTCGCCACTCGCCACCAGGTGCAAGCACCCGTGCTGCCGTTCGACTTGCATGTGTAAGGCATGCCGCCAGCGTTCAATCTGAGCCAGGATCAAACTCTTCAGTTCAATTCCTGTGATCCTTGCGGATCGTCGCACTCATTCAAGAAATTGACTTGGTAATAAAACCAAATCTTTTTACTGTCTATGAGTACTATTTATTTACATCTGTCCCGAAGGACTTGATGCTTTCACTTAGTACCCACAATTATCGGTTGACTAATTTTTAAAGAGGGCTGACTTGTTTCGTATTTCTTAAAAACATTCAGCAGAGAGATGAGACTATATCCCACGTATTTGGGTCTGTCAACACCTTTCGTAGTCTTTTTCTTTAAAAACTCAAAGTTTTTTCTTACTTTTCAAATAAACCCATTAAAAACAATGGGATAGAGATTGAAAAAAATTTTGAACTTTTTTTCAAAATTTACGTATTTTGATGCATAGGGCATAAAAAAATGGCGGTAAACCCGCAGTTTTTAGCCATCCATTCGTTCTCACCCCAGAAATTACATAAACCTAGGGAAAACCCTGAATATTTTAGTGATTTCTGCTAAGATACTGCAATGCACCATAAATTAGCGACCAATCACTTACCTAGCAAGCCATATACGGCAGGCTCAGTTGTTCCTGTTCGTGAATTACATGCTGGACACAAGTGTGAGATATTGCGTCATCTTTTACTTCTAAGTGAAGAGGATCGCCGTCTACGCTTTGGCACTCAAACGCCTGATGAGGTTATTCATCATTATGTAGATGGGCTAGATTTCAATAGGGATACCGTTTTTGGTAGCTTTGATTCAGGGCTAAACCTGATTGGCATGGCGCATTTGGCCTATTTACCAAAGATCAAAGATCAGCCACGGGCCGCAGAGTTTGGTGTGTCTGTGCTCTCGACTGGGCGTGGAAAGGGCATAGGCACAGCATTGCTGGCACGCGCTTCAGTGCACTCACGCAATACTCGTATCGAAACCTTGTTTGTGCACTGCCTAGCAAATAATAGAGCCATGATGCATCTGGCTCAAAAGGCTGGAATGCGCGTTGAATATGCATATGGCGATGCAGATGCTTACTTGAAATTACCGCCCGCAAATCCCGGCACAATTGTTGAAGAAGCTGCCAATGAGCAATGGGCTGACTTTGACTATGCGCTGAAAGAAAATTTCAAGCGCTCAAATGATGCGTGGTCCTGGTTTCTAGGCAAACCTCTAGTTCGCCCAACTTAATTTGCGCTAGGCGCTCCGCGCAAAATCCAGCCTGTCAATAAAGATACATCGGCATCGCTTAACTTCGCATTTGCTGGCATAGGCACAACACCCCAAGATCCAGAGCCACCTTTAATAATTTTGTTTTTTAAAAACACTGTTGCCCCAGGGTCATTCGCATATTTTTTTGCAATCGCCTGAAAACTTGGTCCCACAATTTTTTTATCTTTTGCATGGCACCCTAAGCAAGCACTTTGTTTTGCAAGTGCGAATGCCTTTGCATCATCCGCGGTCGCACTTGCAGAGAAAATTGAGAGGAGGGTGGCGAGCAAAAAAAATTTCACATCTGATCTCAAAAAATAATTTTTCTGACTTACTACCAAAACAACTTACTGCTTTGGAGCAGAGTTAGGCTGAGACTCATCCGCCTTGCCTTGTTTTTCTAGGCGCACTTTTTCTGCCTCAGAAATAATATCGAAATAGGCGTAAACATCTTTTACACCGTCAGCGTTGCTTGCTACTTTCTTGGCAATTGCTGCTTCATTTTGCGTCAGAATTCCCATCAAATAAACGCTACTACCTTCAGCAACAATCGCCATCGAATTGGATGGCAGCTTATCGGTAAAAATCATTTGTGTTTTGATTTTGGATTCAAGGAAAGTATCGTTCGCGCGAGCTGTATAAGAGCTATTTGGTCCAATGATCAATTCATTAAAAACGGAACGCGCATTCTTCATCGCCTTTACATAAGCACCAGCCTGGCCTTTAATATCGGCATCTTTCACCTCGCCAGTTAACAATACCTTTTGATTGAATGAGGTGACATTGATGTGCGCATCATCGCCATAACGTTTGGACAGAGCATTTCCTGCCTCCAACTCAATACCCTTATCGATTGCCTGAACTGCTGGCGTACGACGATCAGCCATAACACTCGCGCCTGCCACAACACCACCAACAGCCAACACTCCGCAACCAGATAAAAATGATGCAATCAAAAGTGCAGCAAAGAGTTTGATGGTGGGTGTATTTCGCATGTAAGAACTTTCTAATTAGTGAAACTATTAATCAAGCAATAAATGGTCTACGCCATCACATAGCGCGTGAAGTAAAACTAAATGCGTTTCTTGAATACGTGCAGTACGAGTGGAGGGTGCACATAGATGAATATCATCCGCATCCAATAGGCTTGCAATTTTTCCACCGCCATTACCAGTCAGGGCAATAATTTTGATCCCCATTTTTTTTGCAGCCTCAATAGCCTTCACTACGTTTTTTGAATTTCCTGAAGTAGAAATGCCAATTAAGATGTCGCTTTTTTTTCCAAGGCCGCGTACTTGCTTGCTAAAGATCTCGTCATAACTGTAATCGTTTCCGACTGCGGTCAAAATTGAAGTATCGGTTGTCAATGCAATCGCAGCTAACTCTTGTCGCTCTCTCTCAAAGCGACCAATCAACTCGGCAGCAAAATGTTGTGCGTCCGCAGCTGATCCGCCATTGCCGCAAGCCATCACTTTTCCACCGGCACGCAAACAGTCTGTCATAGCGACTATGCCGCGCGCAATTTGCTCTGGAAGTATTTTTTCAGCTTCTTGCTTTACTGCAATGCTGTCCAAGAAATGTTGGGATGCGCGAGCGCGAAGCCGTTCAAGGGTATCTTTATCCATCACATTATTATGCGCCAAAATAAGCACAAGATGTCTAGGCTGCCCCCGAATTCAAAAGAGACGTATGCTCTTAGCTATCGAGATCTCTTTCACAAAGATTGCCCTATGGAATTAAGCTCCTTTGACTTTTTAAAACAGCAGGATCTTCCTGCGGGAGCCCTGTATATGGTTGCCACCCCTATTGGTAATTTAGGGGATATCACCTTACGCGCGCTGCACGTCCTAAATTCCGTGGATGGTATTGCCTGTGAAGACACTAGGCATAGCGCGCCCCTGCTTCAACACTTTGGGATTCATAAAAAATGTGTCGCCCTGCATGAGCACAATGAAATTGCTGGCGCTCAAAATATTATTGAGCATCTTTCTCAAAACGAACGTTGGGCCTATGTTTCAGATGCTGGCACTCCAGGCGTTTCTGACCCAGGTGCACGCCTGGTAAATGCGGTTCAAAAAGCAGGCTTTCGAATTATCCCCATACCCGGTGCTAGCGCAGTATCTTCTGCCATCTCTGCCAGTGGCTCAGTAATGCTGCCATCGGAAGGACGCTTTCAGTTTCTCGGCTTCTGGCCCAACAAAGCAAAAGAGCGAAGCACGTTCATCAAAGACATTCGAAGTAATTCAAAGGCAAGCATTTTTTTTGAATCGCCACATCAAATCCGCGAAACGCTGATGATGATTAACAAAGAGCTGGAACCAGAACGGCAGATACTGGTGGGCAGGGAGCTTACTAAAAAATTTGAGCAACTCGTCTCACTCACTGCTGCAGATGTTCCCGCATGGCTTGATAAAGCAGAAAGCCTCAAGGGTGAATTTATTGTTTTGGTAGCTGGCCGCCAGGCTAATGCCGATGAAGCCCCAGAGCACTCCACGCTATTGGTGTGGGCAAATGCTCTAAGCCCTTATTTAGGTAGCAAGGAAATTGCCGCTGTACTCGCACAAACTCTAGGGCTGAGCAAGAAAGATGCCTACCAGGTTGCGCTTGATGCTAAAGGCCAAGCTGATGGACAATAAAAAAGCTGGCAGGTAGCCAGCTTTTTCGAATGTGCTAAAAATTATTTAGCGGCAGGGGGATTGGGAGCCTTAGGCTCTGGCAATGTACCACCAGCAGAATTTGCCAAGTAGGCTACAGCGCGGCCCAATTCATAATCACTAATATCGGCTGGACTCGCTCCACCTCTGGCTGGCATTGCACCTTTGCCTTTGACTACTGAGGTCAATAAGCCGTCATAACCCTTGCCTAGACGAGCGCTCCAAGCGGCAGTATCGCCAAACTTCGGTGCACCAGCAGCACCACTTGCATGGCATGATGCACAGACTGCCTTATATACCTGCTCACCAGTTTGCAACTCACGCGGCTTGCTAGCATCTTTAAAGTTTAATTTTGCAACGGGTTTAATCAATACCTCGGCAGATGCTTCAGCATCCGTACGCTTGCCGTTATTTACAAACACCATTAGTAACAAAATAATAATCAGTGGCACAAAAAAGCTAGCAAACACCATGATGATTAGTTGTTTAGGGGACTTAATTAGGTTGCCGTGCGCTTCGCTCATAGGACTTTTATCGTTTGACGGGTTGAAAGGTTACTTTGCCGTGATTATAACGAGACCGGGAGGGTATAGGCACTTACAATGGCGTAGTTAGCGAATTTCCTACTGGCGCCCGTAGCTCAGTGGATAGAGTATTGGCCTCCGAAGCCAAGGGTCGCAGGTTCGATTCCTGCCGGGCGCACCAAAACACGGGGGTTTTTGACCTATATCATGCGTAAATTCGTGAAAAAGGCTATCATTTGCACCTAACTTATTGATTCTTATCATGTCAAACCACATAAATCCAGCACTCTCCGAACCATCTATGGCCAATCCTTTGGCCCCTGATCTTCCATTGCCGCATCGTAAAGTCATCCGCAGCTGGCTAATCCCAATGGCTGAAGGGCAAACAGCAAAGGCAATCGCGCTTCTGGTTTTGGACGCAGCTTTGTGGCTGGGCTGTATTGCTGGGACTATTTTTGTTGAAAGCATTCTGATCAAGATCATCTTGGGCTTAGTTGCTGGCTTCGTTACTGGTCGAATCTTCATTTTGGGTCATGATGCCTGCCACCAAAGCTACACACCACACCGCGAACTCAATAAAGTCTTGGGTCGTATTGCATTCTTGCCGTCCTTAACCCCATATAGCTTATGGGATGTAGGCCACAACGTGGTTCACCACGGGCAAACCAACCTTAAGGGCTTTGACTTCGTCTGGGCCCCTCTATCAAAAGCCGAATTTGATGCTCTGCCTGCATGGCGCAAAGCGCTAGAGCGTCTTTACCGTAGCGGCTGGGGTCCAGTTTTCTATTACCTGATTGAAATCTGGTGGAGACGCGAGTACTTCCCAAATGCTAAAAACAAGCCAGGCGATCGTCCAATTTTCCTGAAGGACAACCTGTTGGTGACTGGTTTTGCCATAGTTTGGATTGCTTGCCTCATTGCTGGCGCCCTTGCCACCGGTCAATCAGTTTGGCTTGGCCTGATCACCGGCTTTGCTATTCCCTTCTTATTCTGGAACGGGATGATCGGCTTTGTGGTTTATGTTCACCATACCCATCCAAAAGTTTCTTGGTATGACAAGAAATCCGAGTGGTTGCGTGCCCAGCCTTTTGTGTCCACTACAGTTCATCTGACCTTTAACTGGGTTTGGGGCTCTTTGATGCACCATATCATGGAGCACACCGCCCACCACGTAGATATGAGCGTTCCCCTATATCGCCTCCAAGAAGCCCAAAATACCCTTGAAACCATCCTTCCAGAGCGTATTTTTGTTCAAAAGTTCTCTTGGGCCTGGTATTTCGATACAGCCCGAAAGTGCAAGCTGTATGACTTTGAAAATAAGGCTTGGTTAGATTTCGATGGCAATAAAACGGCTGATTCAGTCCGAGTTGTCCTGAGCCCAGCCCCAGCGGGACAAAACGGGTAAAATAGATCCTCTGTACAAGATTTGGCTTACCCGGATTGCCCATGACTACCTCGACTCCAGCTGCTACCCAAGAAACCTCACAGAGCCTTAAGTTTTGCTCTTCATGCAGTCGCGAAAAGCGCCTAGAAGGTGGCACCTGGATTCCGACAAGCAATCGGAAGCAACGTTGGATTTGCGCCAGCTGTTTATACAACCGCACGCATCGCACCGGTTCAGCAAAAGCCTAACTCTCAATTAGGCTTAACCAATTCAAGCCTGATCAATCCCCAACGTAGGGGTTCGTTTGGCGCTCTTTGCCAAATGTTGACATAGGTCCATGACCAGGAACAAACTGCACATCATCACCTAGTGGCCACAATTTTGTCTTAATGGCATTAATTAAGTCGGCATGATTACCACGCGGGAAATCTGTTCTGCCGATTGATCCAGCAAATAAAACATCGCCAACTAAAGCCAAGCGATCTTCTTTATCAAAGAACACAATATGGCCTGGCGTATGGCCCGGACAGTGCAGCACTTGCAAATCAACATTACCAACTTGTACATGATCGCCATCCTCTAACCAGCGAGTAGGCAAAAATGCTTTTGCATGCCCAAATCCAAAGCGTATAGTTTGCTCAGGCAATTGATCTAGCCAAAACTGTTCATCAATTTGTGGGCCTTCAATTGGTACGCCCAGTTGATCAGCCAAGTCCTTGGCTGCAGCACAATGATCTAGATGGCCGTGAGTTAATAATATTTTTTTAACCGTACCGCCCAGTTGTTTAACGCCATCCAAAATCTTGTCTATATCTCCACCAGGATCAACTACCGCTGCATCCCCTGTTTCTTGACAAACCAAGATTGAGCAGTTTTGCTCGAATGGAGTAACGGGCACAATTCCTAATTTGATCGGCATAAATGAGAAACGCTTAAAGTTATTAGCCACTGGTTGATTGCAAAGACGCTAGAATACATCTCACAGGATACACAATGAAAACTCAAGACACATTTAAATTTGCAGAAACGCATGAGTGGGCTAGCATCGAAGATGATGGACTAGCTTGGGTTGGCATCAGCAATCATGCCCAAGAATCTTTAGGTGATGTCATGTTTTTTCAAGCGCCAAAAGTTGGGCAGCAAGTGAAGCAAGGCCAAGCCATTGCAGCAATAGAGTCCGTTAAGGCGGTGAGTGATATTCATGCGCCTATTAGTGGCGAGATCGTTGCATTGAATGACTCAATGGATTCCAGTCCAGAGTTGGTGAACGAAAATCCTTATGCGGTTTGGCTATTTAAAATTAAGCCAACATCAACAGAATCTCTGACTGTCGATCTAAATGCCTTAATGTCTCTTGCGCAATATGAATCTGGTCCAGGCGCCTAAATACTAATAGGGTCTCGCTCTACGAGCCATCGAATGCGGGATGCCTTACTAATTCTTCCGGTGGATTCTTGGCGTAAATCTTGATCAATCATTTCAAGGGCCTCTTGTAAAGTCTTGCGATTGACTGACTCAATTAATAACTGGGCGCGCTCTGAACCAGCCACTCGCATGACCGGCTTGGGCACGGGATCATAGACCTTCAGCTCTTTTGTAATCATCCCTCGACTTTTCATGCGAGTCTTCAGTTCATTCAAAAACTGAATCGCTTTATCTAGACTTTTTCCTTCCGCATGAATGAGGGCTTGATAAGAGTAGGGCGGTAACTTTGCCTCTTCACGCTCGCTTGCAATAAATGCTAGAAATCCATCGACATCGTGTCTAAGTAAATATTGAAACACTGGTGACTCGGGGTACTGAGTCTCGATATAAATATCACCACCAGAATCAGTGCTACTGCCAGATCTACCTGCCCGACCAGCCACTTGAACTAACTGCGCAAATAATCTTTCTGCAGCTCTAAAGTCCGCTGAATATAGTCGACTGTCTGAATCTAACACTGCAACTAATCCAATATTTTGATAGTCGTGCCCCTTGGCAATCATTTGAGTGCCAACAACAATATCTACATTGCCATTATGTATTTCCTGAAAGAGTGTCTCTGCTCCCTTACTCTTTCTGCTTGAGTCTGTATCGACCCGCAGCACTTTAGCTTGCGGCCACATTTCCTCTATTGCATCTTCTAGCTTTTGCGTTCCATGACCAAGCGTTTTTAAATCGGCATTGCCACAATCTGGGCAGAACTGAGGAATGGGTTTAACTAAGCCACAATGATGGCAACTCAACACTGGTCTTTTCCCCAATGCTCCTGCCTTATGCATCACGGTGTAGGTTGAGCATTGTGTGCACTTTGACAGCCAATTGCAGGCAGAGCAACTCAGGACGGGAGCATAGCCCCGGCGATTAATCAAAATTAAGCTCTGCTTTTTTTCACCCAGAGTCTTAGTAATGGCACTTGCTAGCGTCTTACTAATAAGGCTTTTTTCCTTGGTTGCACCTATATCGCCTGGACTAAATTGATTTTGTGGATCACGCGTATTTATCAAGTGGACGCTGGGCAAGCTTGCGCCCTGGGCACGCTGATCCAGTCGAATATATTCATAGCGACCAGATTGAGCGGCAAGCCAGGTTTCTAGTGATGGTGTTGCAGAAGATAAGAGGATGGGAATTCTTTGATCATGGGCACGCCATATTGCTAAATCTCTAGCAGAGTAACGCGTTCCATCTTGTTGCTTGTAGGATGGGTCATGCTCCTCATCCACCACGATTGCTCGTAAATTTGGCATTGGCGTCAATGCTGCCAACCTTGTTCCCAAAATGATCTGTGCTTTACCAGTCATTGCCTCATACCAAGCAATCCCCCTTTTCTTTTCGCTGACTCCACTATGCAGTACAGCTATTTTTTTATCAGGAAAGTAGGCCTTAACCCGCCTTTCTAGTTGTGGTGTTAGATTAATTTCCGGCACCAGCAACAGCACCTGTGCGCTCTCATCATCCAATATGCTTGCCAGCCAATTTAGAAAAACAGCAGTCTTTCCGCTTCCAGTCTGACCTTGCAATAGGATTGCTCTAAATTGATTTTCTTTTTCTTGATTTGCTAATAATTCTTGCAGGGCATTTTTTTGGCTTGGATTTAATTGTTCTTGGCGTATCAATCCCTCCGCAATGACATCAAGCTTATTTTTGCTCTTTCTAGCTGATTCTAGTTTTTCGGGGATTTTTTCCCAGTTATCAGCCTTTTTCCACATCTGCGGGATAACTGGCAAGATAGTTTCACCAAGTGCATGAACGTAATACTGGCTTGCAAAATTCATCAGCCGCAATAATGAGGGATCGAATGCCGGAAGGGGGGCAAGGCGATCTATAGATTTGAGCTTTTCTATCTTATATTCGGAGTGATCACTCACTTTTATTACAACTCCAATTTCTTTACCCCGTGCGAAGGGTACCTCCACTACATTACCTATTTCGGGGAATTTGCCTAATTTTTCTACATCCCATAGATAGTCGAACCCCTGCGCCAGAGGCTTATCTATCACTACCTGAACAACAATGGGATGTTGGGTCATTTATTCTTATTATCCGCCGTACCCTGTGGATAAGTCTGTGGATATCATTCGCTACTTTATATTTCCATATCTATTTTATAGGAATGTACTTCTGCACAGAATTTCAGCAATTTTGCAATTAACCATATAAATCAATAATTTATATCGCTTATTAAATGTGAAAGTTGATAATTCTCTTGAATCTCGCTGTATTTAAGGTTTTGCACATTTCTGTGCATAACTTTTGCCACAAATTGGCTAAAGTTAGCAATTACTTGTGCTTATTGCTTTGCCCGAAGGGCTTTTGACTTAGAGATTACAGCCTCCGAGAGGGCTGTCACACTTTCAGGTGGCGTGAATTGGTTAATGCCATGACCCAAATTGAAAATGTGGCCATCAAGCGGATGTAAACCTGGCTTTAATGCTGGTGCACCAGCTAAGTCTATTAAAAGATCTTCGGCAGCGCTTGTAACTTGCTTTGGATCCGAGAACAAGATAAGGGGGTCCAAGTTTCCTTGCAATGCCAAGGGCTTATTGATGTTTAAAAGCTGCTTGCGGGCACGGCTTAGGCGCATCGTCCAATCAATCGCAATAACATCTGCACCTACTTGAGCCATATCATTTAACCAAATACCACCCCCCTTAGTGAACATAATTACCGGAATCTTGCGACCCCCATGTTCACGCGGTAGTAGTGCAATCACTTTTTGCATCGCCGCCAAAGACATGCGCTGATACCAACCGTCAGGAAGTAAACCTCCCCAGGTATCAAAAATCATTAGAGCTTGTGCGCCAGCCTTTACTTGCTCAATTAAATAAGCAGCTACTGACTGCACATTAATTTCAAGAATGTGTTCCAGCAAATCTGGCCGGCTAAACATCATGGTTTTGGCATGTCGGAAATCATCAGAACCAGAACCATCAATCATGTAGCAAGCCAATGTCCAAGGGCTTCCAGAAAAACCAATTAATGGGACGCGCTGCTTGCCATCCCGGATCAATGCTTTACGAATTTCTGAAACTGCATCGAATACATACTGGAGCTGACCCATGTCAGCCACGCGTAATTTTTTTACTGCCTCTTCCGTTCGAAGGGGGTGCTCAAAACTCGGACCTTCACCTGCAGTAAATTTCAAGCCCAATCCCATTGCATCAGGAATAGTCAAAATATCAGAAAATAAAATTGCTGCATCCAGTGGATAACGATCCAATGGTTGGAGGGTTACTTCGGTGGCATATGCGGGATTTTTTGCGAGGCCGAGAAAACTTCCAGCTCGAGAGCGCGTAGCGTTGTACTCGGGAAGATAACGGCCCGCTTGGCGCATCAGCCAAAGCGGTGTTTGATCAACCGCTTCGCCCAAGCAGGCTTTTAAAAACCGATCATTTAAAAGCAAAGAGATGACTGGCTCTTACTTTTTGCGACGGAAACGAGCAATTGCTGCAAGCTGTGCTGCTGCCATTGCAAACTCAGATTGAGCCAATGCCAAATCAAAGTCGGTGCCACGATTTTGCATAGCTTCTTCAGCACGCTTCTTGGCTTCGTTAGCTTTAGCTTCATCTAAATCATGGCCACGAATAGCAGTATCTGCCAATACAGTGACATGATCAGGCTGAACTTCTAAATAGCCGCCCGCAACGAATACAAACTCTTCATCACCATCAGCTTTTTCAATACGAACTGAGCCTGGACGAATGCGTGTAATCAAAGGAGTGTGGCCGCGCAAAATACCGAGCTCGCCATTCTCACCAGGAAGCGCAACAAACTTGGCTTCACCGCTGAAAATAGATTGCTCAGCACTTACTACATCGACGCGTATGGTTGACATAATTTCCCTAGATGAGTTCGATTAAAGCTTCTTAGCTTTCTCGATGGCTTCATCAATTGAACCCACCATGTAGAACGCTTGCTCAGGCAAGTGATCCAATTCACCGCTGCAAATCATTTTGAAACCACGAATAGTTTCTTTCAATGGAACATATTTGCCTGGTGAACCAGTAAATACCTCCGCAACGTGGAAAGGCTGGGACAAGAAACGCTGAATCTTACGTGCACGTGATACGGCCAATTTGTCTTCTGGTGACAACTCATCCATACCCAAAATAGCAATAATGTCGCGCAACTCTTTGTAGCGTTGCAATGTCATCTGAACTTCACGAGCTACTTCATAGTGCTCTTGACCAACCACTTGTGGGTCGAGCTGACGGCTGGTTGAGTCCAATGGATCAACCGCTGGGTAGATACCCAAAGCAGCAATATCACGTGACAACACAACTGTGGAGTCTAGGTGTAAGAAGGTTGTTGCAGGTGACGGATCAGTCAAGTCATCCGCAGGAACGTAAACGGCCTGAATAGATGTAACAGAACCAGTCTTAGTTGAAGTAATGCGCTCTTGCAACTTACCCATTTCTTCAGCCAAAGTAGGTTGGTAACCCACAGCAGAAGGCATACGACCGAGCAACGCAGAAACTTCAGTGCCTGCGAGTGTGTAACGGTAGATGTTGTCAACGAAGAACAAAATATCACGGCCTTCATCACGGAATGCTTCAGCCATTGTCAAACCAGTCAAGGCAACGCGCAAACGGTTACCTGGAGGTTCGTTCATCTGACCAAACACCATCGCCACTTTGTCGATAACGTTAGATTCTTTCATCTCGTGGTAGAAGTCATTACCTTCACGAGTACGCTCACCAACACCGGCAAACACTGACAAACCTGAGTGTTGCTTAGCGATGTTGTTAATCAACTCCATCATGTTCACGGTCTTACCAACACCCGCACCACCGAACAAGCCAACCTTACCGCCTTTAGCAAACGGGCAAACTAAGTCAATAACCTTAATACCAGTTTCTAACAAGTCAACGGAAGGTGAGAGCTCATCAAACTTTGGTGCTGGCTGGTGAATTGCGCGACGCTCTTCAGTAGCGATTGGGCCTGCATCATCAATTGGGCGACCTAAAACGTCCATGATGCGCCCTAATGTTGCTGGACCAACAGGAACAGAAATTGGCGCACCAGTGGATTTCACTTCCATGCCACGACGCAAACCATCGCTTGCGCCCATGGCAATCGCGCGAACTACGCCGTCACCGATCTGTTGTTGCACCTCAAAGGTCAAACCTTTTTCAGCAAATGATTTTTCGCCGCTATCAACTAATGTCAACGCATCATAAATGTTTGGCATTTTGTCGCGTGGGAACTGAATGTCCACCACTGGACCGATACACTGCACGATATTTCCGTTACTCATCGCATTTCTCCGCTTTTAATTCCTGAATTCTTTCGTATTCCTAAACGCTGACCGCTTAAACCGCAGCCGCTCCGCCAACAATTTCGGACAACTCTTTAGTAATAGCAGCCTGTCGTGTTTTGTTGTACTCCAATTGCAATTCGCCGATTACATTCTTCGCATTATCTGAAGCGGCCTTCATGGAGACCATGCGTGCAGATTGTTCAGAAGCCATATTCTCGGCAACAGCTTGATAAATCATTGCCTCTACATAACGCTTGAGCAAGCCATTCAAAATCGACTCTGCGTCCGGTTCGTAGATGTAATCCCAAGAATTTCCCGTCTTCTCTTCTGGAGCTACCGCAGCAGGCTCCAAAGGTAAGAGTTTTTCTAAAACAGGCTCTTGTTTCATTGCATTAACAAAGCGTGTATATGCCAAATAAACAGCATCTATTTCACCGCGCTCAAACGCCTCCAATTGGGCAGTAATTGCACCAATCAAAACATCCATATGTGGCGTATCGCCAATCTGAATTGTTTGAGAAATGAGTTTTGCTTTTGAGCGATTTAAAAACTGAAGGCCCTTAGAACCAATGGCAGTGTATTCAATGCCAATATTGCTGCCTTCCATATCGCGCACCTGGTTTGCAATCAGACGCAATACGTTGGTATTCAAACCACCGCATAAACCTTTGTCTGTTGTAACCAAAATCGTGCCAATTTTCTTCACTTCACGAGTGACCATATAGGCAGGGCGGAACTCGGGATTTGCTTTAGAAAGATTGGCAACAATCTCACGAATTTTTTCAGCGTATGGACGCGCGTTACGCATGCGCTCTTGGGCACGACGCATCTTAGATGCGGCGACCATTTCCATTGCTTTCGTGATCTTGCGCGTGTTTTGCACGCTCTTGATCTTAGATCGTATCTCTTTTGTGCTTGCCATGATTTATGCGAGCCCTCTTAGAAAGAGGCTGAACGCTTGTAGTCCTCAATTGCAGCACGCAATGCAGCCTCGTCATCTTTGCTCAAATCTTTAGTCTCTTCAATACGACCAACTAAATCAGCGTATTTAGATTTCAAGTGATCTTGCAAACCTTTTTCGAATGGCAAAACGTTCTTTACTTCGAGGTCATCAAAGTAGCCGTTGTTAACAGCGTAGAGTGAGGCAGCCATTTCCCAAACCTGCAATGGCTTGTACTGCGCTTGCTTACACAATTCAGTAACACGACGACCGCGCTCCAACTGCTTACGAGTTGCCTCGTCAAGGTCAGAAGCAAATTGAGCAAACGCTGCCAATTCACGATACTGCGCTAAGTCGGTACGAATACCGCCAGATAATTTCTTAATAACTTTAGTTTGAGCCGCACCACCAACACGTGAAACAGAAATACCGGCGTTAATCGCAGGACGTACGCCTGCGTTAAACAAGTCGGTCTCCAAGAAGATCTGGCCGTCAGTAATCGAAATCACGTTGGTTGGAACGAATGCAGAAACGTCGCCTGCTTGAGTTTCAATAATTGGCAATGCTGTCAATGAGCCTGTCTTACCTTTTACTGATCCATTGGTGAATTTCTCAACGTAGTCAGCGCTTACGCGAGCAGCGCGCTCAAGCAGACGTGAGTGGAGATAGAACACATCGCCAGGATAAGCTTCGCGGCCTGGTGGGCGACGCAAGAGCAAAGAAATCTGACGGTATGCAACGGCCTGTTTTGTTAAGTCGTCATACACGATTAATGCATCTTCGCCACGATCGCGGAAATACTCACCCATGGTGCAACCAGCATAGGCTGAGAGGTACTGCATTGCTGCAGACTCAGATGCACTTGCTGCAACAACCACCGTGTATTCCATTGCGCCTAACTCTGTGAGCTTACGAACAACGTTAGCAATCGTAGAAGCTTTTTGACCAATCGCAACGTAAACGCAATAAACGCCTTTACCTTTTTGGTTAATGATCGCGTCCACTGCAACCGCTGTTTTACCTGTTTGACGATCGCCAATGATCAACTCGCGCTGACCGCGGCCGATAGGAACCATCGCATCAATCGCTTTCAAACCAGTTTGAACTGGCTGACTAACGGATTGACGAGCGATAACGCCTGGAGCAACTTTTTCGATAAAGTCAGTCAACTTAGTATTGATTGGGCCTTTGCCGTCAATCGGTTGGCCAAGTGCGTTTACGACGCGACCGAGCAACTCTGGACCAACTGGAACTTCCAAAATGCGGCCAGTACATTTAACTGGGTCGCCTTCTTTAATATGGGTGTACTCACCCAAGACCACAGCACCAACCGAATCACGCTCAAGGTTCAAAGCGAGACCGATTGTGTTGTTAGGGAATTCCAACATTTCGCCCTGCATAACACCAGACAAGCCATGTACGCGGCAGATACCGTCGGTCACTGAAATTACAGTGCCTTCGTTGCGAAGTTGGGAATCAACACCCATTTCGCTAATTCGGCTTTTGATCAGTTCGCTGATCTCGGAAGGGTTGAGTTGCATTACTTACTCCTGGGTCTTATTTCGTATGTTCTTAATAGGGATAACTTATGCGCCAAGACTTGCTTGCATTTGAGCCAACTGTGCCTTAACAGAACTATCCATTACCTCATCACCAACCTGAATGCGTACTCCGCCAATCAAAGATGGATCAACCTGAATAGTTGGGCGCAATTCTTTACCCCCAAAGCGCTTCTTCAAACTTGACAACAAGTCTTTTAGCGCAGGGCCCTCTAATGGGAATGCGCTAGTAATCATTACTTCTGCTGCACCTTCGCTCTGATTCTTCATTGCCTCAAATTGCTGAGCAATTTCAGGAATGGCAGATAAGCGATGGTTTTGATTTACAAGATTTAAAAAGCTCGCAAGCTTGCCGTCCAGCTTTGTCTTCACCATGCCGGAAAGCAATTTGCTTAAATCATCTGCAGATACTTTAGGATTGTTTGATAAAGCAGCAACTTCTGGCAATGCAGCAAGCTGCGCCAATTCATTTAACTGCTCTAAACAAGTGGCAAGCTCAGCAGGCTTAGCGCTTTGGAAAAGCGCTTCAGCATAAGGGCGTGCAATTGTGGCTAATTCAGCCATATCAAAGTTCTGCCTTTAGTTGATCAAGCAATGCGCCATGGGCTTTTGCATCAACTTCACGACGCAAAATTTGCTCTGCGCCTTTAACGGCCAACACTGCAACCTCAGCACGTAATACTTCACGTGCGCGAGTAACTTGTTGATCCGCATCTTGCTTGGCTTGAGAAATAATACGGGCCGCTTCCGCTTGTGCGTTAACGCGAATTTCTTCGGCGGACATTTGCGCACGTTTTTCTGCTTCAGCAACACGTTGCACACCTTCTTGGCGTGCTTTATTTAATTCTTGCTCTGCTTCATTACTTGCTAAAGCGAGCGCTTCTTTACCGCGCTCGGCAGATGCCAAGCCATCAGCAATTTTGCTTGAACGCTCATCTAGCGCCTTAACTAGCGGCGGCCACACAAAACGTGCAACAACCCACCATAAGACGAAGAAAACGATCATTTGCGCGAATAGGGTCGCGTTCAGATTCACGATATTCCTTTCAGTATTGTTGAGAACAGTAGGATGACCTGATGGTCATCCACGCCAAAACAATTACTTAATAACTGCGAGCAGTGGGTTTGCGAAAGCAAACAACATCGCAACACCAACGCCAATTAAAAACGCAGCGTCGATCAAACCAGCCAAAAGGAACATTTTGGTTTGTAATTCGTTGATCAATTCTGGTTGACGGGCAGCGCCCTCAATGAACTTACCGCCCATTAGGCCAATGCCCAAACAGGCTCCCAATGCGCCGAGGCCGATGATGAGGCCAATACCGATTGCGGTTAGTCCTTGGATGTTGGCTAAGAATGCTTGCATGTTTACTCCTAAGTATTGAAAGTGAGGTTAAAAATAAAAAGTTAATGGTGACTGTGGGCTTGCCCAATGTAAACCAAGGTCAACATCATGAAAATAAATGCTTGCAACAAAATAACTAAGATGTGGAAAATTGCCCAAGCAGAGCCTGCAATCACATTGCCGACGAAGCCAAGCATGTACAAATCTAAGTTAAAGGTCCACATACTTCCCAATAGGGCGATGAGCAAAAAT
Source organism: Polynucleobacter sp. AP-Jannik-300A-C4 (assembly GCF_018688335.1). Taxonomy (NCBI): domain Bacteria; kingdom Pseudomonadati; phylum Pseudomonadota; class Betaproteobacteria; order Burkholderiales; family Burkholderiaceae; genus Polynucleobacter; species Polynucleobacter sp. AP-Jannik-300A-C4. The sequence continues at coordinate 16,555 of NZ_CP061316.1, read as the reverse complement.
AGCAGCTCGCCTGCGTACATATTGCCGAAAAGTCGCATGCCAAGGGAAACGCCCTTAGCAATATATTCGATGATGTTCAAAATTAAGTTGAAAGGCGCCAAATACCACTTTGCGCCAAAGGGTGCTGAAACCAGCTCATGCAAAAAGCCTCCAAGGCCTTTTACTTTGAAACTATAGAAGAACACCAACAACAAAACTGAAAATGACAGGCCAAAGGTAGCATTCAAATCAGTAGTGGGGACTATCTTGTGATGAGGAATATGAACTCCGAAACCACCAATGAATTGATTAACCCCGAAGATCCAATCTACAGGCACTAAGTCCAAAGTATTGAGCAGAATAATCCAGCAAAAAACAAACAGGGCCAGCGGGGCAATAAAGCTTCTATCGCCATGAACAATGCTTTTTGTCTGGTTATCAACCATTTCGACCAACATTTCAATCAAACATTGAAAGCGGCCAGGAACACCAGGAGATGCCCTACGAGCGGCAAGAACCAACAGAAAAACCGTGATCAACCCCATTAAAGAGGTCCAAAAGATGGTGTCTAAGTTAATGATGCTGAAATCAATAACTGAGGCTTGCGCCCCGCCGATGTTATTGAGATTTTGTAAGTGCTCAGCAATATAAGCAGTCGGTGTAAGCGGTTCGCTGGCCACATGATGAGCCGCCCCTGCTGCTGCGTTGACTTCGCTAGACATTTCTAAACTTGTCCTTATCTATTTTTACCGCCTGTTACTTCCAAAACCACACTAGCAAATAACACTTGAGCGTAGCCAAATAAGTGACAAGCAATGGAATCCATTTCAAATCAGGTTGCTTTAAGGCAAAGCCAATAAACAGGAGAATGGTTACTAGAATTTTTATAAATTCGCCAGAAACCACTGCTGCCAAATATCCGCCAGGGCCTGATTTTACATTTTTTTTTGCCACCTCTAAGCGCATCAAAAATAATGCCGAGGGAAAAAACCCAATCAAACCACCTACCAAAGCCGAGCTAGTATAAACGCTTTTGTCAGCCTGGTTAGAAAAAACAAAGCAGGCAGAAGCAATTATTAGAGTTAGCACTACCTGACTTAAGACGATCCACCATGAATTCATTAACCTAAAGTTGAGCGGCTTTGCCTTACGCAATGCATCCATTTCCTCTTTACTCAGAGCTTTAATGGAGTCATCGTCGATTTCATCCCATTGATGCCTAGGAATGGGCCGTTCTTTATTCACAAAATTCATTTCTCGAGGCGGAGTAAAAGGGCTTTAATCTGCCCTAATACCCAGTTTTTTTAATAAGGAATCTAACTCGTCAAATTGGCTAAAGCGGATTCTAAGCTCGCCACCCTTGCCTTTAAACTTGAATTCAGCATTTAAACCTATTAAATCGGCGATTTCTTGTGTTAAACGACGCATATCTGGGTCGTGCGTTGGCGCACCCCCCTCAGTCTTTGTTTTAGCTTTTTTGTCACCGATTTGGCCGCCGGCCAGCGCCAAGGCGGTAGACATTCTTTCGGCCTCACGAACAGAAAGGCCTTGAGCCGCAATTCTTTGCGCCAAAGCTACCTGACTTGCTCCTGGCAAAGGCAAAAGTGCACGAGCATGGCCCATATCAATGTCGCCCGCCAAAAGCATGGCTTGCACTGGTTTTGCCAGTTGGTTTAAGCGCAACAAGTTGGTTACAGCACTGCGTGATTTTCCCACCGCTTTTGCAGCTTGCTCATGCGTAAAACCAAACTCTTCAATCAGCCTTGCAAGTCCTTGGGACTCTTCTAGCGGATTCAAATCTTCGCGCTGCATATTCTCAACTAAGGCCATTGCTGCAGCAGCCTGATCATTAGCGCCAGAAACTAAAACTGGCACCTCTTTTAAGCCCGCTAAAGTTGCGGCACGAAAGCGACGCTCTCCCGCAATAATTTCGTATTTGCCAGGAGCAACCAAACGCACCAACAATGGCTGCATCACTCCTTGCTCACGAATACTTTCAGCTAACTCTTGTAATGCCACCGCTTCCATTTTTTGACGCGGCTGATATTTACCCGCCTGCAATGCAGTCAACGGCAAACGATTAATTTCTGCTGTAGTTTCTTTCTGAGCCTTATCACCAAGCAGCGCTTCTAAGCCGCGACCCAAGCCTTTTTTCTTTATTGCAACCATAATATTTTTTATTGTTCCTAGGTTTTACATTTGCTTAATGCGCTCAATCATCTCGGCACCAAAATCTAAATATGCTTTAGCGCCACGAGATGACCTATCAAACGCCACCCCAGGAAGCCCGTAGGACGGGGCTTCTGCCAGGCGAACGTTACGGGGAATGATGCTCTTAAATACCTTGTCGCCAAAGTGCTCAAGCAATTGATCGGAAACTTGTTGCTGCAATGTCATGCGCGCATCAAACATCACGCGCAACAAACCAATGATCACCAAATCAGGATTTAAGTTGGCATGAACCTGCTTGATGGTGTTCACTAAGTCTGACAATCCTTCCAGTGCAAAATATTCACACTGCATTGGCACGATCACACCATTCGCAGCACACAATCCATTGAGCGTTAATAAAGATAGCGCGGGAGGACAGTCAATTAAAATAAAGTCATAATCATTTGCAACAAGAGCGAGTGCATCTTTCAATCTTTGTTCGCGAGAATCTAAATCCACCAACTCAATTTCTGCGCCAGCTAAATCACGATTGGCTGGTAATACATCATAGCCAGAGCTCTCGCAAGGTACTGCAGATTCTTTTACTGTTGATAGGCCAATTAAGACTTGATACACGGTGCTATTCAAGTCTGCTTTTTCAACTCCAGACCCCATCGTTGCATTACCTTGTGGATCTAAATCCACCAACAAAACGCGCTGCTGATGCCCAGCCAAACCTGCGGCCAAATTAACTGCGGTAGTGGTCTTTCCAACCCCACCTTTTTGATTAGCAATACAAAATATTTTGGCCATAATTTTTCTTAAAAAGGTCGTGCTTTAAAGGGGTGATTTTCTCACGGGGGATAAAACCAACAATCGTCTTTCCACCGCTAAGTTTGGGATCTGCAAAGGCTCATCGGCAACTAATCGCCAATCATCCATGCAAACGTCTTGCAACTCTTCATCTGCCCGCTTGGCCTTCATTGCAAACACCAAGCCATTTGGCTTGAGAAGTGGGAGGGCAAGCTCCAAAAAATGAGCAAGATTGGTAAATGCCCTAGAAATCACTGCATCAAACTGTCCCGGCTGTGATTTCGCCACCATCTCAACGCGCTCACTCAAGACTTCAATATTCTTTAAACCCAACTTGCCGCGTACATGCTGCAAGAATGCTGTCTTTTTACGGATCGCCTCAATCAGGGTTACATGCCAACCTGACTGCAAAATCGCAATGGGTATGGCTGGCAACCCACCACCAGAGCCAAGATCTGCAATTTTGGGGTTTTCTTGGTCTAGAAATTGGCGCATGATCGGTAAAACTGTAATAGAATCAATGAGATGCAGACGAACAGAGTTTTTTTCACCCTCAATTGCAGTCAAATTGTGGACCTGATTCCAGCGACCCATTTCCTGCAAAAAGAGCTCCAAATCATCAATTTTGGCAGGACTGAGATTCAAGCCTAAATCCTCAATCCCCAAAGAAACTAAATCGTTACTCATGGGTTTCTTCTTGCGTCCTGCCTAAGCCCTTTTTCAGATGAACTAATAGCAAAGAAAGAGCTGCAGGTGTCACCCCAGAAATTCTTCCAGCCTGGCCAAGGGTTCCCGGCTTATGCAAATTGAGTTTTTGTTGTACCTCTTTCGATAAACCCAGAACCTGGGTGTAATCCAAAGAATCCGACAAAGGAAAGCTCTCGTTATGCTCTTGACGAGCAATTTCAACCGCCTGCCTATCTATATAGCCTTGATATTTAATGGAAATCTCAACCTGGTCTCTAATTTGTTGGGCCAAACCCAGGTCGTCGTCCAGCGTTCCTGGCGACCAAAGACCTTCTGCTAAACCAGTAACTGCCTCATAAGTAATGCCAGGGCGCCTTAAAAGGTCCGCCAAACTACACTCGTGCGATAAATCTTGTCCCAAAAGCGCTGAAACGGCCTTGGCTGACACATGCTTTGGCCCAATCCAAATATCTTGCAAGCGAGTTGTTTCACGTGAAACAGCCTCTTGTTTTCTGCAAAACGTATTCCAACGGTAGTCGTCTACCAGACCAAGCTCTCGCCCAATGGTGGTTAAGCGCAAATCAGCATTGTCTTCACGCAAGCTTAAGCGGTACTCGGCGCGGCTAGTAAACATACGGTATGGCTCTTGAACACCCAAAGTAATCAGGTCATCCACCAAAACGCCAATATAGGACTCACTTCGTTTGGGCAGCCAAGGCTCCTTGCCCTGTGCCGCCAAGCCAGCATTAATTCCAGCAAGCATGCCTTGAGCGGCAGCCTCCTCATAGCCCGTTGTGCCATTAATCTGGCCTGCAAAGTAGAGGCCAGCTATTGCCTTGGTCTCCAAACTATGGCGTAGATGACGTGGGTCAAAGAAATCGTATTCAATTGCATAACCAGGGCGCACGATGACGGCAGACTCCAGACCACGAATGCTGCGCACCAAATTCCATTGAACATCAAATGGCAGGCTAGTAGAAATGCCGTTCGGATAAAACTCGTTCGTTGTTAGGCCCTCAGGCTCTAAGAAGATCTGGTGACTATTTCTGGAGGCAAAGCGGTGAATCTTGTCTTCAATAGAAGGGCAATAGCGCGGACCAACCCCCTCAATAACGCCGGTATACATTGGTGAACGATCCAGGCCACCGCGAATAATGTCGTGTGTTTGCTCATTCGTGTGAGAAATCCAGCAAGGGACTTGCTTTGGGTGCTGCTCTGGTCGACCCAGATAGGAGAAAACAGGTACAGGGTCTAAATCCCCCGGTTGCTCCAACATCACCGAGAAATCAATGGTTCGCCCATCAATCCGTGGTGGGGTGCCAGTCTTTAATCTTCCCTGAGGAAGCTTCAGCTCTTTTAATCTAGCCGACAATGAAACTGCTGCTGGGTCACCAGCACGGCCACCTGCATGATTATTTAAGCCAACGTGAATCTTGCCATCCAGAAAGGTACCCGCGGTAAGCACCACTTTCTTGGCCATAAACTTCAGGCCCATTTGTGTAACTACACCCTGAACCTCATCACCCACAACCAGTAGATCATCTACGGCGGCCTGGAAAAGAGTCAGATTCTCTTGGTTTTCGAGGCGGCGGCGGATCGCCGCCTTATATAAAATACGATCGCCCTGAGCACGAGTTGCACGAACAGCAGGGCCCTTGCTTGAATTGAGGATCCTAAACTGAATGCCAGCCTCATCGGTAGCGGCTGCCATAGCGCCGCCCATCGCATCAATTTCTTTAACTAGGTGACCCTTGCCGATACCACCAATTGAGGGGTTACAGCTCATAGCACCCAAACTCTCAATACTGTGTGTAATCAGGAGGGTGTCGCATCCCATACGTGCAGCTGCGAGGGCAGCCTCGGTCCCGGCATGACCACCACCAACCACAATGACATCGAAGTTCTTTGTATAACGCATGATTTGCCTCAGATAGGGCGATGATCATAGCATTTTGTGGGTTTCACGTGAAACAAATCTTCAAACAAATAATAATATCTATTGTGATTATTTTATAAGTCATTGATTTAATTATATTTTTTTATAAAATCACATTGAATAAATGGGGTTGGAGTAAGTGAACGACAAAGACCTGGCGATATTTAACGGGCTAGTTGTGGGGCTGCGAACCTTAAATGAGTACGGCGCCGAAGCGCCGCACTAAAAGCTAATAAGAAAAAAACCAATTCAGCTTTTCTTCTTAAGGAGATGGGTGATTTCGCCAACAACTCCACGACGGAAAGCTAAGACGCAAATTACAAAAATGAATCCCGTTGCAATGGTGCTCCAGGAGCCAATATTGGCCAAATAATTTTGTAAGCCAACAACAATACCGGCGCCGACCACTGGACCAAGAATGGTTCCCATACCGCCGAGCAAGGTCATCAAAACCACTTCGCCAGACATATGCCAATGCACATCGGTCAAGGTTGCCAACTGGAATACCAGTGTTTTCAAAGAACCAGCAAGGCCGGCAAGCGCAGCAGAAATTACAAAAGAAATTAACTTAAAACGATCAACGTCATAACCCAAAGACACTGCGCGCGGCTCATTTTCACGAATAGCTTTTAAGACCTGACCAAACGGTGAGTGCACAGTACGAACGATCAACGCAAACCCCAGCAAGAAAACAGCTAGAACAAAGTAATACATGCTGACGTCATCTTTTAAGTCAATCAAACCAAACAACATGCCCCGTGGTACACCCTGAATACCATCCTCACCACCAGTAAAGGGAAGCTGCACTGCGAGGAAGTAGACCATTTGAGAAAGAGCAAGCGTAACCATTGCAAAATAAATACCTTGCCTGCGAATTGCTAAAGAGCCAATTAAAAAGCCTAAGAAAGCTGAACCAAGAACACCCAAAGCAATTCCAAACTCAGGGGACAGACCAGCCTCTTTGCAAAGATACGCGGTAATGTAAGCAGAGGTTCCAAAAAATGCTGCATGCCCAAAAGAAAGAAGGCCCGTAAAACCCAGCAACAAATTGAAGGCGCAAGCAAAGAGTGCGAAACATAAAACCTTCATTGCAAACACAAGATAAATGAAATCTTGGAAGGGTAGTAACAGGGCAATTAAAACTAGAATGCCGTACAGTAATTTTGTTTTTGAGTTCACCTTATTTCTCCCGGCCGAAAAGTCCAGCAGGACGAATAAGCAAAACAATTGCCATGATTACGAAAATAACTACGCCAGATGCTTCTGGATAAAAAACTTTAGTTAGGCCTTCAATTAAGCCTAACGCTAGGCCGGTCAAAATGGATCCCATAATAGAACCCATGCCACCAATCACAACAACCGCAAAAACCACAATGATGAGATTCGAGCCCATCAATGGATTCACTTGAAAAATTGGTGCAGCCAAAACACCAGCAAAGCCGGCAAGACCGACGCCATAAGCATAGGCCAAAGAAATCATTAAAGGCACATTGATGCCAAATGCTTGGAGTAGTTTTGGGTTTTCAGTTCCAGCACGAAGATAGGAGCCCAACTTCGTTCTCTCAATAACATACCAAGTAGAGAAGCAAACCACTAAAGAGGCAACTACAACCCACAAACGATATTTAGGCAAGATGATGCCGATCGACTCTAATGGGATAGCACCCTGCAATATCTCTGGCGCTGGATAGCTCTCACCAGAAATTCCATACCAATGACGGAACATTCCCTCAATAATGAGCGCCAAACCAAAAGTTAATAAAAGGCCATATAAGTGATCTAGGTGGTAAAGGCGCTTAAGCATGGTGCGCTCAAGAATCAAACCAAAGCCCGCCATAACCAAGGGCACCAAAATTAATGCAAACCAATAATTAATAGAAAACTCAGGAAAGCCAAACCATTGACCTACTTGAGTTAAACCAATCCATGCAACAAATGCACCCATCGTGTATTGAGCACCATGGGAAAAATTGATGATGTTAAGTAGGCCAAAAATAATGGCCAAACCCAAACTCAAAATGGCGTAAAAGGAGCCATTGATAAGCCCCACTAAGAGCTGAGCAACCAGCCCTTGTGGGGTAATTCCAAGAAGTTCAAACATGCTTAATTAGAAATGGATTACTTGTTAGTAACCAACTTGCATCGTGACAATGAAAGTGGTTGTGTTGCCTCAGCAGCTGGAATCACTGCTTTGACGTTGTAATAATCCCATGGGCTCTTAGATTCAGATGGCTTCTTCACTTCGAGCAAATACATGTCGTGTTCAAACTTACCATCGGCACGGATTTTTCCTTTGAATAATCCATCGTCAATGTTGGTTGATCTCAAGGCCTTCATTACTGCCTGAGTATCATCTGTGCCAGCCTTTTGAACTGCAGCTAAGTAAGCAAGAACTGATGAATAGACGCCAGCTTGAACGCTGGTTGGCATACGCTTATGCTGCAAGATAAAGCGTTTGGCAAACGCGCGGGTCTTCTCATCTCTATCCCAGTAGAAGCCTTCTGTTAGGTACATACCTTGAGCTGCATTCAAGCCCAAAGAGTGAACATCAGAAATAAACATGAGCAAAGGAACAACGGTTTGTTTTTTATTGATACCAAACTCGGCGGCTTGTTTAACGGAGTTGATGGTGTCTTGACCAGCATTTGCTAATGCAACAACATCTGCGCCACTGGCCTGAGCCTTCAGCAAGTATGAAGAGAAGTCGCTATTAGGGAATGGGTGCTTACTTGTACCAAGCACTTTGCCGCCGTTGGCATTAACAACGTTGGTTGAGTCTTTCTCTAGGGCTGCTCCGAAAGCATAGTCAGCAGTCAAGAAATACCAATTCTTTTTACCCTGCTTAACAACTGCTTTAGCGGTACCGTTTGAAAGCGCATAGGTGTCATAAGTCCAATGCACGTTATTAGCAGTACATTTTTCATTGGTAATTGGTAATGATGCTGCGCCAGACACCAAAGTAATCTTGTTCTTTTGTTCCGCGACTTCCATGACAGCAAGTGCAACGTTGGTCGAAACCAACTCAACAATCACATCAACACCGTCTTTGTCATACCACTCGCGCGCTTTGTTGGCGGCAATATCTGCTTTGTTCTGATGGTCGGCACTAACAAGCTCAATCTTCTTGCCAATAACAGTGCCATCTTTTGAGAAGTCGGCAATTGCCATTTTTGCGGCAATCACCGCGCCAGGACCAGCCAAATCAGAATAGGTAGAAGAAAGGTCAGTTAAAACACCAATCTTGATTACATCACCACTTACTTTAGATGTTTGCGCGAATGCTGGGTTAGAACCAAAAAAGGTTGCCGCCACCAGACACGCAGTAATTTGCTTTAACTTCATTTAGGTCTCCTATAAATAACTGCTAAACACCAAGATACTCATTTAACAAGCTTGCCTTCTCAGCCAGCTCACTTTGATTGACAACCTCGACCACATTGCCATGTTCAACCACATAATGACGATCTGCTAGAGGTGCAGCAAATCGGAAGTTTTGCTCCACCAACACAATAGTGAAGCCTTTGTTACGTAAGCTTGTTACCACCTCACCCAACTTTTGAACAATCACCGGCGCCAAACCTTCGGTAATTTCATCCAGCAACAGTAATTTGGCACCCGTCCTCAAAATGCGTGCCATTGCAAGCATCTGCTGCTCGCCACCCGAGAGTCTTGTGCCTGGACTATTGCGTCGCTCATACAGGTTGGGAAACATTTCATAAATCTCATCCAAACCCATGCCGCCAGGGGCGATCTCAGGCAACAACAACAAATTCTCTTCGGCGCTTAAGCTAGCAAAGATGCCGCGCTCCTCAGGACAAAAACCAACACCAAGCCGAGCAATCCTATAGGTTGGCATGGCAATCGTTTGGTTGCCATAAACCTCTACCGAACCCGTTCTCTTGCTTGTTAAACCTAAAATAGTTTTTAAAATCGTGCTTCGCCCAGCCCCATTGCGACCCAACAGCGTAACCACCTCACCATCACGAACTGAAAAGTTCACGCCATGAAGGATGTGAGACTCGCCATACCAAGATTCGAGGTTTTTAACCTCCAATGCCATGGTGCTCATAAGTTGTCACCCCCATGGCTGCCCATATAAGCCTCAACCACCAAGGGGTTGTTTGAAACCTCATGATATGAACCCTCAGCCAATACCGAGCCCCGTTGCAACACTGTAATTCTGTCAGCAATGGAGGAAACCACCTTCATGTTGTGCTCAACCATCAAGATGGTGCGACCTTTAGACACCCGATCAATTAATTCTGTAACGCGCTCGACATCTTCATGGCCCATACCCTGTGTTGGTTCATCCAACAGCATTAATTCGGGCTCCATGGCCATGGTGGTGGCAATTTCTAGTGCTCTCTTGCGCCCATAGGCCAAATTTAGGGTTTCTTCGTGGGCAAAGTCTGCCAAACCAACCTCACACAACAACTCCTCAGCGCGCTCATTGAGCACATTTAGTGTCTCACCAGACTTCCAAAAATGAAATTCCGTACCCAATCCTCGCTGCAGTGCAACACGAACGTTTTCTAGAACAGTTAGATGTGGGAAAACAGCGGAGATTTGAAATGATCGAACCACACCCCGCCTTGCAATTTGGGCCGGCTTCTCTTTTGTGATGTCAAAACCATTAAATAGAATTTGACCGGCGCTGGGCTCTAAAAATTTAGTGAGTAAATTAAAACAAGTGGTTTTGCCTGCCCCATTGGGTCCAATGAGAGCGTGAATAGTTCCACGAGTGACATCTAGATTGACGTCACTCACCGCAGAAAACCCTTTAAAAGTTTTCCCAAGACTAATTGTTTTTAATATTGTTTCTTGCAAGCTTAAATCCTCATGCACATCTTTGGGCAAGACTTTGAGAATACCCCAAGAGAGTATTTACTAATATAGAGATAACCCTAAAAACACAAAGGTTGAGTTTTTTAGTTTGTTTGTTTGGTTTTAAAAAACTTTTGGATTGCTGATTTTGCTATTTCATCCAAGACATCCATGGGAACCCTCTGCGACCCTTGAACAATCATAAGTGCGTAAGGTTTTGCAAGCGCAGCGGCCTCTGGGCACAAATGCAACTCTTCTCCAACCGCGGACGATTGACTACGCCAATAATTAATGGCTGCCTCTAAATCTTGAATACTGAGAAACAACATTTTTTGAAATTATTTGGTGTCGAGAGACAACATCGTGCCACGGCATTTTTTTGCACCACAGCGACACTCATAGTCCTTCTTCAACCGCTTGGTAACGCGGCTACCAATATCAAGCGAGTAATCATAAAAAAGCTCTTCGCCCAACTTAAGGTCGCGTTTCGCATAAATAAATACACGAGGCTCACCGTCAAAAATATCTTCTCGAGTTTCACAACTGGGTTTACAGGAGTGGTTAATCCAGCGTGCTGCATTGCCGCCATATTTAGCATCAATGCAACGACCATCCTCCAGTGAAAAATAAAAAGTATGGTTTGGGTCTTTAGGGTCATGTGGATGGCGCTTCTCGGCCAACTTCCAACTAATGCGCTCCCCTTTGTACTCAATAATCGCATCACCTTTTTTTATTGGCTTAGCAACAAACACCCCTTTGCCATGAATCGGGGAGGACTTCACAACAATGCGTGAGCGATCAATTTTTGGAACCACCAATTTCTTTTTAGCCATTTAAATCAGACGTCCAGGTTACGAGCAATCAAGGCGTTTTTTTCAATAAAGGCACGACGTGGCTCAACCTCATCCCCCATTAGGGTTGTGAAGACCTGGTCAGCAGCAATCGCATCTTCGATTTTGACTTGGAGTAATGTTCTTGAACCTGCATCCATGGTGGTTTCCCACAACTGGGATGGATTCATCTCACCAAGACCTTTGTAGCGCTGACGACTGAGCACGCGCTCAGCCTCAGAGAGCAGCCAGGAGAAAGCGGCCCTGAAATCTTGAATCGCTTGTTCTTTTTGGTTTTTGTCTGGGTCGCCACGGCGAACCTTTGAACCCGGCAACACCTTGCCAGATAAAACCGCAGCTGCATTTGACAGGCTTTGGTAATCATCACCATGAACAAAATCAGAATTGATTGCCGATAACTTCAAGTTGCCATGAATGCGGCGGGAGAGAAGTAATTTATAGCGATCGGTACGCTCTTCCTTTTGCACAATAATCTCTGGGGGCAGTGCCAAAGGATTCAAAGAATCAGCAAGTGCGCCACGCAAGCGCTCAGCCGATTCATGTGCAGACTTCTCGGTATCTAGGTTGAGTTGAGTACCAGAAGCAATGGCACGCAAAGCATCTTCGTCAATGGTGCGAGATAAGCGATCAACAACAGATTGAATGACTTGATAGTGTTTAGCTAACTCGCCCAATGCTGCACCCTCAATAATTTCTCCCGTGGGGGTTTGAAGTGAGGCCGACTCTAATGCAATCTTTAGCAGCAGTTGATTCAACTCCGCATCATCTTTAATGTATTGCTCATTCTTGCCAAACTTCACCTTATACAAGGGTGGTTGCGCAATATAGATGTGGCCACGCTCAATCAACTCGGGCATTTGTCTATAGAAGAAGGTAAGTAGGAGTGTGCGGATGTGGCTACCATCAACGTCCGCGTCGGTCATGATGATGATGCGGTGATAGCGCAACTTGTCGGCCTTGTACTCCTCAACACCAATACCAGTTCCAAGAACGGTAATTAAAGTAACCACCTCTTGGCTAGCCAACATCTTATCGAATCGGGCTTTTTCAACGTTGAGGATTTTTCCTTTGAGAGGAAGAATCGCCTGAAAGCGTCGGTCACGACCCTGCTTTGCAGAGCCACCCGCGGAGTCTCCCTCGACAATAAATAGTTCAGATTTGGTTGGATCCTTCTCTTGGCAGTCTGCCAACTTCCCAGGAAGACCCAAACCGTCAAGGACACCCTTACGACGAGTCATGTCGCGAGCTTTACGTGCCGCCTCACGAGCTCGTGCAGCATCTACAATTTTTCCGCAAAGAATTTTTGCATCAGCTGGGCGCTCTTGCAAATAAGCACTCAAAGCCTCAGCAACAATTTCTTCTACCGGGCCACGAACCTCACTAGAGACCAACTTATCTTTTGTTTGGCTCGAAAACTTAGGCTCAGGAACTTTGACGGATAAAACGCAAGCAAGTCCCTCACGCATATCATCGCCAGAAATTTCAACCTTAGCTTTTTTAGCAACTTCGTGTTCATCAATATATTTATTAATGACGCGGGTCATGGCTGCGCGCAGACCTGTTAGATGAGTACCACCATCACGTTGTGGAATATTGTTAGTGAAACACAACACTTGCTCACTAAAACTATCATTCCATTGCATGGATACTTCGGCGGTAATGTTGCCGCCCAAATCAGATGGACGAATTCCTTCTGCATAAAAAATATTTGGGTGTAAAACATTTTTTGTTTGGTTAATGTATTCAACAAAACCTTTAACACCACCTGAGAAAGCAAAATCTTCTTCTTGACCAGAGCGCTGATCAATTAATTTAATATGAACTCCATTATTTAAAAATGAGAGTTCGCGAATGCGCTTAACAAGAATTTCATAATGGAATTCAATACTTCCAAAGATTTCTTCGTCAGCCAAGAAATGTACTTCAGTACCAGATAAGCTTGTGTCACCAATAACAGTAATTGGTGAAACCGCAACACCATTTTCTTCTTGAATATTGCGGTTCTGAATCACGCCGCGCGCAAACTCCATGTAGTGCGCTTTGCCATCGCGACGAATAGTAAGTTTTAACCACTTAGAGAGTGCGTTTACGCAACTAACACCCACACCATGTAAACCACCAGAAACTTTATAGCTGTTTTGATCAAACTTACCACCAGCATGCAGCTCAGTCATCACAATCTCAGCCGCACTTCTTTTTGGCTCATGCTTATCGTCGTATTTAATGCCTGTAGGAACGCCACGCCCGTTATCAACTATAGAAATAGAATTATCGGTTTGTATAACGACGGTAATTTCAGAGCAATATCCTGCTAGAGCCTCATCAATAGAGTTGTCTAAAACCTCAAAAACTAGGTGGTGCAGGCCTGTTCCATCGGAGGTATCCCCGATATACATACCTGGACGTTTACGAACAGCCTCGAGACCTTCTAAGATTTGAATCGATGATGCACCATACTGCTCTACTACTTTTTTTTCTTCAGTCATTTTTTTCTAAATTAAATACGCATTGGCATCACAACATACTTGAAGTCTTCTGAACCAGGTAGTGTAATCACAGCGCTGCTGTTGGCATCACCCAAACTAATTTGAATTTTTTCATTCTTTAGGTTTGATAAAACATCTAATAAGTAACTTACATTGAACCCAATCTCAACAACGTCACCACTGTATTCAGTTTCAATCTCTTCTTGAGCTTCTTCTTGCTCAGCATTAGTGGATTGAACAGTAATTCGATTTGGTGACAAAGAAAAGCGTACGCCCTTGAATTTATCTGTTGTCAGAATTGCTGCGCGTTGTAAAGCTGATTGCAAAACATCACGTCCAACCACTAAGGAGTTTTTATGCCCCTTAGGAATCACGCGCTGAAAGTCAGGAAATTTCCCCTCGACCAACTTAGAAATCAACTCGATATCACCAAACGTAAACTTCACCTGATTTGATGTAAGACTCATCTCCAATGGTTCATCTGAGTCCTCAAGTAGGTGTTGGCACTCCAGAATGGTTTTACGAGGAATAATGATTTCCTGTCTCTGACCAGACCCCACTGGAGCATCAGTTAATTCAACTTGAGAATAAGCCAAGCGATGACCATCGGTTGCAACCGCAATTACTTGCTTACCCTCAACAACCAACAACATACCATTAAGGTAATAACGAATATCTTGTTGTGCCATTGCAAAATGAACTTGACTAACTAATTGACGAAAACTTTTTTGAGTCATCTTCCAGCTAGCGGTTACCTCACCAACGCTTTGCATAACAGGAAACTCGGTTGCTGAAAGAGTTTGCAAAGAGAAGCGGCTTTTACCGCTCTGAACAACCATCTTGTTGTCTTTGAGATTTAAAGCAACAGGCCCTTCTGGTAGAGCGCGCAAAATATCCAATAGCTTTCTTGCGGCCACAGTTGTAGTGACGTCTTCAACACCAACACCAAAACTAGCGTTAGTTGTAATTTGAATTTCTATATCCGTTGAAACAAAAGATACTTTGTCACCTTGTTTTTTAAATAACAGGTTTGCCAAGATTGGCAAAGTATGTCGGCGTTCAACAATGCCACTAACAACTTGAAGTGGTTTTAATAAACTATCACGCGATGTGTTTACGAGTTGCATTGCTTTTAAATCCTTGTATATATCTTATTAGTAGTAGTAATAAGGCTTCTTTTTTCAGTGGATAACTCAAAAACCTTATTTAAAACAACCCCTTAAAACCTAAAAAACCTGTGGAAAACTTTTGTATAAACACTGAGTAAATATTGGATAACTTTTCATTCACACCCTATTTTTGCATGAAGCGAGAGCTTTCCACAATTTATCAACACCTTGTCCCCAAAGTTATCCATTGAACTGTCCACAGGCTTATCCACAAGTAAAAAACTTAGGACTTGAGGGTTTGCTCAATAACGTGGATTTCGTGATTGAGTTGCCCATCATGTGATCTTTCCGAGCTAATCTTCCGGACTGCGTGTAGAACGGTTGTGTGGTCTCTCCCACCAAATAACTCACCAATCTCTGGCAGACTCTTTTGGGTCAATTCTTTGGCTATAAACATCGCAATTTGCCGGGGTCGGGCAATATTTGCTGGACGCTTTTTCGAGTACATATCGGCCACCTTAATGCTGTAAAAGTCTGCAACCGCTTTTTGGATGTTTTCAACAGAAATTTGTCGATTTTGAATGGAGAGTAAATCTTTTAGAGCCACCCGGGCCACATCAATCGTCACCTCTTTGCCATGGAAGCGAACAAATGCCAAGATTTTCCTTAGCGCCCCTTCAAGCTCACGCACATTGGATCTAAGGTGCTTTGCTACGAAAAAAGCCACATCCTCACTCATGGGGATGCCCTCACTTTGAGCTTTTTTCATCAGAATAG
Source organism: Polynucleobacter sp. AP-Jannik-300A-C4 (assembly GCF_018688335.1). Lineage (NCBI taxonomy): Bacteria > Pseudomonadati > Pseudomonadota > Betaproteobacteria > Burkholderiales > Burkholderiaceae > Polynucleobacter > Polynucleobacter sp. AP-Jannik-300A-C4. The sequence continues at coordinate 942 of NZ_CP061316.1, read as the reverse complement.
CGACTCGCATCTCTAGTTCTGGCGGCTCAATTGCAACCGTAAGTCCCGAGTCAAAACGAGAAATTAGTCGATCATCTATTCCCACCATTTCTTTTGGGTAAGTGTCGCTGGTAATGATGACTTGAGCCTTATTGCTCAAGAGCGCCTCAAAAGCGTAGAAAAATTCCTCTTGCGTCCTAGACTTGCCACTAAAAAATTGAATATCGTCAATTAAAAGCAGGTCAAGGGAGTGGTAATAGCGCTTGAAGCGATCAAAAGCTTTTTGTTGATAAGCCCTAACAACATCAGAAACGTACTGCTCGGCGTGAATGTATCGAATTCGAGCATTCGGCTTCTCTTTTAGTAGGTGATTCCCAATAGCATGAATTAGATGTGTTTTGCCCAAACCAACCCCGCCATATAAAAACATTGGGTTATAGGAAGTGCCAGGGTTGTGGGCAACCTGAATAGATGCCGCCCTTGCAAGTTGGTTAGCCTTACCCGTGACAAAGGTCTCAAAAGTGAGGTTTGGGTTTAATTTAGAGTGATCTTCAATTTCAAAAGCTTGCTCTTCTGTAGAGCTGCTGTCTGCGTCTAGCAAAACCTCTTGTTGCTCAAATTTATCCTGAGGAGGCGAGCTAATCTCAGGTGATTGCGTGCCCGAACCTTCTACATTGAGTACGAAGCTTAAGTTGATTGGGTGGCCAAAATACTGGTCTGCCATCTCCTGGAAGCGATCAGAAAAAGTTTTCTTGATCCAATCAAGTTTGAATCTATTTGGAGCTCCCAGAATGAGTGATTGCTCACTTTCATCATAGGAAACCAAGCTTAACGGCTGAATCCAGGTCTTAAATTGTTGGGGGGACAGTTCGCGAGCTAGCGCACCAAGTGCACCATCCCAAAACCCCAGCGGGCTTAGTGAATTCAATGTCGGGGGGTTCTGTAAGTTACTCATATTTTTGG